>NZ_DLNP01000002.1:0-138820 GCF_002478355.1 Brevundimonas sp. UBA7507 | reverse complement strand
GCCGTCAGCGTCGTCTGGCCGTGGTCAACGTGACCGATCGTGCCGATGTTGCAGTCCGGCTTAGTGCGTTCGAACTTTCCCTTGGCCATGGCCAAACTCCTGTGGCCCGGGTCCGGAGCGGAGGGGCGCTTGTGCTCAGTTCAATAAACCTGGAGCGGGTAGACGGGATCGAACCGACATCCTCAGCTTGGAAGGCTGCTGCACTACCATTGTGCTATACCCGCACGAAGAATGCGGTTGCACCGCCCTTCGATTGAAGAGCGACGGTTCCGCACCCGATTCCTATCTGGACTCCCGGCCCGTCAGGCATTGAAGGCGCGTGGTGGGGGAAGCAGGACTCGAACCTGCGAAGCTTACGCAGCGGATTTACAGTCCGCCCCCTTTGCCGCTCGGGACATTCCCCCAGCGCGCCTTATGTCAATGCCGGTCTGGAAACGCCGGAAACAATCTTTCGATCATTCCGCGACGAAAGCCTTCGCTGTCGGGCGACGCCTGCAGTAGAGGAAGCGCCTGAACCGAAAGCCCTGGGGCCCAAATCGGAGGCCGTCTTATAGTGTCGTCATTTCGAGAACGCAACGACCGGAAAACCGGTAAAAAACAATCTTTCCAAAAGAGGGGGGAAGGCCGTCTAGATCGGCCTCAAACGCCCGCCACGCAAGGACGCGGCGGCGGTGAGACAGAGCGAAAACCGGCCCGTTCGCGCCCGGACGCCGATAATTTTCTTTGGGGACGCCATCCGGTTTTGGCCGCTTTGGCGAATCCTGCGCGTCGTGGAAGCGGCCGCCTGATGGTCACGGAAGACCGTGCCGAAGAGATTCAGCGCGAGAATCTGGCGAACGGCCACCGAATCGAAGTGGTTGATTCTGTCGCCCTGGGCCGGATGCTGCCCGCCGGGGCGGTGCACCAGGGCATGGCCTTCAAGGTCCAGCCGCTGGAAGGCGTGGCCCTGGAAGACCTGGCCGAACCGGCCGAGGGCGTCATCGTCATGCTGGATCAGCTGACCGACCCCCAGAACGTCGGCGCCATCTTCCGCTCAGCCCTGGCCTTCGGCGCGCGCGGCATAGTGGTGCAGGACCGCCACTCCCCCGCCCTGGCCGGCGCCCTGGCCAAGGCCTCGGCCGGCGCGACCGAACGCCTGCCCTGCGCCCGCGTGACGAATCTCAGCCGCGCGCTGGAGAAGCTGGCCGACTACGGCTGGCGCGCCATCGGCATGGACGGCGAATCGGATCTGACGCTGGAACAGGCGCTGGACGCCCGACCCACCGTCATCGTCATGGGCTCGGAAGGCGACGGCGTGCGCCGACTGGTGGCTGAACACTGCGAAGCCATGGCCCGCATCCCCATGCCCGGCGGTTTCGAGAGCCTGAACGTCTCCAACGCCGCCGCCATCGCCCTGTATGAAGCCGCCCGCGCCCAGGGCAGAGCGAGCTAGGAACTGATCCCCCGCGTCAACTCGCCCCTGCGGCGTCTTGGCGCGGGGCCTGTCGAGTTCTAAGAGTCCGACATGGACTTCCTCTCGAACCCCGAACTGATCAGTCAGGCCTCCGCCCTCGGCAAGGTGCTGATGATCGATCTGGTCCTGGCCGGCGACAACGCCGTCGCCGTGGGCCTCGCCGCCGCGGCCCTGCCCCAGGAACAGCGCCGCAAGGCCATCCTGATCGGCCTGGCCGCCGCCGTCGTCATGCGCATCGGGCTTGCGCTCATCACCGTCCAGCTGCTGGCCATCGTCGGCCTGCTGCTGGCGGGGGGCTTCCTGCTGCTGTGGGTGTGCTGGAAGATGTGGCGAGAGCTGCGCGAGCAGGCCACCCACGACCAGGCCGAGGCCGAGGCCGAGATCGAGCGCGCCATGGCCATCGAACACGGCGGCGGCCCTTCACCCGAAGAGCTGGGCCTGAAGCGCAAGACCTTCGGCGCCGCCCTGATCCAGATCATGATCGCCGACCTGACCATGAGCCTGGACAATGTCCTGGCCGTGGCCGGCGCCAGTCACGAACATCCCTGGATCATGGTGTTCGGCCTGATCCTGTCCATCGCCCTGATGGGTCTGGCGGCCACCTTCATCGCCAAGCTGCTGAACCGCTATCGCTGGATCGCCTATGTCGGCCTGGCCATCGTTCTCTACGTCGCCTTGCACATGATCTGGGACGGCGGGCGTTCGGTGATCGTCCGCACCGGCCATGCCGATCAGTTCAACGCCTCGGCGCCGGCCTTCCTCGCCATCGGCGCAGAGGAGCAGGCCAAGCATATGAAGCACACGGGCAAGGGCGCGGATTCGCACACGCCTCACGCCCTGCCCGGCGGTCGCGAACGACGCGATCCGCCGCCGCAGACGGTCGAGCCCGCTCAACCCGCCTCCTGAAATACGAAAGGCCCGGAGCGATCCGGGCCTTTCTCATGTTCAGGCCATCGCCTCAGCGGCCACGCAACCAACCCGTGAGCGAAATCCGATCGCCGCCGGCGGACAGCGCCACCTGCGTCACCGAATGCGGCGTCGGCACCCGCAACAGGTTCAGCGTGTTGAAGCGCGGCGTGAAGGCCTCGGCCACATTGCCGTCCTCGCCATGGAAGGCCAGCAGCCCGCCCCAGTCGATCCGCCAACCGGGCGTCAGGTTCAGCACATAGGCGAAGTAGCGGTTCTTCCCTTCGGCGTGATCGTCATGCTCGGTCAGGAAGTGCCCCGCGCGATAACGCGTCACCTGCATGTCGGCCATGGCGATGCGCTCTTCTCCCGTCAGCTCTCGCATCAGCCCCAGAAAGTCATCGCCATTCAGGAAGGTCGCCAAGGCTCGCCAAGGAGCCTCGGCAAGACCGTCCTGCACCAGGTCGAACACCGGATAGTTGTCGTACAGATACTGGAAATCCGTCGCCGCCGACTTCTGGATCGCCTCTCCCAGTCCACGCTTCTGATCCGGCTGAAGAGACGCCAGCCACGCGGATGGCAGGTCGACATGGCCGGTCCCCCTCCGCGTCACGACGTTGTAATCCGCCTCACGCGCCAGATCATACAGCGCGGCGGCCGAGGGCTCGGTCAGTATGCCTTCAACCTGGGCGCGGCCGGTCCGTTGCAGGCGTTCGCGAACGGCGGCGCGCCGATCCGACGACACCGCATTCAAGGCAGGGAGCATGGCCCCGGCGCTCACCCTTCGGCGCCGCCGAAACGTTCGGTCCACTCGGCGACCTGAGCGTCCTCGATCTTGGCGAACAGCACCTGGGCGGCGGCAACCGCTTGCCCGGCGGGAACGAGATTCAACAGATCGCCCTCGACGTCCGGCCACGACAGGTCGGTCGCGCCCACCGTGGCGGCGATGCGAGCCGCCGCCTCGGGCATGAAGGGCGCGGTGACGCGGGCGAACAGGGCGACCAGGGACAGGCCGGCGCGCACCACCACGGCGGCGCGTTCGCGATCCGTCTTCAGCGCCGTCCAGGGGGCGGCTTCCTGAAGATATTCGTTGCCCAGCACCCACAGAGCGCGCGCCGCCTGGGCCGCCTTGCGGAACTCCATGGCCTCGAACTCATAGGTCAGGCTGGCCAGGGCCGCCTTGACGTCAGCCGCCAGCTTCTCTTCCAGCGCGCCCGGTTCGCCGCCCTCGGGCGCGACGCCCTCGAACTTGGATTCCGTGAACTTGACGATGCGGTTGACGAAGTTGCCCAGCACGTCGGCCAGATCCTTGTTCGTCGTCGACTGGAACTGCTCCCAGGTGAAGGCCGCGTCGGAATGTTCTGGCCCATAGGCCGTCAGGTGCCAGCGCCAGTAATCGGCGGGCAGCAGCTCCAGCGCCTGATCCATGAAGACGCCCCGGCCCATGCTGGTCGAGAACTTGCCGCCGTACCAGTTCAGCCAGTTAAAGGCCTTGAGCTGGTCCACCGTCTTCCAAGGCTCTCCCGAGCCGAGGATGGTCGCCGGGAAGCTGACGGTGTGGAAGGCGACGTTGTCCTTGCCCATGAACTGGACGTAGCGCACGTCTTCGGCGCCCTCGTCCAGACGCCACCACGAGCGCCAGTTTCCGCCGGTCTTCTGCGCCCACTCCTCGGTCGCGCCGATGTACTCGATGGGCGCGTCGAACCAGACGTAGAAGACCTTGCCCTCCATGCCCGGACGCGGACCGCCGTCGGGACCGACGACCGGCACGCCCCATTTCAGGTCGCGGGTGATGCCGCGGTCGATCAGGCCTTCGTCCAGATGCTTATAGGCGATGGAGCGCGCCAGCGGCTGCCACTGGGGCGAGCGGGCGTCGACCCAGGCGCGCACGTCGTCGGCCACCTTGGTCTGCAGCAGATAGAGGTGACGCGTGTCGCGGACCTCCAGATTGCGGCTGCCCGACACCGCCGAATAGGGATTGATCAGATCGGTCGGGTCCAGCAGGCGGCCGCAGTTGTCGCACTGGTCGCCGCGCGCCTTTTCATAGGCGCAATGCGGACAGGTGCCCTCGACATAGCGGTCGGGCAGAAAGCGGGCGTCGTCGATCGAATAGATCATCCGGTCCACGCGCTCCTCGATCAGGCCGCGTTCCTCCAGCACCTTCGCGAAATGCTGGGTCAGGCGGGTGTTCGGGGCGTTGGAGCTGCGGCCGAAGACGTCGAACGACAGGCTGAAGGCGTCGGCGGCCTTCTTCTGAACCTGGTGCTGCTCGTCACAATAGGTACGGACGTCCTGACCGGCGGCGGCGGCGGCCAATTCAGCCGGGGTGCCGTGCTCGTCGGTGGCGCAGACATAGAGGACGTCATGGCCGCGCGCCCGCATGAACCGCGCCCACACATCAGCGGGCAACATGGACCCGGCCAAATTCCCCAGGTGCTTGATGCCGTTGATGTAGGGCAGCGCCGAGGTGATGAGGATGCGGGACATGATCTTCCAACGTCTGACAAGGAGGCGTCGGATATAGAGGGCGCAAACCCAGTCGTCACCTTTTATGGGCCGGACGCCTATGAGACAGGCGTCGCCCTTGCCGTCGGCAGACGCCGCGCGATCCGCACGAACCGCCCGGTCAGCAGCGCGCCAGAGATCAGGCTGGCGACGATCACTGACCAGACCAGGCCGTCCACGCCCATGCGATGCGCCAGGAACCAGCCCAGCGGGATCATGATGAAACCATAGGACAGTAGGTGCATCAGCGTCGGCCACACCACATCGCCCGCCGCGCGGTTCGCCTGGGCGGCGACCACCTGCTGGGCGTCGGCGACGAAGAACAGAGTCGCCAGCGCCAAGGCCGGGGCCGCGATGGCCAGGATCGCCGGGTCGGTCGTATAGGCGCCGACCACTAGCGGTGCGGTCAGCCACAGGCCGATGGCGATGATGAAGGCCAGCACCGTCACCACGCCGACGCCCGCCAGGCCGCCCCGCATGACGCCCGCTCGATCGCCGCCGCCGTAGCTGCGGCCGACCAGCACCGCCGTCGCCGACGACAGGCCCATGGGCACCATGAAGACGATGGCGGAAACGTTGATGACCACGGCCCAGCTGGCGGTCTCGGCCGCGCCCAATTGACCGGCGAACAGGGTCATGGCCGCGAAGGCCCCGACCTCGATGAAGTTGGACGCGCCGCCGCCGAGACCGACCTTAATCTGCTGGCTTTCAACCGCCTTGTCGCGCTTGGGCTTGTTGAACACGCCCCAGGCGCGCGCTTCGGGCAGGCGCAGAATGAAGATCACCAGGAAAATCGCCAGCGCCGCCCGCGCGCCGAACGTCGCCCAGGCCGAGGCCACGGCGCCGTCCAGGCCGATGCCCAGGATGTCCGGCACCAGCAGCAGGTTCAGCGCCAGGTTGACCGCATTGGCCACCCACATGGCCACCATGCCCGCCTTGGGCCGGTGCAGCCCCTCCAGGAAAAACAGGGCGCAGATCGAAATCAGATAGGCCGGCATCGACAGGGCGAAGACCATCAGGGCAGGCGTCGCGCCCTCGCCCAAGCCGTCCTCCAGCCCCATGTGCACCAGTCCGAACGGCCCCAGCAGCAGCAGGCCGATCATGGCGACAAAGCCGATCTGCAGGGCGTAGGTCATGCCGCGACGCAGGACCGCGCCGACCTCATCGCCGCGCCCCTCGCCCAGCAGACGGGCGGTCATGACCTGCACCCCCATCATCAGGCCGACCGCCGTGGTCAGCACGACCGAGGACGGTGCCCAGGCCAGGGAGTGGTAGGCCAGCTCGCGGCTGGCGTAGTGGCCGACGACGATAGCGTCGGTCAGGCCCATGGTCATGATGCCCAGACGCGCCAGCACGACCGGCCAGGCCAGCTTCAACAGCTCGGACAGGGTGGCGCGATTATGGAAGCTGAACAGGGACTGGACCATCGGACGCCGCAACAGCCACGCGCGCAGGCGCGGGTCAATCGATTTTCCGGCCGGTTCAGGCGCCTACCAGGCGCCCAGCTCGCGCAACTCGCGCGCCAGGTCAGGCGGCAGGTCCGTCGGCTCGGCCACCGACAGGTCCGGCGGCACGTCCTTCTCGAAATAGCGCCAGCCCTGAAACGGTCGCCGGGCCAGGGGCGCAGTGCGGATGACCTGGCTGTCGAGCTTGATCTCGCAGCGGCTGGTCTTGCCCTCGCCGATGGTCGTGATCTCGAGGATACGCTGGCGGCAGGTCACGGAGCCTTTCATGACCCAGTACAGCGAGCCGCCGTCCTCGATCTCGGCGGCGCGCTTCGGCGTCATTCGGGTGTGGACGATGCGCCAGTCGGACCGGGCCGCGTTCGCTTCCAGCGTCTCGACCTCGGTCACGCCGACGCAGAGCTTGATCATGTGCAGGGGCATGAGGCCCAACTAGTCATCCGACGCCGCGAAGGCCAGCTCGGCTCAGGGCTGGCGATCCAGTTGGGTGAAGATTTCCTGCCCCTTGGCGGTCAGTTCCTGTCCGCAACGCTGGCTGTGCGAACGGACCTGTTCGACCGGGATGGAGTCCGTATATTCCAGCATCCGCCCGATCCAGTTGCGCGCCGGATCGCGGCCTTCCAGACGGCCCAGATAATACATCATGCCGCCCGTATACTGCTGCTTGAGCTCATCCGAGGCGGCCGGATCGTCGATCGCCACCGCCAGCAGGCCCATGCACTGCAGATCCGCGGCCGACTCCGTCGGCATATCGCTCAGGTCGGCTCCCACAAGCGCCGTCGCCATCAGGGCCGCAACGATCATTCGCCCTCGGCCTTCACCACAGCCAGCACCGCGCCGTCCACGACCTGATCGCCGACGGCGACGTTGAACTCGGCCACCACGCCGTCGAAGGGCGCGGTCAGGGCGTGCTCCATCTTCATGGCCTCCAGCACGACGACCGGCTGGCCCTTGGCCACCTTGTCCCCGGCCTTGGCGGGCGAGGCGACGATCTTGCCCGGCATGGGCGCGCGCAGGCCACCGTCGGAGGCGGAACCGCCCGCCGGACCGCTGGACTGGCGGCGGTGGAACTCGACCACGTCGCCGCCGTCGAACACCAGCACCCGTCCGGCGTCCGGCGACAAGGTGCTGACGACCTCGCCGTCGACCACGACCACGCCCGGCTCGCCATAGATCTGAGCCGAGCCGAATTCGCCGCTCACGGTGAAGCTGGAAGAACGCCCATACCAGCCCGGCTCGCCGGTCAGGGTCAGGGCGTGCGCCGCGCCGTCATGGTGGACCCCCGCATGCGCCTGCGGCGCCGCGTTCAGCCGGAAACCGAACAGGCCCGCGCGGGCGGGCGCCAGCACATTGTCCGGCGCGTCAAAGGCGGCGGCGTCCGCCTCCAGCCCGATCTGTCCCGCCGCAGCGGCCAGGGCGCGGGCGGAAACCTGAGCCGGGGCGATCAGCGCCCCCTCCTCCGCCGCGATGAAGCCGGTGTCCACGTCGCCTTCGACAAAGCGCGGATGGTCCAGACAACGCGCCATGAATCCCGCATTGGTCTTCACCGGCCAGACCTCGACCTCACGGCAGGCGTCGGCCAGACGGGCGGCAGCGGCCTCGCGGGTGTCTTCGTGGACGATCAGCTTGGCGATCATGGGGTCGTAGAACTGGCTGACCTCGCCGCCCTGCATCACGCCGGTGTCGACGCGGATATCATCCGGCATGACGAAGTGATCCAGCCGCCCGATCGACGGCAGGAAGCCGTTGGCCGGGTCTTCGGCGTAGAGGCGGGCCTCCATCGCCCAGCCCTTCATCGGAATGTCGGCCTGCGCCAGCGGAATGGGCTCGCCCGCTGCAACGCGCAGTTGCCATTCGACCAGATCGACGCCGGTGATGGCCTCCGTCACCGGGTGTTCGACCTGAAGCCGGGTGTTCATCTCCATGAACCAGATGCGGTCGGCCTTCAGTCCGTCGGAGGCGTCGGCGATGAACTCGATGGTGCCTGCGCCCTGATAGTCCACGGCCTTGGCGGCGCGCACGGCGGCGGCGGTGACGGCGTCGCGCGTGGCCTGATCCATGCCCGGCGCCGGGGCCTCCTCGATCACCTTCTGGTGGCGGCGCTGCAGCGAGCAGTCGCGCTCATGCAGATGGACGACATTGCCGTGGCTGTCGCCGAAGACCTGCACCTCGATGTGGCGCGGGCGGGTGATGTAGCTTTCGATCAGCACGCGCGGATCGCCGAAAGACGACTGACCCTCGCGCTGGGCCGACGCCAGATTTTCAGCAAAGTCCTCGGCGCGGTCGACCTTGCGCATCCCCTTGCCGCCGCCGCCCGCGACCGCCTTGATCAGAACCGGGAAGCCGATGCGGTTCGCCTCGGCCGTCAGGGTCTCCAGCGACTGGTCCTCGCCCTGATAGCCGGGGGTGACGGGCACGCCCGCCTCGATCATCAGCTTCTTGGCCGCGTCCTTCAGGCCCATGGCGCGGATCGAGGACGGCTTGGGGCCGATCCAGACGATACCTGCCGCCGCCACCGCCTCGGCGAAGTCGGCGTTCTCGGACAGGAAGCCATAGCCGGGGTGAATGGCCTCCGCCCCAGTCGCCTTGGCCGCCGCCAGTACCTTGGCCGCATCCAGATAGGATTCGCGCGCCGCCGCCGGACCGATCAGCACCGCTTCATCAGCCTCGCGCACGTGCAGGGCGTTGGCGTCAGCCTCGGAATAGACGGCGATGGTGCGCAGGCCCATGCGACGAGCGGTGCGGAAGACGCGGCAGGCGATCTCGCCGCGATTGGCGACCAGGACGGATTTAAACATAGGGCGTTCCTAACCCTTCTCCCCTTGTGGGAGAAGGTGGCCCGCAAAGCGGGTCGGATGAGGGGTCTCGCAACGCTGAAATCGCGCGGTTCAGAAGCAGACGGACAAGGCGAAGCAACCCCTCATCCGTCATGCTCCGCATGACACCTTCTCCCACAAGGGGAGAAGGACGAAATTACTGCGCCCAGTTGGCCGGACGCTTGTCCAGAAACGCGCGGACGCCTTCCTGACCCTCGGCCGAGACGCGGGCGCGGGCGATGCGCTTGGCGGTCTCTTCCAGCAGGCGGTTGTCGATCTCTTCGCCCGCCACGTCGTTCACCAGGCGCTTGGCGTCGCCCATGGCGCCCGGCGCATTGGCCGACAGGCTGTCGGTCAGCATGGAGATGAACTCGTCCACCGAACCTTCAGGCAGGACCATGTCGATCAGCCCCGCATGGGCCGCGTAATCGGCGTCGAAGATGTTGGCCGTCAGGAACAGTTGGCGGGCGCGGCGCGCGCCGACCGCCTCGATGACATAAGGGGCGATGGTCGCCGGGATCAGGCCCAGCTTGACCTCCGAGAAGGCGAAGCGCGTCCCCTCGACGGCCACGGCCATGTCGCAGGCGGCGACGATGCCCGCCCCGCCGCCCATGGCCGCGCCCTCGACCAGGGCCACCGTCAGGGCCGGCACGTCGTGCAGGGCCTTGAGCATCTTGGCCAGCCCCATGGCGTCGTCGCGGTTGTCGCTCTCGGACCAGTCGGCGGCCGAGCGCATCCAGTTCAGGTCGGCGCCCGCACTGAACGTTCCGCCCGCGCCGCGGATGAAGACCACGCGCACCTTGTCGGCGCCGTGCAGGGTCTCGAACGCTTCATAGAGGGCGGCGATGGTCGCTGCGTCGAAAGCGTTCCTCTTCTCGGGACGGTTGATGGTGACGAAAACCACTCCGTCGGCCGTGGCGTCGATCTGCACCAGATCGTCGTTGGCGTCCGGCGCCGCATCGGCGACGAAGGGGTGTGCGATGGCGTTCATCTCCGCCGCCTCGGCGTCGGTGATGTCCAGAGCGTTCAGCTCTTCTTCGGTCGGCTTCTGGTCAGTCATGATGGGCTCCTTGGCCGATAGAACGCTTCAAACGTCATCCCTCTCCCCCTCGCTGGGTAAGAAGGCGATTAAACAGGATCGCAGCGGTTGGCGCGAACGGTCTTGCCGTCCTGCTCGACGCGCAGCGAGACGCCCGCCACCGGCGACAGGCGCAGGGTCTGGACGAGGGTCTGGTCGCCGTCCGACGACTGGTTCTCCAGAACCACGCGGATGGCGTCGCCTTCGCCTTGCAGGGTCTCCAGAGCCACCAGCTTGGAGGTGTCCTCATAACCCTTGATCTCATTGGCCGTGATGACGAAGCGCGTGCCGCTCTCGTCCTTGGCGCAACCGTCGTCGCTGTAATCCCAATTGCCGCGATAGCCGACCGGGAAGACCGCTTCGGACGGCTCGCCCGCGCGCGCGGCCGCCTCTTCGGCCGCAGAGACCGGCTCGGTCTGCGGCGTCGCAGCCTCAGACGCGGCTTCGACCGTCGCCGGGGCCTTGGAATCGGCCTGCGATCCGCAGGCCGCGAGCAGCGCGGTCAGGGCGATGAGAGCTGCAGTTTTCTTCATGTCACTGTCCTTGTCGTGCAGATTCTGATCCCACATCGAGATCGCCGACGCGACACTCTCAGCCGCGCGATCCGGCTTCAAGTCGTTTTTTGAACACCGTGCAATTTATTGCCTTACATCCGGAACACGCCGAAGGTCGTCTCCGGGATCGGGGCGTTCAACGAAGCGCTGATGGCCAGGCCCAGCACGTCGCGCGTCTGGGCCGGGTCGATGACCCCGTCGTCCCACAGGCGGGCCGTGGCGTAATAGGGGTTGCCCTCGTCCTCATACTTCTGACGGATCGGCGCCTTGAAGGCCTCGGCTTCATCCGGGGTCCATGTGTCCGCGTCGCGGTGGACGGTAGCCAGAACGCTGGCCGCCTGTTCGCCGCCCATGACGCTGATGCGGCTGTTGGGCCAAGTGAAGAGGAAGCGCGGGCTGTAGGCCCGGCCGCACATGCCGTAGTTGCCCGCGCCGAACGATCCGCCGATCAGGACGGTGAACTTGGGCACCTCAGCCGAGGCGACGGCCGTGACCAGCTTTGCTCCGTGCTTGGCGATGCCTTCGGCTTCATATTTGCCGCCGACCATGAAGCCCGAGATGTTCTGCAGGAACAGCAGCGGAATCTTGCGCTTGCAGGCCAGTTCGATGAAGTGCGCGCCCTTCTGGGCGCTCTCCGAGAACAGCACGCCGTTGTTGGCCAGGATGGCGACCGGCTGCCCCCAGATGCGGGCGAAGCCGCACACCAGCGACGTGCCGTACAGGGCCTTAAACTCGTCCAGTTCCGAGCCGTCGACGACGCGGGCGATGACCTCGCGTACGTCATAGGGAGCGCGGACGTCCTCAGGGATGATCCCGTACAGTTCGGCCGGATCATAGGCGGGCGCGCGCGGCTCGCGCACGTCCAGCGGCTGGGCCTTGGTCGTGTTCAGATTGGCGACAATGGAGCGCACGATCTCCAGCGCGTGCTCGTCGTTCTCGGCCACATGGTCGACCACGCCGGACTTTCGGCCGTGGGTTTCGGCGCCGCCCAGTTCCTCGGCCGAGATGACCTCGCCCGTCGCTGCCTTCACCAGCGGCGGACCGGCCAGGAAGATGGTGCCCTGATTGCGCACGATCACCGTCTCGTCCGACATGGCCGGCACATAGGCGCCGCCCGCCGTACACGACCCCATGACGCAGGCGATCTGCGGGATCGAGCGCGCGCTCATCCGCGCCTGATTGAAGAAGATGCGGCCGAAATGGTCGCGATCCGGAAACACCTCGGCCTGGTGCGGCAGGTTCGCCCCGCCGGAATCGACCAGATAGACGCACGGCAGATTGTTCTGCTCGGCGATCTCCTGCGCCCGCAGATGCTTCTTCACCGTCATGGGGAAGTAGGCGCCGCCCTTCACCGTCGGGTCGTTGGCGACGATCATGACCTCGCGGCCCGACACCCGGCCGACGCCGCAGATCATGCCCGCGCCGGGGGCTTCGTCGCGATACATGCCGTTGGCGGCCAGTTGGCCGACCTCTAGGAACGGCGAGCCGGGGTCCAGCAGGCGCTCGACCCGGTCGCGCGGCAACAGCTTGCCGCGCGCCACATGGCGCTCACGGCTGGCGTCTGAGCCGCCGCGCGCGGCCTTGGCCACCTTTTCATGAAGCTCGTCCCGCAGGGCGCGATTGTGCGCATCCAGCGTTTTGAAAGCAGGACTGTTGCGATCGACGGCGGAAATCAGCTTGGGCATGCCCAAGGTTTAGGAGGCTTCCGCCTCCGGGGGAAGCCGTTCGGTTCACCGAAGGCGAAATCCGCTATATCTCCTCTTCATGGCCCCGCTTCGACCGGACACGCTCGCCGCCGCCCTGTCACGCGCCTTCGAGGACGCGCGGGACAGCCGCGCCAGCTGGTTCGCCCTGACGCGAGGCGAGCGCCTGTTCTCTGTCGGTGATCCGGCCGACACCCTCTATCTTCTGCGCGCCGGGCGTCTGGGCGTCTTCCGCCGCGACGACGCGCGGGTTCCGCAGATGGCCGCCGTCATCAAACCCGGCGAGCCGGTCGGCGAACTGGCCATGCTGGCGGGCACGTCGCACATGTCGGACGTGGTCGCCCTGCGCGACAGCGATGTTCTGGCCCTGCCGCGCGAGGCCTTCTTCGACGCCGCGCGCAACGATCCCATGCTGATGTCCGAACTGGGCCAGATCATGCTGAGCCGCGCCCGCGAGCGCAGCGGCGGCGCGGAACCCAACGTCTTCGGCTTCGTCGCGGCCCGCGACAGGCCGATCCGCGCCTTCGTCGAGCGCGTGGCCCGTGCGGTCGAGGCCCAGGGCAGCACCTGCCACGTCATCGACAGCTCGGCCCTGGCCTCGGCCGCCGAATGGTTCTCTCGGGTTGAAGACGCCCACGACTACGTCCTCTACGTCGCCGAGGCGGACGAACCGAACTGGGCCGCCCTTTGCGCGCGCCAGGTCGACCGCCTGTTCCTGGTCGGGGCCGCCGACCGGCCGCCGCCCCCTGCCCCGCCGGTCGCCGACGACTGGGACGACGCAGGCCAGCGCACCGACCTGATCCTGTTGCGCGATCCACGGATGCCGCGCCCCAGCAACACCCGCGTCTGGCTGGACGCGCTGAAGCCCGGCCGCTGGTTCCACGCGGTCGAAGGCCTGTTCGACGACACGGCGCGGATCGCTCGCCTGATCACCGGCTCGGCCGTGGGCGTGGTGCTGTCAGGCGGCGGCGCCCGCGCCTACGCCCACATCGGCGCGCTGAAGGCTCTGCGCGAGGCGGGCACGCCCATCGACTTCATCGGCGGGGCTTCCATGGGGGCGGTCATCGCCGCGGGGCCCGCCCTGGGCTGGTCGGACGAAGAGTTGGAGCATCACATCCGACAGGCCTTCGTCCTGGCCGATCCCCTGGCCGACATCGCGCCGCCCATTATCGCCATGACACACGCTCGCAAGGTCAAGGCACTGATGAAGGAGGCCTTCGGCGATGTGCAGATGGAGGACATGCTGCTGCCCTTCTTCGCCGTGTCGACCAATCTGACCTCGGGCAAGCTGGAGGTGCATCGCGAAGGCATGCTGCGTCACGCCCTGCGCGCCTCCATCTCCCTGCCCGGCGTCATGCCGCCCGTGGTGATGAACGGTCAGGTGCTGGTCGACGGCGCCGTGCTGCGAAACTTCCCCAGTGACGTCATGCGGCGGCTCAACAGAGGCCCCGTGGTCGGCGTCGACGTATCGCAATCACGCGGCGTCGACCCCAAGGCCCTGGAGGATCCTCCCTCCTGGTGGCGCTGGATCCTGTCGGGCGCGTGGAAGCGCGGCCCTCCGATCGTCTCGATCCTGATGCGTTCGGCCACCCTGTCCAGCGAGGCCGAGCGGATGCAGGCCCGCGCCGAGACGGACCTGCTGATCCTGCCCACGCTCGACGGCGTGGATATACGCGATTGGAAAGCCTATGAACCCGGCGTCGCGGCTGGGTATGAGGCCGCCCGCGCGGCCCTCGACAGTCTCAACGGATCGGTCGAGACCCTGCATCGCCGCCGCCGGACCGGCGCGCCAGAAGAAACAGTCGAGGAAATGGCAGAAGTGTCATTCCCTCAGGACGTCGTGGAAACGCCTCGCCCAACACCTGAGCCAGGCGCGCCAGGAAGGCGTCGCGGTTGGCTGGGTCTTCGCAAAGCGCGGTCAGATAAGGCCTGAGGGCGGTCCCCTTCATCCACTCCAGCACGGCGTTCTCGCCGTCCAAGACGTGCAGATAGGTCGTCGACCAGACGTCGACCTCCTCGCACAGGTCCGCCACCGCGTCGTAATAGGCCTCGGCCGCCAGCAGCGGCTGGATGGTGTCGACGCCCTTCAGGCGCGCGCTCCACGGGCCGTCCGCCGCTGTCTGGCGCATCAGGGTGTGGTGCCGCGTCTCCCAGGCCATCGGCATCTGCACCGCCAGCACCCCATCCGGCGCCAGCGCCTCGGTCAGCCGCCGGAACAGTTCCGCATGATCCGGCGCCCACTGCAGCGAGGCGTTGGCCAGGATCAGATCCACCGGGGCGGCGGGCTTCCAGGCCTCAAGGTCGCCCTGCACCCAGTCCACATCATCGGGCAGGCCCCGCGCCTGTTCCAGCATGGCGGCGCTCGAATCCAGCCCATGCACCCGCGCGTCCGGCCAGCGCCGTTTCAACAGGGCCGCGTGCTGGCCCGTGCCGCAACCGATGTCCCAAACCTCATGCGGGTCCAGATCGTCTGGAAGCTGCGACAGCAGATCGATGGCCGCGCGATCGCGCTGGCGCTCGAAACGGTTGTATTGCTGGGGATCCCACGCCGGCGACGTCATCGTCATACTTCTCCCTCGACCTTCGCAAGAAGCGATTCGAGGGAGAATGGTACAGCCTCTCAGGATTGAACTGAGGACCTCCGGCTCCACAAACCGGCGCTCTAACCAGCTGAGCTAAGGCTGCACATCTCTGCGCGAGGGCGGTTCTCTAGCGGGCCTCGCCGTCGGGGGCAAGCGGCCATTTCGTCCTCGCGCAGGATTTTATGTTTTATCCCCGTCAGTTCCAACCGCGGCTGGCGATATACTGCTGAAGTTGCATCAAACGGGTCTGGTCCGACGGGTGGGTTGAGGCGAACTCCGGCGTCCCCGCCTGCCGTCCTTCCGCCATGGCGCGCCACAGGGCCAGCGATTCCGACGGCCTGTAGCCGGCAGCCGCCATGTAATCGACGCCCAGGCGATCCGCCTCCAGCTCGTGGCTGCGCGAGAACGGCAACAGGACGCCCAATTGCGCGCCCATGCCGCCAAAGGCCTGAACCGCCTGGCTGTAGTCCCCGGCCTGGCTCTGCACGGCGCCCAGAATCAGGCCCGTCGTCTGGGTGGTCGAGGCGCGCTCGGCGGCGTGACGGGCGATGACGTGGCCGACCTCGTGGCCGATCACGGCCGCCAGCTGGTCGTCGTTCTTGGCGATGGCCAACAGCCCCGTCGTCACCCCCATATGGCCCGACGGCAGGACGAAGGCGTTCGGCGTGGAATCGTCGAAGACCGCATACTCCCAATGGCGGTTGGTCAGATTCGCGGCCTGGACGATGCGATCGCCCACTCGGCGCACCCGGGCGTTCTGCGCCGCATTGTTCGACACCTTCTGCGTCCGCAGCGTCTCGGCCCAGGCCGCCTGCGACTGCTGGACCAGCACGCCGTCGTCGATGAAGACCAGCTGATTGCGGCCCAGGGCCTCATTATAGGCGCAGGCGCCGACCCCAGCGCCCAAGACGCCAGTGGTGATCGCCAAGGCGAGCATAAGGGGCTTGCGAGACATCGATCCTCCGGAACAGTTCAGGGCCATAATGCACAGGCGGGCCGCCCGGCTCCATGCCTGACGCCGTAAAGTGGTTCCATCGCCCATTCATTGGGCCTCAGCGTCCGGGCTTCAGCACATGAAAAAAGCGCCCCGAGGCGAAACCTCGAGGCGCTTCTTTTCGTTCAGTGCGTTCGCACGCTTAGTCCAGGTTAAACGGCACCCGGACCACGAACTTGGCGTTCGTTGCAGCGCCATCGACCGTACGGGGCGAAAGCTGCCCGCGTTGGACGATGCGAACGGCCGCAGAGCCGAAGCCCATGCCCGACGGCTCTTCCGAGACGACGCGGCAACCTTCGGGCTTGCCGCTCGGGGTCACCGTGCATTCGACCGTGGCCGAACCGCCCACGCCGCGATCAAGAGCGCGTTGCGGGAAGTCCCGTTCAGTCGGACGCGGCGGGCGAGCCCACTGCGGGTTGGTGATGACCGAAGGACGCGGCGGCGCGGGCGGCGCCGGCGGAGGCGGAGGACCAGGGACGATCACGGGCGGGCCCGTATATTCGACGCGGTTTTCCTTCTTCGTCGGCTCGATCGGCAAGGTCACCGGAGGCGGAGGCGCCTGGGTGTTGACGACCGGCTCGCGCACCTGAAGCTTCGGCGGCGGAGGCGTATCCGGCGGCGGCGGCGGCGGCGGCGGAGGCGGAGGCGGCGGAGGCGGGGCCTCCATCAACTCCACGTCCACAGCCTCGTCCACGTAGTCGAACTCCTGGAGTTCGAACTTGCTCTTGTACAGGTAGACACCTGCAAGAACGTGGACGATCACCGAGACGCCGATCCCGACCATCGCACCCGTCGAGAGTTTCTTCTTCTTGGGTGCGTCAAGCAGAGGGTCGCGGTGCTCGTGAGGTTCAGCAGTCATGCTTTGAGTCACGCCCCCTACGATTGATCTTCGCCAACCAGGGCGACACTGTAAAAACCATTATCCTGCAAGGCGTTCATGACCTGCATGAAGTCCCCGTAACGCGTCTGCTGGTCAGCGCGGATAAAGATCCGCTCTTCGTCCGGATTACGCGTTCCGATTTGGGTCCTCAGGTCATCGCCCAGAGCGGCGACCGACGTCGGGAAATCGCCCACGTACACTTCGCCGCCATTCTGGATGGAGATGAAGACGGGCTTGGGCGGATTGACGGCCGGCGGAGCGACGGCGCGTGGAAGTGTCACCGGCACCGACACGGTGGCGAGCGGAGCCGCCACCATGAAGATGATGAGGAGAACCAGCATAATGTCCACGAAAGGCGTGACATTGATTTCGCTGTTCGCCTCGACGGTGTACTTGCCGCCGCCGGAACCGGAAAGTTTGGCGGCCATCCGTCTTACGCCCCCTTGTCGAGTTGACGCGAGATCGAGTTCATCAGCTCGGCGTTGAAGCCGTCAGCACGAGCGCCGTACGAAGCGATGCGGGTGTTGAAGTAGTTATAGAAGATAACCGCCGGGATAGCCGCGAACAGACCGATGCCGGTAGCCAGCAGGGCTTCAGCGATACCCGGAGCAACGACGGCCAGGTTGGTGGTGTTCGACTCGGCGATGCCGATGAACGAGTTCATGATGCCGTAAACGGTGCCGAACAGACCGATGAACGGACCGCCCGAACCGACCGAGGCCAGGAACTGCTGGCCGCCCGACAGGCGGATACCCATGCCGCCCTGCACGGCGCCGACGGCGTTGCCGGCGCGAGCGACGGTCGTATCGCGGTGAGCGCCCGTCACATCAAGACCGGCTTGACGCGACAGTTCGATTTCGCCGGTGGCCGCAGCGGCCATGTCGGCCAGCGGGTTGCCGTCGAACTCTTCCGAGGTGGCCAGGCGACGGATGTCGGCCAGGTTGCGAGCACCGCGGTACTCTTCCAGGAAGCGGTTGGTCTTCTTGGTCAGCGAGCTGAACTCAACCAGTTTGATGAGCAGCAGCGTCCAGGAGAAGATCGAGGCCAGGACCAGGCCTGCCATCACGACCTTAACGACCGGGTGCGCCATCATGAACATGGCGATCGGGGTCAGGCCCGCACCGCCGTGACCGCCGGCGGCGGCTTCTTCAGCGGGGGCTTCAGCAGCTGCGTCTGCAGCCGGGGCGGCGGCGTCGGCGGCCGGAGCGGCGGCGTCAGCGGCGGCGGGAGCCGAAGCGGCGGCCGGGGCAGCCGGAGCGGCCGCGTCCTGCGCCAGAACCGGCGAGCTCGCCATCAGGACGGCGGCGCCGGCCATTGCGAGGAGGATATTCGTCTTCTTGCTATCGAGCATGTTTCGCCAGTTCCTGCTTTGGTCTGACTCGTGGAACCCAAAACCCAAGCCGCGTCAGTCGGCTGGGCCTTTACCGTGAAATTTTCCTCCCGCCGGAATTTCTCCCCCGCCGGTCGGCGCCGCATTCTTACGAAACATCCTGAGACGCTTTGCAGACTGGAGCGATGGAACCATACCCCCCCGTCCACAGCCTGCAAGCAAGAATGCGGTTAAGTCCCTTTGACGAACGGCTATCGGAGCGTCAAGGGCGGAAAATAGCTTTTCACCCCGCGCGCCTCGCCCCCGAGGCAGAGGCGCACAAATATTCCATTTGAATGAAATATAACGGCAACAAAAATGCCAACGCAGAGAATGTTAAGGAATGTTTAGGCCCATGACGATTTTTCGGCTTTTTCAAGGCCGAAGCGAATAATCATCATGTGAGGGGAAAGTGGTGCCTGGAGGCGGATTCGAACCACCGACACGCGGATTTTCAATCCGCTGCTCTACCAACTGAGCTATCCAGGCGTCGCTTTGCGTCGCGAGAGGCGGCTCTATAGGCGAGCCCGAACGGGCTGTCCAGACGCCAATTCACTCAATTCCACGATCTTTTTCATCATCGTGCGCATCTTCGGCCGGAATGGCGTAGCCGCCGGTGAACCAACGCTGCAGATCGATGTCGGCGCAACGCTTGGAGCAGAAAGGCTTGTAGGCGGCGACGGCCTCGGCGCGACGGCAAATGGGGCATTGGGCCATGCTCAGCCCTCCTTGATCTCGAACACGCCCGGCGCGGCGTCCGGGCGGATGTGGGCGCGCGGCCCTAGCTGCGCCACCCAGGGGGACAGGATCGCCGCTGACATCGAACTACAGTGCAGCGTCAGGCGCGGCGCGGCGCGATCCGTCAGCAAGGCGAGGCGCAGGCGACGCAGGGCGCCGATCTCCAGCGCCCCCGGCGCCGCAAATCGTTCATCGGCAGGCGTACGCCCCCACGGCAAAGACAATTGCAGCAGGCCGAACCGGCTCAGCGGCCCGATCGCCGCCCCGGCGTGATCGGCGAACGCCTGGCGCGCCATGGATAGAGTGGTCTCTGGATGCAGGCCGACGCCCACTAGGTCGATGGCGACCAGACCGCCCCACCCTTTCAGCGCCAGCAACCGCGCCGTCTGGCGCAGGCCTTCACGATTCACCGCCTCGCGCCCCTTGCGGGAATCTCGACCGGCGGCTGGCGCGTAGTCAATGTCGACCGCGATCAGGGCGCGCGTCCGCTGCACGGCCAGGTCCAGACCCACGCCCGGTTCGATCACGCCGTCGGACGACGCTTCTTCTTCAGCCTCCAGCGCCGCATGAATCGCCTCGGCGCCCGTGGACACAGGCACGCCCGGCGCCAGCATGTTCAGAATGGCGGCGACGTCGGGTCCGGCCTCCAGCAGACGCGGCTCTCCGCTCGCCTCTCCCAGGCGGCGCAAGACCGGCCCCTTGCGCTCGCGCGGCTCGGCCGTGACCAAAAGTTCAAGCTTAGCGCCTTCCGCCGGACGATCCGCCTTGCCCAACGGCAGAAAGCCGAACGGTTCGCCGCAACCCAGGTCGACGAAGGCGCCGTGCAGGCCGGCCGCCAGGCGCGCCACACGGCCGACGACGCGGGCCCCCAGGCGATGCTCGGGCCGATCATCGTCTCTATGTATAATGAGGGCGTAGGCGCGGCCGTCGCGAAAGACCATGCCCCGGGTCTCGCCCGGAGCCGCGTCCAGGAAGACCTCGACGCCGGCCATCAGGCCGCCTCGCCTCTCCAGCCTGCGCCGCGCAAGAGATTCGCCGCCTCATACAGAGGCAGGCCCATGACGGCGGGGTGGCTGCCGACGATTCGGGTGATGAAGGCGGCGGCCCGGCCCTGAATGCCATAGCCTCCGGCCTTGCCGCGCCATTCGCCCGAAGCGACATAGGCGGCGATCTCGTCCGGCGACAACGGCTTGAAGCTGACGCGGGTGTCGACCACGCGCCAGGACGTGCGCCCGCGGCAGATCACGGCCACGCCGGTGAAGACGCGATGATTGCGCCCGGACAGCAGCCTCAGAAAGCGGATAGCCTCCGCTTCGTCAGCGGGTTTTTCCAGCAGGCGGCGCCCCACGGCCACCACGGTGTCCGCCGCCAGGACCACGTCGTCGGGATGACGCCCAGCCACGACGGCCGCCTTGGAGCAGGCCAGACGCTGGGCCAGACGCGGCGGCGTCTCGGCCTTCTGGGGCGTTTCGTCGATATCGGCGGGATCGACCAGATCGGGCGCTATGCCGATCTGCGCCAGCAATTCGATGCGGCGCGGGCTCGACGAGGCCAGAATCAACCTCGGAGCCAAGGCGTCAGGACGCGACACGCGCGTCCTTACTTGAAGCGGTAGGTGATGCGACCCTTGGTCAGGTCATAGGGCGTCATTTCGACCAGCACCTTGTCGCCGGCCAGCACCCGGATGCGGTTCTTGCGCATCTTGCCCGCGGTGTGGGCGATGATCTCGTGATCGTTTTCCAGCGTCACGCGGAACGTCGCGTTCGGCAGCAGTTCGCTGACCACGCCGGGGAATTCCAGCAGTTCTTCCTTAGCCATGCGGCCTCTCTCGCCCGTGTGAACAGCTACGGGCCCGCGCCGAGCGTGAGCGCGAGCCGTGAAAGTGAGGGCGCCTAATGCACCAAAACGCTTAGATAGTCGAGTTCAGCCCCGACGGTAGAGGGCGCAGACCAGGGTGAAGAGCCGGCGCGCCGTCTCCTGATCGATCTCCACCTTGCCGTCCAGTCGACTTTTCAGTAGGGCGGCCCCTTCATTGTGCAGCCCGCGCCGCCCCATATCGACCGACTCGATCTGGCTGGGCGAGGAGCCGCGCAGGGCTTCATAATAGCTTTCGCAGATCAGGCCGTAGTCACGGATCACCGTCTTCATCGGCGTCAGCGACAGGACATGCGTCCGGCTGAAATCCGGTCCGGCGATATCGAAGGCCAGACGATTATCCTGCGACGACAGGGCCAGGGTGTAGGGGCCGCCCGCCGCGCCGTCCGGAATGAAACTGTTCTGCTCGACCAGATCGAAGATGGCGACCCGGCGCTGATGCTCGATCTCGGCCGTGGCCGCCGGCAGGGAGGCGTTGTCGATCTCGATCGCGGTCAGCTTGTGCGGTCCGCTCATTGCGCCGCTCCGTCCAGATGGGTCGGCGCCACCCGCGCGGGCCAGCGTTCGGAAAGGTCGGTCAACACAGCATCCAGGCACTCCACGTCGATCCGCAGATCGCCGCCGCCCGCGAACATCATCATCACCTGACCGCCCGGCGCCTCGGTCGGCAGGAAGTCGAGCGCCAGCAGCTCCAGCGCCGCCTCGGGCAGGCGCGGCAGGCGGCGGCTCTTGACCGCCTGGACGTCGCCGAACTGCATGGCCGCCATGACGCGCGTGCCGCCGCATTCCCAGCAGAAGCGCGACAGGACGACGGTCAGGCGCCGCGCCTCCTTCTCCCAGCGGATGTCGACCGGACGCATGATGGCGTCCTGAAGCGCGGCCGAGATGATCTGCAGGTCGTCCGCGTCCTCGGCCAGCAGGCGCAGGGGCGTCATCGGCGCCAGGCTTTCGCCCGCAGCGCCTTCGTCCGCCACGTCGTCGGTCAGGGTCGAGATCGGTTCGCCGTCAGTGCTCATCGCCCTCCCCTTTGATCCGTCGGACATCGGCGCCGCAGGCGCCCAGCTTGTCTTCCATCCGCTCGAAACCGCGATCCAGGTGATAGACGCGGCCGACCGTCGTCTCACCTTCGGCCACAAGACCGGCGATGACCAGAGACATGGAGGCGCGAAGGTCCGTCGCCATGACCGGCGCGCCCTTCAACCCCTCGACGCCGCGCACCACGGCCTCGCCTGCATGGACGGCGATGTCCGCGCCCAAGCGCGCCAGTTCCGGCGCGTGCATGAAGCGGTTCTCGAAGATGTTCTCGTGGATGACGCTTTCGCCCTCGGCCGTCGTCATCAGCGCCATGAACTGCGCCTGCAGGTCGGTGGCGAAGCCCGGATAGATCTCGGTCGTGACGTTGACCGCCTTCAGCCGCTGCGTCGGGTCGCGACGCACGATCAGGCCGTCCTGCGTCGGTTCGATCTCGACGCCCGCCTCGACCATCTTGTCGGTCAGGGCGGTGATCAGGTCGGCGCGGCCCTTGGTCAGGCGCACCTCGCCCCCCGCCATCGCCGCAGCAAGCGCATAGGAGCCCATCTCGATTCGATCGGGAATCACCGACCAGGTCGCGCCCGACAGGGACGAGACGCCGGTGATCGTCAGCACGTCCGTATCCAGGCCCTCGATCTTGGCGCCCATGGCGATCAGGCAGCGGGCCAGGTCGCCGATTTCGGGCTCGCGCGCCGCACGCTTCAGCACCGTCGTCCCGTCCGCCAGCACGGCGGCCAGCAGGGCGTGCTCGGTCGCGCCGACCGATACGAAGGGAAACTCGATCTCGGCCCCGCGCAGGCCCTTGGGCGCGGTGGCGCTGACATAGCCCTCTTCCAGCTCGATCGCCGCGCCCATGGCCGTCAGGGCCTGAAGGTGCAGATCGACCGGCCGAGCGCCGATGGTGCAGCCGCCCGGCAGGGAGACCTTGGCGTGCCCCGTGCGCGCCAGCAGCGGTCCCAGCACGTTGAACGAGGCCCGCATCTGACGCACCAGGTCATAGGGGGCGAAGGTCGAGGTCAGCTCCGGCGCGTGGAACAGGGTCTCCTGCCCGTCCGCCCCGTCGCGCTCGGTCACCTCCACGCCGAACTGGCGCAGCAGCTGGCCCAGGAAGCGCGTGTCCGCCAGGCGCGGCATGTTCGTCAGCAGCAGGGGCTGATCCGTCAAGATCGACGCCGCCATCAGCTTGATCGCCGAATTCTTGGCCCCGCTGACCGGGATGGAGCCGTTGAGGCGATTGCCGCCGTGAATGACGATGCTGTCCATGGGTGTCGGGGAAGTCCTGGGAGGCCCGGACCCCTACGGCCCGGCAAACCGGTTATCTAGCAAGCCGGACGGCGCCCGCGAAAGGCCGTAACGTCGCAAAGCGGATGACTTTCAGTTGCTTTCGCTCGGCGGTCGCGCACCACCCGCGCCCGGCGCCTTTCGGCGGCGCAGATTCGTGCGCAGGGCGGCCGCCAGACGCGCGGCGCGCTCGGCCTTGGCCAAGGCTGCGGGGCTGGCGGAAGGGGGCGAGGCGACGTCAGCGCCCGTCTCGTCTGCGTCTTTGGTCGGCTTATCCATGACGGCAGCAGACCGCGTGCAAAGATTTTGATCAAGCGTGCATTTTTGGCTTGGCCCGGTCGAAACCTTTGGCTATACGGCCGCTTCCTCAGTGACCCGCCGCCGTAGCTCAGTGGTAGAGCGCATCCTTGGTAAGGCTGAGGTCGGCAGTTCAATCCTGCCCGGCGGCACCACACTGACCCCTTGGATTTACAAGGGTGTTCCCGACAAATCAAAAGCCACCCCCTTGCGGGGACCATGCTGATAGTTGCGGAACATTGTTATGAACTGGTCGCAGTTGTTGGGCGATTCTTAGGAGCGCCCTCTACTTCACCTGCCCTCTTGGGCAACAACTCCGGCCCTACCTGCCCGAATTGCCTGATGGAAGTCCCCAAGGGCTTCCTAAGTTCCGCTCATGCGAACGCCAGACTGAGAGATTGGCGCCCATCGCTGAATTGAAAACGGCGGCCCCGATTGGAACCGCCGCTCTTATTCAAGGCGTATATTTACTGCATTCCGTGTGCATAATCACAGGCCTCTTTGCCCTCAATCATGCATTGCTCCCGCTGCGGTCCAACCGGGTATGCTGCTCGGCAGTTCCTTATATTGTCGTAAAGGCACTGCTCGTACGGTCCCCGATTGATCTGCACATAGGTCTTGGCATTGCTAGAATTTGCTGAGACGAGACCAGCAATCCCGGCCGCCACGAACATGCCCAGCGCGCTCAGACGAGCAACACCACTGTTCAGTTTGATCATTGGATAACCCTCCCTAGGAGACAATCTCCAAGCGCAATGAGAGCAGATATCGCAGCTTTCACAAAACATCACTCTGTGAACGCGACATTCAGCCGCCAACCCACCTCTCTCGCCCACCTATGAGGCAGGTACAAAAAGGCCCCAAGCAATGCTTGGGGCCTTCTCTGTTTAGCACATTGTAGAACCAAAGATTACCTTAAAAGATGATGCCAGTCCCATCTGGATTACACCAGCCGATCAGGGTGGAGGTGGAATGCGCCGTTACCTCGCCCCATCCACTGGCTGCTGGATCTCCAGCATAACAACCTTGCCTCGCGTACCCAACCTGAGACGAATGAGAGGCATCGGAATAATAGCTGTACTCGTATATATAATAGCCTGATTGAATTGTCGCTGTTGCGGAATTCGCCGAGAACGACGTCGCAGAAATCACTACCGAAGCCAAAATGAAGAGGTTTGGAATTCCCGCAGCTATTCGCTTCACGTTCAACAAAACTACCTCCTTATGTGCTCATGATGAGAACCTGGAGGTCGACATAGGAACAACTCGACATCAAATAATGCTGGTGTGTAAGTTCTAAGACATGACTCCACGTCCATCATGAAGACCCGCTCCACGTCCGGACGACTCGCCCCGCCAATCTTGCTGGGCGCTAGGAAGAGGCGCCCAGCTCTTGAGCTAGAGACGTAGCCCTTTCCTCGGTTGAGCGCCGCCGCGGAATGGGACGACCGCCTTGATCGACACTGTCGGGTCGGCCAGCAGGGCGTCGTCCACCGGCGCCCCCTTCCCGATCACCAGGCGTCCGCCCATGAAGTCGGCGGGGGCGTTGACCGCCTCCACCGCCACGATCCTGTCGCCGCTCAGATGGAAGACCGAGAAGGCGCCGCCGGCCGGATCGCCGCGCACCAGTTGCCGGTCGGCGTCGAAGGGCACGCCGGCGATCTGCAGCTTGACGTCATACTGGTCGGACCAGAACCACGGCACTTCGGGCGCCGGGGCCGCGCGGCCGACGATGGCGCTGGCCGCCTGCTTGGCCTGCTCCAGGGCGTTGGGCACGCTCTCCAGCCGGTGCATGACGCCGCCGTGGACCGGGATTGGACGCCGCGTCACATCGCCGATGGCGTAGATGTTCGGGTCGCTGGTGCGGGCCGTCTCGTCCACCACCACGCCATTGTCGCACGTCAGTCCGGCCGTGCGCGCCAGGGCCTCGCAGGCGAAGGCGCCGACGCCGACCAGCACCGCATCCGCCGCGATCAGCGTCCCGTCCGCCAGACGCACGCCCGCGTCCTCGAACCCGGCGACCTCGACGCCGGTCAGGATCTCGACGCCATGCTTTTTGTGCAGATCGGTGAAGAAGGCCGACAGGGGCTGAGACGCCACGCGGGCCAGCACCCGGTCCATGCGCTCGATCACCACCACCTCGGCGCCCAGGGCGCGGGCCGAGGCCGCCGCCTCCAGACCCACATAGCCGCCGCCGACCACCGCCAGCCGCTTGCCGGGAGCGAGAACCGCCTTCAGCCGTTCGGCGTCATCGAGGGTGCGCAACTCCAGCAGATCAGGCCCGTCCGCGCCGGGAAGGGTCAGCTTGCGCGCCGTCGAGCCGGTGGCCAGGATCAGCTTGTCATAAGCCTCGACCGCTCCATCAGCGAAGGTCACGGTCTTGGCGCCCGCGTCGATGGCGGTCGCCGTGACGCCCGTGCGCAGGGCGATGTCCTGCTCGGCGTAGAAGCTCTCGGGGCGCAGCAGCAGGTCTTCCAGCCCCGCCTCGCCCTTCAGCCAGGCTTTCGACAGGGGCGGCCGCTGATAGGGCGGCGCATCCTCCTGCCCCGCCAGGACGATCTCGCCCTCGAACCCATACTGCCTCAGCAGCGCCGCCGCCGAGCCCCCCGCGTGTCCCGCGCCGATGATCACAACCTTCGACAGGAGAGCCGAGCCATCAGCCGACATGACTTTTTCCTTCATACTCAATCTGTTTTCAGCGGCGGTTACGCGCCCGTGGGAGCGGTCGGGTCCGGCTCGGAGGGGGCAAAACGCGCGCCCAGGTCATAGGCTTCGCCAGGGAAGGTCAGCCGCACGAAGGTGATGCCCTCAGCCCGCCGCCAGGTTCGACGCTCCAGCGACAGACAGGCCGCCGACGGCTCGAGGCCCAGCGTCGCCGCCGTCGCCCGCGACACGTTCACGGCGCTGATCTTATGCTCGGCCTCAGTCCAGGGCACTTTTTCAAGCAGCCAGGTGCCGGGCGGAATCTCGTCGAACGCCGCATCCCTGGCCTGAGGAACCGAGGTCAGGCAGATCACCCGCTCCTCCAGGGCGAACGCGCGGCCGCTGCCCTTGTGCAGGCAGCGCAGTTCGATCACTTCGCCCGCAGCGGTCAGACCCAGTTCGCTGGCGTCGCGGCGATGAGCGGCGCGGATCTTCCGCATCAGCAACTCATAGCCATAAGGCTCGCCGCGCTTCTGGATTTCCGCCTGGATGTCGGGAATGTCCAGCAGCACCGAATGGATTCGCGGCCGCGCCACGAAGGAGCCGAACCGCTTGCGGCGGACGATCATGCCCCGCTCAGCCAGCGGCGCCAAGGCCTTGCTGACCGTCATGCGCGAACAGTCGTAGTCGGCCATCAGCTCATGCTCGAAGGGAATGCGGAAGCCCGGCGGCCACTCGCCCGACAGGATGCGCTCGGCGATGTCGGACCGGATACGCCGGTGAAGCGGACTGTCCATGCGCCCCTCCCAAGGTCATGGCGGCCTTCTTCAGGCTCTGAATCATGAAGAAGCCGGGACGCCGTCACGGGCGCCCCGGCCTTTGGCATCAGCGGCGACGCCGCTCCTGCCACCATTCAATGCCGTCATGCAGATAGGCGAAGTCCTGTCTGCGGAAGGCCTGGAACAGCATGATGAAACCGCTCAGCGCCAGCCACAGGCAGCCGGTGGCGATGATGATGATGAGCGGGTGGTTGAAGCTCTGGCGATCCGTGTAGTCCATGATGTGGATCATCCAGAACACGTCCCACAGCCGCCAGGTGTTGGTCTTGGCGCCCGCAAGTTCGCCCGTCTCGGCGTTCAGAATGAAGGTCGAGCGCTCCTTGTCCGCGAACTCGACCCGCCAGGCCGGCAGGGCGAAGTCGCGGGTCTCCAGCGTCGGCTTCTCGACCCGCGTCACCGAGGTGATCGCCGCCGAGCCGTTGAAGGCCGCCGTCGCCAGGGCCTTGGCCCGCTCAGCATCGATGACCACAGGCGCGGCGCTAACTGGATCGACCAGCTTGATCCCCTCGGCGGTCGTCGCGGCGAAAACCCATTGATCATGCAGCGGCCGCAGTTCGATCTGCGACGCAGGCGAGCCGACCGCCTGGGACACCTGGGCCAGAGACAGCACCTGGGTGGGCGCAGGGCTAGGCTTGACCTCGGCCAGGACGTGACCGCCCGTCACCTTGTGATGGTCGATCATGGCCATGACGGCGCCGCTGATCGCCCACAACAGGAGTTGGATGCCCAGAACCAGGCCGAACCACTTATGAAGTCTGCGAAGTAGAAACATGGACGGTCCTCACGCAGCGGCTTTTTTGCGCACGCGGCGCTTGCGGCGGAAACTGAAGATCAGGAGCCAGGCGCCCGACAGGGACGTCGCCACCATCATCCAGGTTGCGACCTTGAGCAGAGCGTTGTTCATGTTGTCGCGCGTCTCGTAGTCCATGATGTGGAGCATCCAGAAGAAGTCGAAGCCTCTCCACAGGTCATGGCGTCGGGACAGCAGTTCGCCGGTATGCGGCGAAAGGTAGAGGGTCGGCTTCCACATCCCCTCGAACTCGACGCGCCAGATCGGCGCGGCGCGGCCGCGGATCTCGCCGGGAATCTCGGTCAGCAGCTCAGCCTTCACGATCCCGCCCTCGGGGGCGTAGATCCGCTCGGCGCGCCGGCGAGCGCCGGCCTCGTCGATCAGGGGCAGTTTCTGGCCCGAGCGGGCGTCGTACAGCGCCTGCCCGCTCGCATCCGTCAGGATGTAGAGCGGCTGATCCAGTTGCTGCACCAGACGCAGGCTGCTGGCCCGGTCGGCGCCCTGCAGGATGGCCGACGGCTCCACCAGACCGTCGGTCGCGATCGGCCTGGCGTCCGGCGTCCGTATCAGGTGGTCGCCATGGATGATGTCGATATGGATGGCGGTCATGTAGAGACCGCTCACAATCCAGAACAGGGCCTGGACGCCCATGATGAGCGAAAACCACTTGTGGGTTCTACGCGCCAATAGAGGCCAGCGTATCATTTTATACTCACGGGTTGTGAGAGAAGGCTGCGTCAGGCGGCGTTCCAGAACACCCGCCTGACGCACCTCACATCGGTTTTAGTTGAACTGATACGTCAGGCGGACATACCCGCGACGGCCCAGCAGATCGTAGGTCATCGTATCGGTGTTGCCGTCGGTCCAGCTCTGGATGAACGGGGCCTTCTTGTCGAACAGGTTGTCGATGCCGAAGGCCACGTCGACGTTGTCGTTCACCCGGTAAGAGAACTGGGCGTTGTGGTAGAAGACAGCGTCCGTCTGATAGCCGATGTCGCCCGGCGAAGCGTTGAAGTCCGTCGCCTCGCCGATCATCTGGATCGAATAGGTTCCGGCCCAGCGCTCATCCATGACCGTCAGGCTGGCGTTCGAGCGCCAGTGCGGATAGCCGCCGTTGCCGCCGCCGATGTGACCGTCGAAGATGATCGGATCGCCGCCCTCGAAAGGCGTGATGACGTATTCGTCCAGATAGGTGGTGTTCCAGTCCAGGCTCGCGCGACGCTGGCCTATGTCGAAGGCGTAGCGCACGCCGATGTCCACGCCCTTCATCGTCTCCAGGCCCGTGTTGGAGGGCTGGGCCGACAGATAGTTCACTTCGCCCGTCAGCGGATTGCGGGTGAAGCTGTCCGGCTTGCAGAACGGGTGGTCCATGTTCGGCGTCGCATAGCAGATCGCCAGCCTGGTCGAACCGGGGATGGAGCGGATGGCGTCCTCGACCTTGATGTCGAAATAGTCGGCCGTCAGCGTCAGGCCGCTGATCTGCGTCGGCTGCCACACCAGGCCCAGGGTCAGGGTCTCGGTGCTTTCCGGCTTCAGATTCTCATTGCCGCCGACCGTGGTCAGGATGGTGGTGCCCATCTGCACATAGCCCGCCGGAACGCCCGAGGCCGCACAGTTGGCGATCAGGACGGCGTCGCCGCTCGTGTTGTAACGACTGCACGGATCGGTCGTGGTCAGATTGCCCTCGGCCACGCCGCCGAACAGTTCCGGCACGCTGGGAATGCGGAAGCCGGTGCCGTAGGTGGCGCGCAGACGCAGGCTGTCCACCACCGACCAGTTCAGGCCCAGCTTATAGGTCGTCTCGCCGCCGAACATGTCATAGTCCGAGTAACGGACCGCCCCGTCCAGCTCGAGCCGCTGCACGAACGGCAGGTCGCTCAGCAGCGGCGCCGACAGTTCGACATAGGCTTCCTTGGCCTTGGTCTCGCCCGCGATCGGATCCTGCTGGTTGGTGTTGGCGTAGCCCAGCACCGTCAGGGCGTCAGGGTCGCGCCAGCCCTTCTCTTCGCGATAGACCAGTCCCGCCGCCATCGCGAGCGAACCGGCGGGCAGCTCCATGACCGTGCCGCTGACGTCGAAGGTGAAGCTCTTCTGCTCGTTGCCGCCCGTGTCGCGCGAGTTGAACAGAATGTAGTCGAGCACCTCCTGGCTGACGTCGCCCACGCCCAGATAGTCGCCGCATGGGACGGCGGAACCCGGCGCCGAACTACACAGCGAGGTGTTCAACGTATCGCCCAGCCGTTGCAGATTGACGATGTTGGTCATGCCGTCGACGCCGGTGTTGCGGCCCCAGTTGGCGGCGGCTTCCCAGGTCCAGTCGCCGACGATGTCGCCGCGCGCGCCGCCGACAAAGCGGTAGGTGTCCGTTTCCTGGAAGAACTGGCGTTGGCCCGGCTCGACCAGCAGGCGGCGGATCAGCATCAGATCCTCGCCGGTCGGGTTGGTCGGGTTGTCGGCCGCGATGGCGATATTGCGCAGGGCGCCCGGCGCCGCCATCTGGTTGCTTTCGCGGTGGGTGAAGAACAGTTCGCCGAACAGGCTGACCTTGTCGGTCAACCGATAGTCGGCCAGCACAGCCGTGCTGAAGCGTTCGATCGGCGAAGAAGCGTTCAGATAGACGTTCGAGTTGTGGTTGTGCTTGGCGGGGCTGTACGGCTCGTAGAAGTCGCCGTCCCCGCCCGGCGTCTGGTTGAAGTTGATCATCTGCCCGTTCGGCAGGACCGCGCGGCCGCCCGGCGTCGTCGAACTGGAGAGGCAGGTCAGGGCGCCGTTGACCTCGCCCAGGCCGCAGGGCGCACGGCTGGCCAGGTTCACTTCCTCGGACTTCTGATAGGTCAGGGCGGCGGTGACGCTGCCCCGGTCGTTCTTGATGCCCCACAGGACGTCGAAGGTCACATCCTGGCCGTCGCCTTCGTCGGTGATGCCGTACTTGCCCGACACCTTCAGGCCTTCATAGCCGTTGACGGTGATGATGTTCACCACCCCGGCCACGGCGTCCGCGCCGTAGATGGCCGAGGCCCCGTCCTTCAGCACATCCATACGCGCGATGATCGGGGTCGGGATCATGTTCAGGTCAGGGGCGCTGTTGGCGCCGGTGCCGCCGTTGACCACGCGACGACCGTTGATGAGCGTCAGGGTCCGGTTGATGCCCAGGCCGCGCAGGTTCACCTGCGCCGTGCCATAGCCGTTGCCGGTCCAGTAGGAGTTCGTCTGATTGCCCGCTGCGCCGGCCGACGATGGCAGGCGCTGCAGCAGAGTCTCGACATTGGTGATGCCGGTGCGCTCGATGTCCTCGCCCGTCACGACCGTTGCGGGGCCGACCCCGGTGATGTCCTGACGTTTGATCCGGCTGCCGGTGACGACGATGTCGTCAACATTCGTCACATCGACTTCCTGAGCCGACGCCGCCCCGCCGTACATCGTCGCGGCGACAGCCGCCCCCGCCAACAAAAGCCTCTTTTTCATCGTCCCCATGCCTTCCCGCTTAGGTATTCGCTCAGAACCTTTAGCTCCGACTGGGACGGAACCTGTGCGGGGGGCGTCTTGAGCGTCAAGTCATGTATATACATATGATCGCTCAAAAATCGGCACTATTTATGCTATTTTAGCAGGAAATAGGGATATTTTCGCCCCAAAGATGACCAAATCAACGGCATCTCCCCTTCCCCTTTCTCGAAAGACGGGCTGGACATGACTATTTTCCGTTGCTTCAAATGATCATGCGATTTAAACATTACCGTAGATTATTTCGTTTTAATACTTGAGAAACGGCAATACGCAGCCGAACGCCCAACCCCTCAAAACAATGTGGGGACAGGCATCATATTTTCGGGAACAGACAAAAGAACGTCACAAGATCGAATCCTGCGACGGTTCCGCTTCGCCGTTCGGCGCCCATGGGTCACGCCAGATCGAACGCCAGGATCATGTCTTCGTACTCACGCCCGCCCACGCTGAAGCGCCGTTGGCCGAGTCCGACAAATCCCGCGCGGGCATAGAAGGCCAAGGCCCGCTGGTTCTGCGCATAGACGCCCAGCAGCAATCGCTGCGCGCCCCGACGTCGCGCCTCGTCCTGCGCGGTCGCCATCAAGGCGCGGCCCAATCCCCCGCCCTGGAATCGGCTCAGGGCGTAGATCCGCTTCAGCTCCAGATCATCCTCGCGGACCTCGACTTCGGGAAGCTGCGGCTTGTCCAGCAGCGCATAGCCGATGGGCGCGCCATGTTCGACCTGAGCCAGCCACGCCGCCGCCCCCGCCTTCAATCGCTCCGCGTAATAGCCGGAGGCATGTGCGACGCCGCAATGCGCGACGATGGCCGCGCCGTCCAGCACCCCTGCGAACGTTTCAAGAAAGGTAGCCGCCCCGATCAAGGCCAGGGCGTCGGCGTCATCGGCCTGCGCGCTCACAATCGTCCAGGCCGACGCATTCGACGCTTCACTCAACGCCCTCACTCAGAACTCCATTGCTCGTCGCCCGGCAAAGAGCGCTCGCGAGAAGCTCCGTCAGCTGGAGCTTGACGGCAATACGACGAAATCACGCAGGGCCGCGCCATCGCCCGCGCGACAGCAAACCGAAGATTATTCGGCCTTTGCGCCATTATCCCGACTGGTCAACCCTGACCACGCGCCGCTAGCTTCGCCCCATCAAGTTTTGTTCGAGGGGCTGAGGGGCTTTTCATGAAGCGTATTCTGATGACCACGGCTGCGGCGCTGACCGTGGCCTTTCCGGCGTTCGCACAGACGCCCGCAGCGGGCGCGGCTGATGCGACTCCGAAGTGGGACGTGCAGAACCCGATCGGCGCCCAGCGCGACGTCAACATCAACGTCGACGAAGGCACCTGGATGGCGCTGGACGTCAGCCCCGACGGTCGCGAAATCATCTTCGACCTGCTGGGCGACATCTATGTGATGCCGATCAGCGGCGGCGAGGCTCGCCCGATCGCCTCGGGCGTGGCCTGGGACATGCAGCCGCGCTATTCGCCGGACGGTCGTTTCATCGCCTTCACCTCGGACCGCGCAGGCGGCGACAACCTGTGGGTCATGGACCGCGACGGCTCCAACCCGCGCCAGGTGTCGAGCGAGACCTTCCGCCTGCTGAACTCCCCCGCCTGGACGCCGGACAGCCAGTTCATCGTCGGGCGCAAGCACTTCACCTCATCGCGCTCGCTGGGCGCGGGCGAGATGTGGATGTACCACCGCTCGGGCGGCGGCAGCGGCGTGCAACTGACCGAGCGCCGCACCCAGCAGAAGGACACGGGCGAGCCCGCCTTCTCGCCCGACGGCCGCTACATGTACTTCAGCGACGAATCCACGCCGGGCGGCGTCTTTGAATACTCCAAGGATCCGAACACCCAGCTCTATGTGATCCGTCGCTTGGATCGCGAGACGGGCGAGATCAAGCCCTTCGTCACCGGGCCGGGCGGCTCGGTGCGCCCCACCCCGTCGCCGGACGGCAAGTCGCTCGCCTTCGTGCGGCGCGACCGCTACCAGTCGACGCTCTACGTCATGGACCTGGAGTCCGGGCGTGAGACGCCGATCTACGACGCCTTGGATCGCGACATGCAGGAGACCTGGGCCATTCACGGCGTCTATCCGGGCTTCGCCTGGACGCCGGACAACGGCTCCATCGTCATCTGGGCCGGCGGCAAAATCCGCCGCATCGACGTGGCCTCCAAGGCCGTCAGCGAAGTGCCCTTCCGCGTAACCGACACCCGCCGGGTGCAGGAGACGGCCCGCTTCCCTGTCGACGTGGCCCCCGCCCAGTTCGACGTGAAGATGATCCGCTGGGCCCAGACCTCGCCGGACGGCTCCAAGGTGGTGTTCGAGGCCCTGGGCAATCTGTGGGTCCGCGACCTGCGCAACGGCGTGGCCGGAACGCCGCGTCGCCTGACGCGCCAGAGCGACCATTTCGAGCTCTATCCGTCCTGGTCGCGCGACGGCCGCTCCATCGTTTACACGACCTGGAACGACGAGAACCTGGGCTCCATCCGCGTGGTTCCGGTCGCGGGCGGCGAAGGCCGCACCATCACGACCAACCCCGGCCACTATCTGGAGCCGCGCTTCTCGCCGGACGGCCAGACGGTCGTCTATCGCACCTCCAGCGACGGCTATCTGCGCTCGGCCATGTGGAGCCGCGAGCCGGGCATCTACCGCGTCTCCGTGCGCGGCGGGGAGCCGGTCAAGATCACCGATTCCGGCGCCAACCCGCAGTTCGGCGCCCGTAACGACCGCATCTTCCTGGCCGATCGCGACGGCGACAAGCGCGTCCTGAAGTCCGTCAACCTGTCGGGCGAAGAAGAACGCACCCACCTGAGCAGCGACTGGGCGGCCGAGTTCTCGATCTCGCCGGACGAGCGGTGGATCGCCTGGACCGAACGCTTCAACGCCTATGTCGCCCCCTTCGTCCCGACGGGCCGCCCGATCACGGTCGGCGCCGACGCCAAGGCCCTGCCGCAGACGCGCGTCACCCGCGACGCCGGCGAATGGCTGCACTGGTCCGGCGATTCCAGCCGTCTGCAGTGGTCGATGGGGCCGGAGCTGTTCTCGCGTCCGCTGAGCGAAAGCTTCGCCTTCATGGACGGCGCGCCGGCTGACCTGCCCAAGCCCGCCGAACACGGGATCAAGATCGGTTTCAGCGCCGATTACGCCCGCCCCAGCGGCGTCACCGTCCTGACCGGCGCCCGCCTGATCACCATGAAGGGCGAAGAGGTGATCGAGGACGGCGTCATCGTCGTCAACGGCAACCGCATTGAGGCCATCGGTCCGCGCGGCTCGGTCACGGTTCCGGCCGGCGCCCGCGTCATGGATATGGCCGGCAAGACCATCATCCCCGGCCTGGTCGACGCCCACTGGCACGGCCGCATGGGTTCGGACGAGATCATCCCGCAGCAGAGCTGGGTGAACTACGCCGCCCTGGCCTTCGGCGTGACGACGCTGCACGACCCGTCGAACGACAACAGCGAGATCTTCGCCCACAGCGAGCTGGCCAAGGCCGGGCGCGTGGTGGCGCCGCGGATCTTCTCGACCGGCACCATCCTGTCCGGGGCGGCCACGCCGACGACGGCCGTGGTCAACAATCTGGACGACGCGCGCTCGCACCTACGCCGGATGCAGGCCATCGGCGCCTGGAGCGTCAAGAGCTACAACCAGCCCCGCCGCGACCAGCGCCAGCAGATCATGCAGGCCGCCCGCGAGCTGGGCATGATGGTCGTGCCGGAAGGCGGCTCGCTGTACCACGCCAACATGAGCATGCTGGTCGACGGCCACACCACCATCGAGCACTCGGTGCCGGTGGAGCGGATGTACGACGACGCGGTGCAGCTATGGTCGCAGACGGGGACGGCCTACACCCCGACCCTGGTCGTCGGCTTCGGCGGCGCCTGGGGCGAGAACCACTGGTACGAGACGACGGACGTCTGGAAGGATCCGATCCTGACCCAGTACGTGCCCCGCCGCATACTGGACGCGCGTTCGCGTCGTCCGGTGAAGACCCCGCCGGAAGAGCTGAACCACATCTCCATCGCCCGTGAGTCCAAGCGGCTGATGGATCAGGGCGTCTCGGTCCAGATCGGCGCCCACGGCCAACGCGAAGGCCTCGGCGCCCACTGGGAGCTGTGGATGTTCGAACAGGGCGGCATGAGCGCCCACGAATCCCTGCGCGTCGGCACCATCAACGGCGCTCGCGCCCTGGGCATGGACAAGGACATCGGCTCGCTGGAAGTCGGCAAGCTGGCCGACCTGGTCGTGCTGAACGCCAATCCGCTCGAGAACCTGCGGGACTCGACCAAGATCGGCTACACCATGATCAACGGCCGCCTGTTCGATAACCACATGAACGAGGTCGGCGGCGCTGAGCGCAAGCCGTTCTGGTTCGAGAGCGAAGGCGGTCAGGCCTGGAGCGCCGACGGCACCACCTCGGCCGCCGACAGCCACGGCCACACCCACGACTGATCCCGCCGCAAGGCAGGAACGCGAAAGGGCCCGGCATCCGCCGGGCCCTTTTTCGTGGTGACTCTGTTGACCCTAAGCGTTGGTCGTCGCCCTTCATTCCCGCTCAGCCCGGCGGACGCCGGGATGAGCGAAGGCCGGCAGCATGAAAGCCTAAGGATGACGAAAGATAAAAATCTCGCGCTTGCGCCTTGAAGCGCGAACGGGGCGGGGGGCTTACTCCCCCAGCCCTCGCACCGAGGCTTCCAGCAAGGCGTTGCGCCGCGCCGCACGGCCCTTCAACCAGCGCATGGCCAGCACCAGCGCCAGCACCACTGCGCCGAAGGCCAGCAGCCACAGGGTCGGGTTGTGCGCCTCGCTCATCATCTCCAGCTTGGCCAGGCCCTTGGCCGCCAGATAGCCCGGCGCCAGCATGGCCAGCACCCAGACGAAGGCTGAGCTGACATTGGCGAACTGGAAGACGCGCTGACGCATCTGCAGCACCCCGACCATCACCGGCACGAAGGCGCGCAGCGGGCCGAAGAAGCGGCCGATGAAGATGGAAGCCACGCCGTAGCGGCGGCAGTACAGGCGCGTCCAGGCCAGTTTGCGGCGGTGCGGAACCAGCAGATGGTGGCGCAGCACCCGCGTGCCCAGACGGCGACCGATCCAGTAGGAGATGGCGTCGCCCATGACGGCGCCGATGACGCAGCCGCCGATGACGGTGAACGGGTCCAACACGCCCGCGGCCACCAGGCCGCCCGCCGCGACCAGCAACCCCGTCGCCGGCACGAAGGCGCCGATGACCACCAGGGACTCAAAAAAAGTCACCGCGCCAAGGATCACGCCGGCCCACATGGCGTTGCGGGCGATGAAGTCGGCGGCCGAGGTAAGCAAACTGTCCATACTGATCCTTTGCCCGAGGGCATATGGGATCAGACCATGGAAAGGGAATGCGGCGATGCGACGCCTGAAGGGAAAAAGCGCACGGCGTGACCCTCAGGCCGCACTTCGGCGGCTGTACATCCTACCGCGAGGCGTCGTCGGGCGTGTCGCGGCCTTCCTCGTCGAGATCAAACGGACGGATCCGACTGAAACGCTCGCGCGGGCTGCGTACGCCCCAGGGCCCAGGCGCGGCGCCGTAGGCGTCGCGCCAGCCGTAGTCGTCCAGGCCGAAGCGTCCCGCACCAAAACCATAGGGCCCATAGCCATAGCCGTAGGGATAAGCCCAAGGCGCGTTCTTCGTCTGGCTGAAGCTCAGGTTCAGCATGCCGTTCTCGCCCAGCGGCAGAGAAACCGCCGCACCGAAATCCTTATAGCCGCCGGTGCCGATCCCGGCGCTGACCTGACCGTGCATCTTGCGCGGCGCGGCCTCTTCCCAGGCGTCAGCCCAGGTCTCAACGGGCGGCGCATCCGCCTTGCGCTCGCCGATCCAGCGGGAAATCTGCTCTTCTGTAGACAGGCCGTGGGGGGCTGCCGTCTGCAAGGTGACGGCGGGCGAGGCGTCGCCGACCGTCGCAGCCAATGCATCGGCGCTCGCCGTCGGCACGGCGCCCGGACCAGCGCGCGGCGCCGTCGACACCACGCCCTCGGGATCGCTGCTCGCCAGCAAGAGGGAAGCGGCCATGAGTTCGATCAGCATACGCATCTACTCCCGTTCACAAGCACCCTAACCCCAAATGCGGCCAAGGTCAGGCCGTCCCGTCGTCGCGCCCTAAGGGATCAGGCAGAAGCTCGCCTTCAGCCACGAAACTGAGCGCGACCGAGTTGATGCAGTAGCGCAGGCCCGTCGGCGGCGGGCCGTCGGGGAAGACGTGGCCCTGATGGCTGTCGCAACGGGCGCAGCGCGTCTCGACCCGCACCATGCCGTAGCTGTCGTCGCGCACGGCGCGGACGTGAGCCGGATCGACCGGCTCGTTGAAGCTGGGCCAGCCGGTGCCGCTCTCGAACTTGGTCCCCGAGCGGAACAAGGGCAGGCCGCACTCGCGACAGCAGAAGACCCCTGCCCGCTTTTCACCCAGCAAGGTTCCGCAGAAGGGCGCCTCGGTGCCATGGGCCAGAAGCACGCGCTTTTCTTCCGGCGAAAGATCGGCCTCCAGCGCCACGCGCTGACTGTCGGTCGGCGGCGTCAGGTCATAGCCGGAGGCGGAGCGCATCGGAGCAGCGGATTCGGTCTGGGTCATGATCTCAAAATAGGAAGAGCCGGACGGTCGTTCCACCGTCCGGCCCTCGATAGTCCGCAATGAACGTTCGGATCAGGCGCCGAACAGACCGTTCACCCAGGTCCGCACGGCGGCTTCGTCGGTCGGGTCGCCGGCATAGGCCAGGGCGCCGGCCGGGGCGTAAGGCGCGTTGTTGCCGCGCTGGCGCGTCGTCCAGGCCTTATGACCATAGCTGAGGTCGGCGTAGTTGGACGGCAGACGCAGGGTCGTCGGCTCGATGAAGATGGTGTCCTCAGCCGTCGTCGAGCCGGCGATACGCACGTTCGGCAGACGGCTCAGCAGGTCCAACGTGTCCAGGCAGCCGCCCGAACAGCCGGCGTCGACCAGCACGATCACCTGGCCCTGCACCGGGTTGGCGGCGCCGGTGTCCGGCGTCGCCGGACGGCCCGGCATGACGAAGGTCGGCTGACCGGCGGCGATGGCGCTGTCGAAGGCGGCGACGATGGCCTGGGTCTGCTCGATCACCGCGCCCGATTCCTGAACGAAGCGCGGATCCGACACCATGCGGTTCAGGGTGTCGGCGAACCACTGACGGTTGGCGGCGGTGGCGCGGTAGGTGATCTGACCGGCTTCCGGCTGGCGGCTGACGGTGAACTCCGGCGACCAGATGCGGTTGGCCAGGCCATAGCCGCGCGAGGTGGCGTTCACCGACGACCCGTTGGCGCCGCGCAGGTCGAGCACGAAGCCCTGCGGTCCGCGGATGGCGGCGGACTGCGCCTCGATCTGGGCGAAGAAGGCGTCCCAGGCGGCGTCATCGGCCAGGGAGTGGACGTTGATCCACGGGCGCCCGTTCACCGTCTCGACCGACAGGGGCGCGCCCGACGGGACATAGACCGAAGCGCGATAGGCCGCTTCCAGGTTCTGGGCCGTGGCTGGTTGCGGCGACAGGGTGAAGTCGCGGGTGCGGCGGCCGACCTGGAACTCGCAGGTTCCGGGCACGCCCGTCGTCATCGGGTTGTTGCGGTTCCACAGCAGATAGGGTGCGCTGCGGACGCGGCCAGCCTCGGTCGTCAGGTCGCCCTCGAACTGGTCCAGCTTGGCCTTGGCCAGGTCTTCGATCGGCTCGGCGTTGCAGCTCTTGAGCACGGCGCCCAGCGGCGGCGCGCCGCGCACGCCCGGCTGAACATAGGAGACGACATACTGGCCGTTGCGCCAGGCCGTGGCCACGCCCGGCCAGCTGGTGGCGAAGAACGGACCCAGGCCCTCATAAGTCGGGCGGGCGGCGATGTTGGAATCGCGGAAACCGTTGGCGTACCAGCGCAGCAGATAGGCGTGGCTGTCGCCGCTGTTGACCTGACCGGCCTTGGCCTGCGCCTGCTGCAGGCCCGCATCCAGCCAGGCGCGGAAGGGGGCGCTGGCGTCGCCCGGCACCACGGCGGCAGGGTGGTTGTCGCGCAGGGCCGCGTGCATGGCCTGAAGGTCTTGCCGCGCCAGATCGCTGAAGTTCTGGGCCGAGGCGGCCGAGGCGGCGAAGCTCAGGGCCAGTACGGCCGCCGAAGCGGAAAGCAGACGTTGCATAGGGGTTCTCCCAGTCCGTTCAGTATGCGGGTTGGTCGTGTTTTAGACCCATTAACGGCGCCGTCGCCACCCCTGTGACGAAATTGCACCGCTTTGCAGACCGCGGCGTTTACGCGCGCCCGTTTCCCGACTAGGCCGTGGTTTCCGCAGGCGCAAAACGCGCCGAAACGCCGCGTGCCCCAGCAATGACCGCCCTGGCTGATCTGTTTTTGAATTCTACGGGGCGCATCGGTCGAATTCGATTCTTGGCGGGCGCATCCTGCCTGATCGGCGCCTGGGTCGCCGTGGACATTTTTCTGCGAACGCCCGGCTGGCTTCACGCCCTGGTCGCGGCCGCCCTGCTCTACGGCGGCTTCTGCATCCTGTCCCAACGCCTGCATGACCGGGGGCGCTCAGGTTGGTGGAGCGGGCCGATCCTGCTGGCCTTCGCCCTGGCCTGGCCGCAGCCGCTGACGCTTCTGGGCTGGGTCGCGACGGCCGCCCTCGTCCTGATCGCCTTCGACCTTGCGGTCCTGCCTGGTCAGAAAGCCTTCAACCGCTACGGCGCCGCGCGTCAGAGCGGCGCGACGCCGGGCTGAACCGGCCCGAACACCTGCTGGAAGGACGACTTCAACGCATCATCCGCCTCGTCCATAGTCGCCAGCACGCCCAGATCGACCAGGCTGGTTACGCCGTGTTCTGTGATGCCGCACGGCACGATGCCGCCGAAATGGTCCAGATCCGGCTCCACGTTCAGGCTGATGCCGTGGAAGCTGACCCATTTGCGGACCTTGACGCCGATGGCGGCGATCTTGTCCTCGCGGCTCCAGCCCGCGCCCTTGCGCTCGACCCAGACGCCGACGCGCCCCTCGCGCATTCCCGCCTCGACGCCGAAGCGGTCCAGGGCGCCGATGATCCAGTCCTCCAGCCCGTGAACGAAACCGCGCACGTCCTTGCCGCGCTTATTCAGGTCCAGCATCACATAGGCCACGCGCTGGCCCGGCCCGTGATAGGTGAACTGCCCGCCTCGCCCCGTCCGGTGCACCGGAAAACGGTCGGGCGCCAGCAGGTCGTCGTCCTTGGCCGAGACGCCTGCAGTGTAGAGCGGCGGGTGTTCCAGCAGCCAGACGAGCTCCTCGGCTTCTCCGGCGGCGATGGCGGCGACGCGCGCCTCCATAGCGGCCTCGGCGGCGGCGTAGTCGACATAGCCGGACGACAGCGCCCATTCGACAGGACGGCTGTCTTCGCGAAGCAGGCGGCGTTGGGAAGAGTTTAACGGGTCGGCAAGCATGATGCCCTCAATGTGGGGCCGAACGCGGCGGCGCAAGGGCCGCCCGTTGATTTGCGAGTATCGTCTTGAGCCAGATCGAAGCCGTCGATGTCGAGATTTCGGTCGTGCTGGGCCGTTCGGTCCTGCCGATGCAGCAACTGCTGCGCATGGGCCGCGGCGCGGTGATCCCGCTGGACGCCTCGGAAAAGGACGAGGTCTGGATCCTGGCCAACAACCATCCGGTCGCACGCGGCGAGATCGAGATTCGCGACGACCGCATCGCCATCACGGTGACGCGCCCAGCCGATGTCTATGATTTCATGGCCGGGGCCGCCTGAGCCATCCCTCGCCTGTCAGGAGAAGGAATCGCGCCTGTCTCCGCTATTTCCGCAAAACGCTCTTTTCTTTCCGTCGGCTCTCCGCTATTGCCCGCCCCTCCGATGCGAGCGGTCGTGGCGGAATTGGTAGACGCGCAGCGTTGAGGTCGCTGTGGGGCAACCCGTGGAAGTTCGAGTCTTCTCGACCGCACCATCTGATCTGACAGGGCGAATCTCGGCTAGATAGGCTGTAATCATCTCAGAGGAGGCAGATACGTGACCCACACGGACCTTGCCCCTCTGCGCCCCGAAGACCCCCATTTCGAAGACGAAGATCACGCCGCCCTCGGTGAAGACTACGCCCTGACGGCGGCCTTCGTCGAAAAGGTCGTGGACGCCGCGGACGACGGCGACGGCATGCGTCTGCGCGGCCTGCTGGAAGACCTGCACCCCGCTGACGTCGCCGACCTGATGGGCTTCCTGACCGCCGAACACCGCTCGGTCGTGGTCCAGTGGCTGCCGCCCGAACTGCTGGCGGAATCCCTGCCCGAGATGGACGACGGCATCCGCGAGAAGGTGCTGGAGCGCGTCCCCTCCGCCACCCTGGCCGAAGCCCTGCAGGAACTGGATTCGGACGACGCCGCCTCGGTCGTCGAAGATTTGGAGGACGACCAGCGCGAACGCGTGCTGGCCGCCATGCCTGAAGTCGAGCGCGCCGCCATCGAATCCTCGCTGGGCTATGCGGAGGATTCGGCCGGTCGCCTGATGCAGCGCGAGTTCATGGCCGCGCCGCAGTTCTGGAACGTCGGCGACACCATCGACCACGTCCGAGCCCAGGGCGACGACCTGCCCGAGCTGTTCTTCGACATCTATGTGGTCGATCCGATGAATCGGCCGGTCGGCGGCGTCGCCATCAGCCGTATGCTGCGCAGCCCGCGCGCCACGCCCCTGATCGAGCTGATGGAGCCGGTCAACGCCATCGAGGTGGACGTCGACCAGGAAGAGGTCGCCTACATCTTCGAGAAATACCACCTGATCTCGGCGCCCGTGGTCGATACGGGCGGGCGGCTGGTCGGCCAGTTGACCGTCGATGACGTGGTCAACATCATTCAGGAAGAGAACCGCGAGGACATCCTGCGCCTAGCGGGCGTCGCCGACGAGGACCGTTCGTCCAGCGTATTCGAGATCGTGCGCGGCCGCGTGCCCTGGCTGGGCATCAACCTGTTCACCGCCATGCTGGGCGCCAGCGTCATCGCCCTGTTCGAAGGCACCATCCAGCAGATCGTGGCCCTGGCCGTGCTGATGCCCATCGTCTCGGCCATCGGCGGCAACGCCGGCACCCAGGCGCTGACCGTCACCGTGCGCGCCCTGGCGACGCGCGAGCTGAACGCCTCCAACGCCCTCAGAACCTTCTGGCGCGAGATGGCCGTCGGCTTGGCCAACGGATTCGTCCTGGCGCCGCTGATCGGCCTGGCGGCGGGATTCTGGTTCCAGGACTGGCGCATCGGCGCCGTGATCGGCGCGGCCATGATCCTGAACCTGCTGGTCGCGGCCAGCGTCGGCGTACTAACCCCGCTGACCCTGTCGAAGCTGAAGTTCGACCCGGCCGTGTCCTCGGCCGTGTTCGTGACGGCGACGACCGACTTCTTCGGCTTCCTGATCTTCCTCGGCCTGGCGACCATCGTCCTGCTGTAAATCTGACCTGAAACGGCCCTGCCCGTTTCGGAACGAGGCTTGCTCCGCCCCCGCCAGGGCGAGAACGCCCGTTTCGAATTGGGTCAATCCGTGTCCGCAGCCGCGCCGCAACGCCGCAAGGTCTCTCGAGAAGGCCTTCTGCTGATCAAGAGCTTCGAGGGCTTCCGCCCTCGCACCGTGCTGCGCCGCGACGGGACGCCCGTCATCGGCTACGGCCACGTCCGCTCGGCCCGCCCCGGCGCCGTGGTCAGCGAGGCCGAGGCCGAACTGCTGCTGCAATACGACCTGATGCCGATCGTCGCCCTACTGAACGAGCGCGTGCGCCTGCCGCTGAACCAGCACCAGTTCGACGCCCTGGCCAGCTTCATCTTCTCCATCGGCCTGGAGCGGTTTCAGGGATCGGACGTCCAGGCCAAGCTGGACGCCAACGCGCCGTCCGAAGCCGCCATCGCCCTGTCCGCCTGGCCCGAGCGCGCCTCGCCGCCGGTCGACGCCCTTTATCGCCGCCGCTCGGCCGAACGCGCCCTGTTCGACACGGCCCCCGATCAGCCCGCGCCTCTGGAGACCTTGCTGACTGCCCCGGTGCGCGGCCCCGGTTCTGCAGAGCCGGCCGCTGACGCCGCCCCGCCCACCGCCCCTGTCCTGCGTCATGAAGCGCGCGCCGCCGCGCCCGATGCGGCCCTGGGCGACAAGGGCGCCGTCCTGTTTATCGGCGGCGTCGGAGCCCTGGCCTTCCTGGCGGGAATCGCCGCCTTCCAGCGCGCCTGGCGCGCGCCGACGGCCAGCGACGCGACCGTGCTGATCGGCGCCGGCCTGGCCATCGCGGGCCTCGTCTTCATCGGCATGGCGGCCTGGAGCGCCCTGCGCGCCAAGGCTCCGGCGACAGGCGCCGCGAAGCAGAAACAGTCGCGCTAACAGCAGTCTTTGCGAAGCTCGCGCACGATGCTACGCCTTGCGGCATGAGCATTCCCTTCGCGCCCCAATCCATGGAATTCGGCCTCGGCGAGACCGCTGACGCCATCCGCGACACCACCGCCCGTTGGGCCGCCGAACGGCTGGCCCCCCGCGCCGCCGAAATCGACGAGAAAAACGCGTTCGCCCGCGACCTGTGGCCCGAGATGGGCGAACTGGGCCTGCACGGCATCACCGTCGAGGAAGAGTTCGGCGGTCTTGGCCTCGGCTACCTCGAACACGTGGTGGCGATGGAGGAGGTGTCGCGCGCCTCGGCCTCGATCGGCCTGAGCTACGGCGCCCACTCCAACCTGTGCGTCAACCAGATCCGCCGCTGGGGCACGGCCGAGCAGAAGGCGAAATACCTGCCCAAGCTGATCTCGGGCGAGCACGTCGGTTCTCTGGCCATGTCCGAGGCCGGCTCGGGCTCCGACGTCATGTCCATGCGCACCCGCGCCGAGAAGAAGGGCGACCGCTACGTCCTGAACGGCACCAAGTTCTGGATCACCAACGCCCCGCACGCCGAGACCCTGGTGGTCTACGCCCGCACCGGCGACGGCAACGGCGGCGTCACCGCCTTCCTGATCGAAAAAGGCATGAAGGGCTTTTCGGTCTCCAAGAAGCTGGACAAGATGGGGATGCGCGGCTCGGACACGGCCGAGCTGGTGTTCGAGGACTGCGAAGTTCCCGAAGAGAACATCATGGGCGGCGAAGGGCGCGGCGCCGCCGTGCTGATGAGCGGTCTGGACTATGAACGCGCCGTCCTGTCGGCCGGGCCTCTGGGCATCATGCAGGCGGCGTTGGACGTGGTCCTGCCATATGTCCGCGACCGCAAGCAGTTCGGCAAGGCCATCGGCTCCTTCCAGCTGATGCAGGGCAAGGTGGCCGACATGTATGTCGCCCTGAACAGCGCTCGCGCCTATGTCTATTCGGTCGCCCGCGCCTGCGATCAGGGCCTGACCACCCGCTACGACGCGGCCGGCGCCATTCTGCTGGCCTCGGAAAACGCGGTGAAGGTCACGCTGGAGGCCGTCCAGGCTCTGGGCGGCGCCGGCTACACCAAGGAATGGCCGGTCGAGCGCCTGGTCCGCGACGCAAAACTCTACGACATCGGCGCCGGCACCAACGAAATCCGCCGCTTCCTGATCGGCCGCGAGCTTCTGGGAAGCTGATGTGATCGGGCGGGGGGCTTTGCTGGGCGCTCTGGGCGCGCTTTTCTCCTCAACTGTCTGGGCTCAGGCCCCCTCGCCTATTCTCGATCAGAACGCCTTGATGGCGCAGGCCGAACGCGTCGAACGTCACGCAGACGCGCTCAGCCGCCTGTGGCCCGGATACTGGCCCAAGGGCCAGCCCTTCATCCTCTATGCGCCCGATATCGGAGCCGTCTTCGGCGGCGCCCGCCTACCCGACACGCCCCGCTTCAGACCCGGCCGATTGGAAGGCGCCGAGTTTCATTTCGTCCTGGACTATCCTTCCGGCGTTCCGGACACGGTGCTGTTGCGACCCGACGGCGCCGACGACGACCTGTCGACCCTCTTCCACGAACAATTCCACGACTTCCAGAACACAGCCTTCCGCTGGATGTCAGGCGATGGGCATCAGGAATTCGTCGATCTGAACGCGATACCCGACCTGACCGGTTTCATCGCCGCGCTGGATCTGGAACGCCTGGTTCTGCGAGCCGCCCTCCTAGAGCCTGACGCACCCGCTCGGAAGCATCTGGCGCAGACCTATCTGGCGCTTAGGACAGCGCGCAGCGCCGATCTGCCCGCCGAAGTTCTGGCGGTGCAGCAACAAAGAGAATGGTCAGAAGGCACGGCCGAGTTCATCGGTCTGCAGGCCGCCCATCTGATCGCCGGTCGGCCCGACACGGCCCTGCCATCCGCCATCGCCAGAGCGCTCACAACGCCCAGCCAGAACGACATGAGTCTGGTTTCCGAGTTGCTCCGCTGGCGCGCCTATCCGGTCGGAGCCGCCCTGACCTAGCTGTTGGCGGACATGGGCGCGGACCAGTGGCGAGCCCAGCTCGGTCAGGGCGTCCCGCTGGATGTCCTTTTGCGCCAGACGATCGGCGAAGGTTCCGTCGAGGACGCCGCAGCCGCCGCCGCGCGCTTCAACCTTCCTGCCCTCAAGGCCCAGGCGGCCGAAAGACTGGCCCAGGCGCCCGAAGGCGTCACAACCCGCGAAGCCTTCCTGGATCAGGCCCCGCATTGGCTGCTTCTGGAGCTGACTGCGCCCGTTGAGCGCGGCAAGGAAATCCAGCTGTCCTTCTCGGCAGCGAAGATGTCTCCGCTGGCTGACGGAGCCATCGCCCTGCCTCACGGCATGGTGGTTATGGAGGCTCCGGGGTTCGCGCTGAAGAGCGAACGCAATCCGGCCCTGATCGATGTTCCTGTCGGCGTGGTCACGGGCGGCGTGATCGCCCATGCCGTCACCCTGCCTCTAGCCGCCGCCGACCTTCATGAGTTGCGCGCTGGCGAGCCTTTTCTGCTCGAGAAGGAAGGCCTGTCGCTGCGAATCGCCGCGCCCTACGAAATCCACCAACAGGCTGGCCGAACCCGGATCAGTTTCTCCCTGCCCCAGGAACCCTAGGACGGACAGACAGTTGCTCCTTCTCGAAAGGAGTTCGTCATGCCCGCCAAATCCGCCGCCCAGCAAAAAGCCGCCGGCGCCGCCCTGTCGGCCAAGCGCGGCGATACGCCCAAGTCCGAACTGAAGGGCGCGTCGAAATCCATGATGGAATCGATGAGCGAGAAACAGCTGGAAGAGCTCGCCCATACCAGACGCAAGGGCAAGCCCGAGCACGTCTCCAAAGATTAGCTATTCATTTCGCCGCAACCGCCACGGCAGGGATGGCGCCAAGCCTGGCGGGCCCCTATCGTCGCGGACGACCCTACCTTGAGTCTCCCATTAATGACGCTCGTTCCCGCGCCGCCGCCCGATGAGGGGCGGACCTTCTCCGACGTGCTGGAGCGCCTGGGCCAGGCCCAGGGCGAGAAGCTGTCTCTTCGCGAAATGGTCGAGGCGTTCGGCGAGCGCGGCTTCGGCGCCGTGATCCTCATGCTGGCCCTAATGGCGCTGTTTCCGTGGCCGCCGGGCGGCAAGGCGGTCTTTTCCGTGCCGATCATCCTGATCGCCGCCGAACTGGCGCTGCAACGGGACAGGGTCTGGCTGCCGCGCTGGCTGCTGAATCTGTCTGTGAGCCGCGCTTCCTATCGGACGGCCGCTGAGAAGATTCTTCCGCGGCTTCAACGCGTCGAGCGGCTCACCCGTCCCCGCTGGCCCGCGCTGACGGGCGAGGCGGCCGATGTGGTCATCGGCCTGATCTGCATTCTGCTGGCGCTCATGATGGCCCTGCCGGTGCCGTTCGGAGACGCCCTGCCCGGCCTGACCCTAGCCCTGTTCGGCTTGGGGATCATCCAGCGCGACGGCGCCTTCATCCTGGCCGGCTTTTTCGGCACAGGCGTGTGCGGGATCTATCTGGCCCTGGTGTGGACGACGGTGGTCGCCGTCGTCGCCGGCATCGCCGAATGGGCGACCAACCTCTTCTAGGTTCAGCCCGCGTCAGTCTGGCCGCTGAGGCCCTGCATGATCATACGGTTGATGTCGATCAGGGTCGAGAAATCGTCCTCGCCGCGCATGACCTCGGAGGTGTTGCGGTTGACGAACAGGCTCAGGGAAATGAACTGCGCCCGCATCGCCTGCGGCATGGCGTTGGCCGGATCCGAGCAGGCGGTCGCCAGCGTCGACCACAGGCGGCGGTTCCAATCCAGAGCGTCCATCCGCTCGGCGACGTCCGACTTGTCCAGGGTCGCGGCGTGCATCAATGCGCGGGTCACCTGGCCGAACAGTCGGTATTCCATTTCACGCGGCGATTCAGCCCGCGTCGCCGCCGTCTTGTACGCCTGAAGCGACATTGCCGAGCCTTTGGTCTTCGTAATCGACGATTTTGCGAGCGCCCATCAGGGCCTTGTAATACTGGCGCGCCAGCACGTGCTTGGAGCAGGCGACGCATTCCGTCAGGATGTCCGGGTTGCGGACCGCCCCCATGAATTCCGTCAGGCGCAGGGCGAATTCATCATAGAATTTCGGCGCTTCCGACTCATCCAGATACATCATCATGACGGGGAAGTAGATGCGGCGCGCGGGCGTGGTCGCGTCCTCGGGCTGCATGATGTCCTTTTCGCGCAGGACGCTGGCCTTGTTCTGCAGGACCAGCACGCCGCGACGGTCGCCGTTCTGCACGACGGCCCCGTTCAGCACGAATTTCTCGCCGGGCTTCAGCGACAGTTTCAGAGGCAAGGGAAGGTCTCCGTGGCGCCGCCCTCACCGTGACGGCCGGCCGCTGAAGAACTGTAAAGCGACGTGGTTAACCATCCCTTCACTTCGATCGCTTCCCAGCGTCACGATCGCGCAGACGGGAACGTCCCGCCGAGCCGAGCCGTTGACCTTTCAGAAGGGAGACGACGATGGCAGAGCCCGAATTCGAGACCGACGGCCAGGATCAGGCCGAAGTCTATGACGAGACCCATCTGGACGATGAACGCGACGGCGATCTGTCGTTCGACGAGGCTGATGACGTGCTTGACGTCACCCAGATGGATGGGGACGCCGACGCCGAACCCTTTGACGAGGACGACGCCGATCTGGACGCCGACCTGGCGCTGGACGGCATAGAGGCCGAGGCCGACGCCCTGCTGGGCGTCAACGGCGTGCGGTTGAGCGAGGCGGACAGCGACGGCGTCACGGCCTCGGGCGCGAACGAGATCGAGCTCGTCTACGCCGGCTTGATGCGCAACCAGCGAGGGGCCCAGGCCAGCGCCGCCCATTGGGAAGCCAAGCGTCTGTCCGACGACGATCTAGAAGACCTGGGCTACGGCCCTGAACAATGAGGGACTCAATGACCGAACACCATCCGACCAAGACCCAGGAAGACGCCGATCCGAACACCCCACCGGCCAAGCGCGCGCCGCACGAGCACGGCAAGCCAGACCAGTTGAAGGACAAGGAAAAGGAAGCCGAGAACCGCCAGGAAGCTCTGATCGACGAAGGCGTCGAAGAGACCTTTCCCGCCAGCGACCCGGTATCGGCCAAGCGCATCACCTGACGTCTGCCGCCTGTTCACGCGCATCTCTTTAAGCTACCTGCTCCATTCCCCTGAAATGGAGCAGGTTTCGCATGAGCCGGTTCGAAGGCACGTCCAACTATATCGCCACCGACGACCTGAAGGTCGCCGTCAACGCCGCCGTGGCGCTGGAACGGCCGCTGCTGATCAAGGGCGAGCCGGGCACCGGCAAGACGGTTCTGGCCTATGAACTGGCGCGGGCGCTGAATGCGCCGCTGATTACCTGGCACGTCAAGTCGACGACCAAGGCCCACAACGGCCTGTATGAATACGACGCCGTATCGCGCCTGCGCGACAGCCAGCTGGGCGACGAACGCGTCCACGACGTGCGCAACTACCTGAAGAAGGGCAAGCTGTGGGAGGCCTTCACCGCCCCGGTCCGCCCCGTCTTGCTGATCGACGAGATCGACAAGGCCGATATCGAGTTCCCCAACGACCTGCTGCAGGAACTCGACCGTATGGAGTTCTATGTCCAGGAAACGGACGAGACGATCCGCGCCGAGGTCCGCCCCGTCGTCGTCATCACCTCGAACAACGAGAAGGAGCTGCCTGACGCCTTCCTGCGCCGCTGCTTCTTCCACTACATCCGCTTCCCCGACGCCGAAACCATGCAGAACATCGTCGAGGTCCACTTCCCCGGCATCAAGCCGCGTCTGGTGTCGGAAGCCCTGAAGACCTTCTATGAAATCCGCGACACGCCGGGGCTGAAGAAGAAGCCTTCGACCTCCGAGCTTCTGGACTGGCTGAAGCTGCTGCTGGTCGACGACGTGGCGCCGGAAACCCTGCGCGAAAAGACGCCGGGCAAGCTGATCCCGCCGCTGCACGGCGCCCTGCTGAAGAACGAACAGGACGTGCATCTGTTCGAACGTCTGGCCTTCATGGCGCGCCGCGACGGCCTCCGTCCCGGCGGTTGAGAGGGGCGGCTGATTTTCGCCGCCTTCCCGTCGCCTTTCGATTACCGCGATTTCACTGGTCCTGCGGCGCTGATGGCGCACAATCGGGGCCTGGAGTGGAGCCGACCATGCAACACATCACCTGGCCCGTTATCGCCCTGGCGCTGATGACCGCCGCCTGCGACAACGGCGGCGCGGTGCGCATCACCACCTCCACGACCTCGGATTCCTCGGGCGTGCTCAAGGTGGTCGACGCCCTGCAATGCCCACAGACCCAGGGCGTGCTGACGCGCAAGGGCTCGGCCCGCGCCGACGGCTCCTGCGTCTACAGCGGGCCTCGCGGCTCTGAAGTCATCCTGCAACTGGTCCAGTTGGACGGCCGTTCGGCGCAGAACGCCCTGAAGCCCTTCGAAACCCGCCTGACCGCCGACCTGCCCGAGGCCATGGCCCAGGTCGAAGCCGAGAACGCCCGCGCCGAAGCCGACGCCGCCAAGGCGGAGGCCGATGTGGCCAGGGTCGAGGCGGACGCGGCCCGCGCCGAAGCCGACGCCTCTCGTGCTGCGGCCGAAGCCGCTTCCGGCGACTCCGCCCACGTCAGCGCGCCCGGCGTGCGCGTCGACGCCCAGGGCGACAAGGCCACGGTCCGCCTGCCGGGCATGCGGATCGACGCCGACGGCGACCGCGCCAACATCCGCATCGGCGGCCTGACCATCCGCGCCGACGACAAGTCCAGCCGCGTCGACGTTTCGTCCGGCGACGACGCCGTAAAAATCGAAGCGACCGACGGCGCCGCACGCATTCGCACCAGCGCGGCCGGGGAATCCGTGCGCTCAACCTTCCTGATGACGGCCGACGAACCCTCGGCCAGCGGCTGGCGCACCGTCGGCTATGAGGCGCGCGGCCCGGTCGGCGGCCCCATCGTCGTCGCCACCGTGCGCAGCAAGGACCGCGATCCCGACCGCCTGTTCGACGCCGCCAAGGCCCTGGTGACGCTCAACGTCGGCGATTAACCCCCATCTATCGCAACGGCCGCCCTTGATCGCGCGTTCGGTCTGAGTCACCAGCCTAAGCATGCGCAGCATCAAGACCTTGGCCGAAGAAATCGAAGACGCCGGCCCCGCGCCCCGAGTCCGCAAACCCAAGCCCCCTCGCGCCTGGCAACGCATGTTGTCCGGCCGTCGCCTGGACCTGCTGGATCCCTCGCCGTTCGACATCGAGATCGAGGACATCGCCCACGGCCTGGCGCGCGTCGCCCGCTGGAACGGCCAGACGATCGGCGAGCACGCCTTCTCGGTCGCCCAGCACTCGCTGGTGGTCGAGGAGATCGCCGCCCACATCCGTCCGGGGCTGGAGCCGAAATGGCGCCTGGCCGCCCTGCTGCACGACGCCTCGGAATACGTCATCGGCGACATGATCTCGCCGTTCAAATCGGCGCTGGGCGCCGGTTACAAGGATTTCGAGGCCCGGCTCGAAGCCGCCATCCACGTCCGGTTCCAGTTGCCGCCCAAGACGCCGCAGACCATCAAGACCCTAATCAAGAAGGCCGACAAGGCCTGCGCCTTCTACGAGGCGACCCAGTTGGCCGGCTTCACCCGCCGCGAGTCGCTGCAGATCTTCGGCGCCCCGCCGCCCGGCTATGATCTGGTGATCGAGCCGCAGCCTGCGGCCATCGCCCAGCAGCGCTATCTGGACCGCTATCGCGTTCTGGCCGAAGCTGTCGGCATCCTGCCCGGCGCCGACGCCTGGCACACCGAGTAGCCGGACACTGCACAGAGCGGCGGACGCAAGGGAGACATATGGCGCAGGCGCGGACGGAGGCTTCATCCTCCCACACCGGCATCAGGATCGGCCTGTCGGCGGTGATCATCGCCCTGCGGGGCCGTGAAGCCGTGGTTCTGACCACCCACGCCCCCGACGGCGCCCCCGCCCTGCCCTTCGGCCCCTTCGACCCCGCCCGCGACCGCACGTTCGAACTGGCCCTGCGCGCCTTCGTGGCCGACCAGACGGGCTTCCCGCTCGGCTTTGTCGAGCAGCTCTACACCTTCGGCGATCTGGGCCGCGACGCCCCGCGCGCCACGCCCGGCCCGGATCAGGCGCGCGACATCTCGGTCGGCTATCTGGCCCTCACCGCCGATGCGCCTGACGACCCCAGTTTCGGCGCTTCGGGCCGCGACGCCGCCTGGACGCCTATCTTCCACGTCTTTCCCTGGGAAGACCGCCGCCGAGGCCCGCCCGCCGTCATGGAGCGCCTCGCCCCCGGTCTGACCGCCTGGGCGGGCGACGACGCAGCACGCAAAGGTCGCGTGGACGCTCTTTTCGCCCTCTCGCCCGGCGCCCGCTGGAACGAGGAGCGCGTGCTGGACCGCTATGAGCTGCTCTATGAAGCCGGCCTGGTCGAGGAGGCTGCGCGCGACAACGGCCGTCCCGTCCCCGCTTCGCCAGGCGACCTGCCCATGGCGTCGGACCACCGCCGAATCCTGGCCACAGGCGTCGCCCGCCTGCGCAGCAAACTCAAATATCGGCCCGTCCTGTTCGACCTGACGCCCCCGACCTTCACCCTGTCGGCGCTACAGGCGGCGGTAGAGGCGGTGGCGGGTCTGTCGCTGCACAAGCAGAACTTCCGCCGAGGGGTCGAACGCACCGGCCTGGTCCAGCCCACCGGCGTTTTCACTAGCGACACCGGCGGCCGCCCCGCCGAACTGTTCCGACACGTCCGCCCCGAACCGGGCGACGGCGGCGCCTTCGGCCTGTCGCTGCCTGGACAGCGTTGAACAGCCGTTCAAATTTCTTCATCGTCATGGCTTGCGGCCATCGCAGCCTTTGATTAGAGAAGCCGCTCGCTCAGCCCCATTAGGGACTTTCGGCCTGCGGAGAGGTGGCAGAGTGGTTGAATGTACCGCACTCGAAATGCGGCGTACGTGGAAGCGTACCGGGGGTTCGAATCCCCCCCTCTCCGCCATTACTTCCTAACAAGCTGACCCGCCCGCCAGGGCGCACGGGTCTGATCGCACGCTCTGATCAGTCGAAACGCTCGATGCGTAAGGCCCCCATCCATCGCGGAGACGGCCGTCCGAGGGCGAGTTGCTCCATCGCCTCCGCCGTGATGGCGGCCAGGGTCAGGCCCAGGTGCTGGTGTCCGAAGGCGTAGTGGATGGCCGGATAAGCCTGCAGCCTGCCGATCGCAGGCAAATAATCCGCCAGGGTCGGACGCGGTCCGCACCAGCGGTCCGGCGCGTCGGAGAAGGCGATGCCCAGCGCTTTCAGATGCCCCTCGATCTGACGCCATTTGCGCGGGTCCGGCGGCGCCGACGGCCGCCCAAACTCGACATGGCTAGAGGCGCGCAGCCCCCCATTGAAGCGCGCCACGGCGAGGGAGCGATCCTCGAACACCGTCAACGGCAAGGCTTCAGGCCAATCGTGCTGCGCAGACTGGACCGAATAGCCGCGCTCCCCAATCAGAGGAACGCGCACGTCAAGCGGCGCCAGCAGCGACGCTGACCACGCGCCTGCCGTGACGACGACCCGCTGGGCGTCCACGGTCGCGCCGTCCTCCAGAGCGATCTCGACGCCGTCGGATACGGGCCTCAGGCGGCGCACATCGGCCTGAAGGATGCGCCCGCCTTGCTTCGTAAAGGCGGTCGACAGGGCGTCGCGGACGCTCTGGGGTTCGCTGACCTGTCCCGTACCGGTGAAGCGAATGCCCCCGGCAGGGCGCGCTTTCAGGACCGCCTCATAGGCCGCCAGTTCCTCCGTCTCCATGGGGCGGAAGCGGGCGCTTCCCGTGCGCGCGCCGCGCCAGGCTTCAAGGCCCCGTCTCGCCGCCTCGGGCGTGGACCAGACGACCGCGTGGCCGGTCGGGCGGATCAGGCCGTCCGGCGCTTCGGCCAGGACCGCCAACCGCATCCAGGCGCCCAGAGGATCATCGAGAAGTCGCGCCAGGATCTCGGCGCCGTGCGCGGCCGCCGCCGGGCGAGAGGCCGCCAGAAACCGCAGCGCCCACGGCCCCCACGACGCCACATCTCGCGCCCGAAAGTCCAGCGGACCGCCGAAAGCGAATAACCGGCCGAACGCGCTTTTCAAGGTCGCGGCCGAGGGCATGGGTTCGCACTGCTCGGCGGCGATGTGGCCGATGTTGCCGAAGGAGGCGCCGCGTCGCGGATCGCCTCGGTCGATCAGAATCGTCTCGAAACCCGCCGCCTGAAGCCTGAGAGCCGTCGCCGTTCCGACCAGGCCGCCGCCGATGACCGCCCAGCGCTGCGGCGTTCTCATGCAGAGGCGCCCTCGCCGAAGGGGTCATCCAGACTGTGCGACGGTTCGGTGAACCAGACCGGCCCGCTCTCGGTCATGTAGAAATGATCTTCCAGGCGCACGCCGAACCGGCCGGGAATGACCAGCATCGGCTCGTTCGAGAAGCACATGCCGGGCGCCAGCGGCGTGGCGTCGCCGCGCACCAGGTTCGGCGCCTCGTGGATGTCCAGGCCGATGCCGTGGCCTGTGCGGTGCGGCAGGCCCGGCAGACGGTAGTCAGGGCCATAGCCGAGGCCGGTCAGATAGCCCCGCGCGGCGTCATCGACGCTGTGACACGGCGCGCCGATACGGGCGGCGGCGAAGGCGCGAGCCTGGGCCTCCTTCTCGTGCATCCAGACGCGGCGGAAGTCGTCCGTCGGTTCGCCGAAGACATAGGTGCGGGTGATGTCCGAGTGATAACCGTCGACCAGAGTGCCCGTATCGATCAGCACCACATCGTCGGCCTGCAGAGCGCGGTCGCCCTCGCCGCCGTGCGGCAGGCAGGTGTCTTCGCCGAAGGAGACCAGGCAGAACCACGATCCGCCCTCCCCGCCCAGGACGCGGTGCTCGGCGTCGATGAAGGCCATGACCTCCGACGTTCGGACCCCTGCCTTCAGCCAGCGGCGGGTGCGGCGGTGGACCTCCAGCGTGATGGCCTTGGCGCGGGTCAACAAGGAGATCTCGGCGGACGACTTCAGGCTGCGCTGGGCCAGGATCAGCGGCGCGCCGTCGATGACGCGATCCGCGCCGAGCGCCCGGCTGAGGCCCAGCCAGATGAAGGCGGCCGCCTGATCGTCGACCGCCAGGACGCCGCCCTCCGGCAGACGCCCCGCCGTCAGGACGTAGGGACTTTCCTCCTCCTCCCAGGTCAGGATGTCGCCGGCGATGGCGTTCGGCGCCGCCGTCAATCCCGCGACCTTATCCAGTTCAAACCGGGGACAGACGTATTCCACCCGACCGTCGGCGTGGATCAAGGCCCCGGTCAGCCGTTCCGAAGGATGCCAGTCCAGCCCGGTATAATAGCGTAGCGACGCCGTAGGACCGAGAAGCAACGCCGCCGACCCTTCCGCCTTCAGCCGTGCAGCCAAGACCTGAATGCGAGCGCGCCGCTCGGCAGCGTTGATGGGAGCAGCGGCGGGGGGAAGAAACGTCATGCTATCAACGTATACAGTATATGATCTATAACTCTGCTTCTTTCATGGCTTGAAGCCTCGAGCAAGAGCCGTAATGCTAGCAATAGCCCTGTCGCCTCGACAGGCGCGCGCGCCCGGAAAACGCGCCCTTGCGCGTGACCATGATCCGTTCGGCGAGCGGGCCCAGGGCGTGACGATATGGCGCAAAAACACCCTTTCGGACGAACCTTATAACAGATTGCCTTCCACTCGGCCCTTTCCTATCTAGGCGGCCATGCCTCGGTCGATGATGACATTGGCGAACCTCTTCGCGGCCTTGATGCTGGTCATCGCCGTATTTGTGGTTGCGCCTGCGGCGGATGCGGCGACCTGCGCGCCCGACGCCGCGATCGCGCATCAGGCCATGGACATCGCCCACGGCGAGAATGGGGAACACGCCCAGGACGGATCCAAGGGCGATCACGACCGCATGGGCGGCGAGATTCACGGCCATTGCCACCACCCCGGCGAGCGTCCGTCCGGCGGCGATCTCAACATCGCCAAGCCCCAGTTCCAGGCCAGCCGCTACATCCTGCGCGACGACAGCACCGTGTCGTTCGCCTCCGACGGACTGAAGCGCCCTCCCAGAAGCTGATCGGAAGTCTGCGCCTTCGCGCGCCCCTCTTCTGATCATCTCTGGAAATCAAACATGTCTCCGACACATCGTCGTCGGCCGCGTCTGGCGGTCGGCTGCGCGCTCGCCGTGGTCGCCGTTTTCGGCGCCGGCCCGGCCTGGGCTGATCCCGCGCCCTCCTATGGCGTACTGCTCGCCCAACTGGACCGAACGCCCGCCGCCGTCGAAGCCGACGCCCTCAGCGACGCCGCCGAAGCGCGCGTCCGTCAGGCGCGCGTCCGGCCCAATCCCAACCTGTCCATCGACCTTGAGAACGTCGTCGGGTCCGGCCCCTATTCCGGTCTCAGCGCAAGCGACCTCAGCCTGGCGTTCAGCCAGGATCTGGAGCTGTGGGGCCGCCGTTCAGCAAGAGTGAACGCCGCCCGCGCTGATGCCGGCGCAGCGTCGTTACGGCGCGACCTGACCGTGGTCGACACGGCCGCGCGACTGGCCCTGGCCTATGCCGAGGCCGAGGCCGCCCAGCGCCGCGCGGCTCTGGCCGAGGAAGCGCTGACCTTGGCCGTGGCCGACGCCCGCGCGGCCCTGGCCCTGGTCGAGGAAGGTCGCGAGCCCCTGCTGCGCGGCATTCAGGCGGAAAGCGAGGCCGCCGCCGCCCGCGCCAGCCTCGACGAAGCCAGGGCCGAGCGCGACGCCGCCTTCGCCCGTCTGAGCGCCGTCGCCATGCTGCCGACGCCCGCCACCTCAATCGAGGCCGGGCTGCTGGATGCGCCGACGACGCCCTCCGCCCGATCCGAACGCGAGGCGCCGACGGTGCGGGCAGCCGAGGCCGAGGCTGCGGCGGCCGAACGCCGCATCGACGTCGAGCGCATCAACGGCCGTCCTGACGTCACCGCCAGCGTCGGCGTGACCCGCTTCGGCGAGAACGATCAGACGGCCATGACCTTCGGCCTCAGCCTGCCCTTGCCGCTGTTCGACCGAAACCGTGGCAACATCGACGCCGCGCGCGCCGAACACCGGGCCGCCGAGGCGCGCGTCATGCAGGCGCGCCAGGACGCCGGAGCCGACCGAGCCGCCGCCGAAGCGCGCCTGGCCTCTTCGGCCAGCCGAGTATCGGCCGCCGACGCGGGCGTGACCGCCTCCGAGGAGGCCTATCGCCTGTCGCGCATCGGCGCCGAGGCGGGACGCATCTCGCAACTGGAGCTGCGCACCGGACGCGCCGCCCTGATCAACGCCCGATCCGCCGCCGTCGACGCCCGCATGGCGCGCGTCCGCGCCGAGATCGATCTGGCGCGCCTGGAAGGCCGCGCCCCCTTTGAAGGAAGCCGCTGATGCGCAAGCTGTCGTCAAACAAGAAGGTCAACATCGCCGCGGCCGCCGCCGTGCTGCTTCTCGGAGGAAGCGCGCTCTATCTGGGCGGCTTCCGATCGGACCCGTCGCCCGCCCCCGAGGCGACGAAGGCCGAGACGAAGGAGGAAGCCGCCGAGGCCCCCGAGGGCGTGATCGAACTGACCGCCGAACAGCTTCAGGCGGCCGGAATATCGGTCGTCGCCGTCTCGCGCGGCGGGGGCGGCGAGACGCGCCTGTCCGGCCGGGTCGAGGCCATGGTCGACGCGCGCGCCGCTGTCGGCGCCGTGGTCGGCGGCACGGTCGAGCGGGTGCTGGTCGCGCCGGGTCAGGCGGTCCGCGCCGGCCAGCCTCTGGTCAGCCTGGTCAGCGGCGACGGCGCTGCGCTACGCGCCGAGATCGACGCGGCCTCGGCCGCCGCGACCGCCGCGCGTCAGGCGCATCAGCGCAACCGCAACCTGGCCGATCAGGGCGTCGTCGCCCGTCAGGAGGTCGAGGCCTCGCAGGCGCAGGCCGCCAGCGCCGAAGCTATGGCACGCGCCGCGCGGGCGCGGGCGGCGGCGGCGGGGTCGCCCAACGCCTCGGGCCGGATGAGCCTGGTCAGCCCCATCTCCGGCGTCGTCACCAATGTTCAGGTCGGTCCCGGCGGCTTCGTCGCCCAGGGCGCGGTCGTGGCCGAAGTGACCAATCCGGCGCGAGTCGAACTGGTTTTCAACGCTCCGCCGCAACTGGCGGCCCAGGTGCGCCTTGGCTCGCACGTTCGCGTCACGGGACCGCAGGGCGAGTTCAACGCCCTGGTCACGGGCGTCGCGGCCGACGCCGGTCTACAGGACAGCGGGGCGACCGTGATTCGAGCCCGGCCCGAGAGCGGCCGCCTGCCGCCCGCCGGATCGCCCGTCACCGGCGCTGTCGTCACCGAGGGCCAGTCCGGCGGCGCCCTGACCGTGCCGTCCGAAGCAGTTCAGACGGTCGACGGCGCCACGGTGATCTTCGTCCGGACCGGCGAAGGCTTCCGCGCCCAGCCTGTGCTGGCCGGTCGTCAGGCCGGAGGCTCCACCGAGATCCTGCGCGGCCTTACCGGGAGCGAGAAAGTCGCCTCGGCCAACGCCTTCCTGCTCAAGGCCGAACTGGCCAAGGGCGAAGCCGAGCACGGCCACTAAGGGAGGGCGATCATGTTCAAAATCATCATTGAGACGTCCGTCCGCTTCCGTTGGTTCATCGTTCTGGCTACGACCCTGGTCGCGGCGTGGGGGCTGTTCCAGCTGACCAAGCTGCCGATCGACGCCGTGCCGGACATCACCAACCGGCAGGTGCAGATCAACACCGTGGCCCCGGCCCTGGCCCCCGAACAGATGGAACGTCAGGTCACCTACCCGCTGGAAACGGCGATGGCGGGCATTCCGGGGATACAGAGCACCCGCTCCCTGACCCGCAACGGCTTCAGCCAGGTGACCGTCATCTTCAGCGACGCCACCGACATCTACTTCGCCCGCCAGCAGGTGGCCGAGCGGATGGCCCAGGCGCGTGAGAACCTGCCCGAGGGCGTCGAACCGGCCCTGTCGCCCATCACCACGGGCCTGGGCGAAGTGCTGATGTGGACGGTCGGCCTGAAGCCTTTCGACGCCAAGGCGGCGCGCGCGGGCCGACCCGGCTGGCAACCCGACGGCGCCTATCTGACGCCAGAGGGCGAGCGGCTGGATACGCCGCAGGCGCGGGCGACCTATCTGCGCACCGTTCAGGACTGGATCATCGCGCCCCGGATGCGGACGGCGCCCGGTCTGGCGGGCGTCGACGTCAACGGCGGCTATGTGAAGGAATACGCCGTCCGCCCCGACCCGGCGCGACTGGCCAGCTATGGCCTCAGCCTGAACGATCTTGTTCAGGCGCTGGACCGCGCCAACACCCAAGCCGGCGCGGGCTATATCCAGCGCGCGGGCGAGGCCCTGACCGTGCGCACCGACGCCCTGGCCCAGACGGTCGAGGATCTGGCCCAGGCGCCCGTGGTCAACCGCAACGGCCTGGTCGTGCGGGTCGCCGACGTGGCTGCCGTCGAGATCGGCCAGGCGCCGCGCCTGGGCGGGGCCAGCCGCGACGGCCATGAGGCGGTGATCGGCACGGCCCTGATGCTGGCGGGCGAGAACAGCCGCACCGTGGCCCAGGCCTCCGCCGAACGGCTGGAACAGATCAGCGCCAGCCTGCCGCCCGACATCGTCGCCGAGCCGGTGCTGAACCGCAGCGCCCTGGTCAACTCCACCATCAAGACGGTGGCCAAGAACCTGACCGAAGGCGCCCTGCTGGTCATCGTCGTGCTGTTCCTGCTGCTGGGGAACATCCGCGCGGCGACGATCACGGCCCTGATGATCCCGATCAGCTTCCTGTTCGCGGTCATCGGCATGAACCGCTTCGGCATCAGCGGAAACCTGATGAGTCTGGGCGCGCTGGACTTCGGTCTGCTGGTCGACGGCGCGGTGGTGGTGGTCGAGAACACCCTGCTGCGACTGGGCCAGAAGCGCGCCGATCTGGGCCGCGCCCTGACCCGCCACGAACGGCTGGGCGTCGCCGCCTCGGCCGCGCGTCAGATGGTCAAGCCCGCCGCCTTCGGCCAGTTGATCATCCTGCTCGTCTTCACCCCCCTGCTGATGCTGGAAGGGGTCGAGGGCAAGACTTTCATCCCGATGGGTGCCACGGTCATGCTGGCCCTGGTCGGCGCCTTCATCTTCTCCTTCACCTTCGTCCCGGCCATGGCGGCCCTGCTGGTCAAGGAGCCCAAGACCGTCCACGTCGACGAAAACGGCGAGGCGGAGGAGCATGAGACCTTCCTGCTGCGCCACGCGCGCCGCTGGATCGAACCGGCCATCCGCGCCGCCGTGTCGCATCCCAAGACCGTGCTGGCCTCGGCCTTCGGGGCCCTGCTGGTCGGCGCCCTGGCCTTCACCCTGCTGGGGCGGGAGTTCATCCCGACTCTGGACGAAGGCGACATCGCCATGCAGGCGCTGCGCGTGCCCTCGGCCTCGCTGGAGCAGTCCCTCGCCATGCAGATGGCGCTGGAGCGGGCTATCAAGGCCCAGCCCGAGGTGAAGACCGTCTTCTCGCGCACCGGCACGGCCGAGGCGGCGGTGGACCCCATGCCGCCGAACATCTCCGACGCCGTCATCGTGCTGAAGAAACGCAAGGAATGGCCCGATCCCAAGCTGCCGAAGGACGAGCTGATCGCCCGCATCGAGAAGGCCGCCTCGACCCAGTTGGGCAACGCCTTCGAGTTCAGCCAGCCGATCGAACTGCGCTTCAACGAGCTGATCTCGGGCGTCCGCACCGATCTGGCGGTTATGGTCTATGGCGACGACTTCGCCCAGCTTCAGAAGACGGCCGATCAGGTGGCTGGCGCCCTGCGCGACACGTCCGGCTCGGCCGACGTGCGGGTGGAGCAGGCGTCCGGCCTGCCGACCCTGACCGTCAGTGTCGACCGCTTCGCCGCCGCCAACTACGGCCTGTCGGCGGCCGACGTGTCCGAAGCCGTTTCAGCCGCCATCGGCGGCGCCGAGGCAGGCCAGATCTTCGAGGGCGACCGCCGCTTCGACGTGGTGGTCCGCCTGTCGGACGCGGAGCGTAACGACCCCGCCGCCCTGAACGCCCTGCCCGTCACTACAGCGAGCGGCGCAGCCATCCCCCTGTCCTCGGTCGCCCGCATTCAGGTGAAGGAGGGCCAGAACCAGATCAGCCGCAACGACGGAAGCCGCCGCATGGTGGTTCAGGCCAATGTGCGCGGCCGCGATCTGGGCGGCTTCGTCGCCGACGCCCAGAAGCAGGTCGATCAGCAGGTCAGCCTGCCCGCAGGCTATTCGCTCAAATGGGGCGGCCAGTTCGAGAACCTGAAGCGAGCCGAGCAGCGTCTGGGTCTGGTCATCCCCGTGGTCTTCGTCCTGATCGGCATATTGCTGTTCATGGCGCTGGGATCCTTCGCGGAGGCGGGACTGGTGTTCGCCTGCGTGCCGCTGGCCCTGGTCGGCGGAGCATTGTCCCTGTTGCTGAGGGGGATGCCCTTCTCGGTCTCGGCGGCGGTCGGCTTCATCGCCGTGTCGGGCGTCGCGACCCTGAACGGCCTGGTGCTGATGCAGGCCATCCGCGAGCGGTTGCAGGCGGGGCAAACGCCGCGCGACGCGGCCCTGCTCGGCGCCTTCAGTCGTCTGAGGGCGGTGCTGACTACGGCCCTAGTCGCCATTGTCGGCTTCATCCCCATGGCCATCGCCAGCGGAGCGGGCGCCGAGGTTCAGAAACCGTTGGCCACCGTGGTCATCGGCGGCCTTCTGACGGCCACCGCCCTGACGCTGCTGGTGCTGCCGACCTTCGCGGCCAAGGCCGTCAAACACCGTAAGACGGAAGGAATAGAGGATTGAGCGGATCTCATCACGGAGATGGGCTTCAGCGCCGCACCCTGCTGATCGTGCTGGTGCTGAACGCCCTGCTGTTCGTCATGCTCGGACTCGGCGGCCTGTTCGCCGAGTCCAGCGCCCTGCTGGCTAACGCCGCCGACAACGGATCGGACGCCATCGTCTATCTGATCAGCTTCCTAGCGGTCGGGCGGGCGATGGCGTGGAAGCGCGGCGCCGCTCGGTTGTCGGGGATCATGCTGCTGATCTTCGCGGCCGGGGTGCTGATCGACGTGGGGCGGCGCTGGATCGTCGGGACCGAGCCGGTCGGTTGGACCATGATGAGCCTGGCCGTCATCGCGGCGGCGGTGAACCTGACCTGCCTGATGCTGATCCGGCGTCAGGGGACAGACGACGTCAACATGCGCGCGGCCGAGACCTTCAGCTTCAACGACTTCGCCTCGAACGGCGGCATCCTGATCGCCGGGGGGCTGGTCATGGCGCTGGACCAGGCGTGGCCGGACCTGGTGGTGGGGCTGATCGTGGCGGCCATCGCGGTGAAGGGCGGCGTCGACATCCTCAAGGACGCCCGTGAGAGCCGGCCCGTTTCGCAAGAGACTGAGGCGAACGCCGAAACCTGAACCGTCGCGGGCAAGCTGCCGGAGAGCTCCCGCGCTTGCCCGCGACAGCGAACATATGTCGGCGCCGGGCATTTAGCCTGTCGAGGAGAACCGACATGGCCGCTCGCCCCACATGGCAAGGACACCTGAAACTGTCGCTCGTCACCTGCCCGGTGGCGCTCTACACCGCGACGACCAGCGCCGCCGACGTGCGCTTTCACCTGATCAATCCGGACACCCACAACCGCATCCGCATGGTGCCGACCGACCCCGACGCCGGTCCGGTGGAGCGCAGCCGTCTGGTGCGCGGCTATGAGGTGTCCAAGGACGAATACGTCCTGTTCGACGACGCCGATTTCGACAAGGTGCGGCTGGACAGCACCAAGACCATCGCCATCGACAAGTTCGTGGACGAGTCCGACATCGACCGTCTCTACTGGGACGATCCCTTCTTCGTCGTTCCCGAGAAGGGCGCGGGCGTCGAGGCCTTCGTCGTCATACGCGACGCCATGCAGAAGCAGGGCAAGGTCGCGCTGGGCCAGCTTGTCCTGCGCGGCAAGGAACGCCAGCTGGCGCTGGAGGTGCGCGGCAAGGGCCTGCTGGCCTACACCCTGCGCGCCCATGACGAGGTGCGCGACGCCGACGACTATTTCGACGACATTCCCAAGGTGAAGGCTGACGCCGACATGGTCGAGATCGCCGCCCGCATCATCGCCCAGAAGGAGGCAGACTTCGACCCGACCGCCTTCAAGGATCGCTACGACGACGCCCTGCGCGAGATGATCAAGGCCAAGACCAAGGGCGGCAAGGGCCTGGTCGACGTGGCCGAGCCGGACGACACCAACGTCATCGACCTGATGGTGGCGCTGAAGAACAGCCTGAAGGGTTCAGCTGGCGGGGCCCGCAAACCGGCGGCCAAGAAACCCTCGCCGCGCAAGAAGTCGGCCTGATCGTCACTCCATGCCCATCTTGCGCAGGGCGGGTCTCAGACTGACGGCGGCGGCGCGGAAATCGGCCCAGGGATCGGGCTGCTTCAGCAACTCGGGCCAGACCCACAGATTGTAGTCCGCAGGCCTCAGTCCCGGCCTCACCTGATCCCACGACAGGGGAAAGGCAATCCCCGCCGCCGGCCGCGCGCGCGGCGACCAGGGCGCCACGGCGGTCGCCATCCGGCCGTTGCGCAGATAGTCGATAAAGATCTTTCCGCCGCGCGCCTTCTTGGCCAGGGTGGTGGTGAAGCGGTCCGGCGCCTCGGCCCTGATCGCCTCGGACACAGCCTTGGCGAAGGCCTTGTTCTGCTCCCAGGTCACGCGGGAACGGCCGTCGGCGCGGATCGGCGCGACCACATGAAGACCCTTGCCGCCCGTCGTCTTGACGAAGGGCTTGAGGCCCAGCGTCTCCAGCTTGGCCTTCACCACAAGGGAGGCCGCAATCACGTCGTCGAAGCCCAGCCCCACGTCGGGGTCCAGGTCGAAGGTGATCTGCTCCGGCGTCTCGGGATCGCCCGGCTTGCAGCCCCAGGGATGCAGTTCCAGTCCGCCCGACTGAGCGACGGCGGCCAGGCCGCCCACATCGACCACGGCGACATAGGGCGTGCGCGCCTTGACGTCGATCAGTTTCAATCGGGGATTGGAGCCCGCCATGGCGTGGCGCTGAAAGAAGGTCTCGCCCTCAATGCCGTCCGGCGCCCGGATGATGGAGACGGGCCGATCCGCCACATGAGGCAGCAGACGCTCGGCCGCCGCCTCATAGTAGCGCGCCAGGTCGGCCTTGGTGATGGGCGGGCGTCCTTCGCTCGCCGGCCACAGCACCTTATCAGGGCTGGAGATGACGACGCCCGCCACCGTGACCTTGCCGCCCTTTTTCGACGTCGACGGCGACGCGGGCGGCTGGGGCGACTCGGTGACGTCCTCAGCGGTCTTGTCGTCGCGCAGGCCCTTGAAGGCCGCCTGCCGCAATGAACCTGACTCGGTGTAGCCGCCGTGCTCGATCTCGGCGACCAGCCTGGGTTTCACCCAGTGAACGTCCGGGCCGCCGTCGGGCGCGCCTGCGCCGGTGAAGGGGCTCTTGTCCGCCGCCTCGGCCTTCAACGCGGGGATCAGCAACCGCGTCGCCGCCTCGCCGAAGCCCGTCCCGACGCGCCCGAGGTATTTCAACCCGCCCTTCTCGCGCACCCCGACCAGCAACGACCGAAACCGACTGCCGCCCTCCGACGACCAGCCGCCGATGACGACCTCGTCGCGCCCCCGGCACTTCGACTTGACCCAGGTCGAGGACCGCCCGGCGTGATAGGGCGCGTCCAGCTTCTTGGAGATCACGCCCTCCAGATGCATCCGGCAGGCGCTTTCCAGCACCGCCTGCCCCGTCGAGGCAAAGTGCTCGACGTAGCGAAGACGCCCTCCAGCCTTGGCGCCGATCCGGTCGATATAGGCTTGCAACCGCGCCTTGCGGTGCGACAGCGGCAGCTTACGCAGATCCTCCGCCCCCTCGAACAGCAGGTCGAAGGCGAAATAGACCAGCCGCCCCGTATTCCCCTCGGATATCGCCGCCTGCAGAGCGCTGAAGTCCGGCATGTGATCGTCGTCGAGGGCGCATAGTTCGCCGTCGATCACCGCATCGGGCCAACCGGCCGCATCCGCTGCCAGCTCCGGGAAGCGATCGGTCCAGTCCAGGCCCTTGCGGGTCCGCAGCACCGCCTGACCGTTGCCGACCCCGATCTGCAGCCGATAGCCGTCGAACTTGATCTCATGCGCCCAACCGGCGGCCGAGGGCGGGTGGTCCACCGCCTTGCACAGCTGGATCGGCACGAAGGCGTGAGGCCGCTTCGCTTTGGACGCCGCCTTGGACGGCGCGGGTTTCGGCGGCGCCTTGCGGCGGGTCGGCTTGGAGGATGTCCATTGCGTGTCCCCCTCGGCGATCTGGGCCAGGGAGCGGCCGGTCGTCACCGAGGCGTCGATCTCGGCCAGGGCGTCGCCCTCGCCGGCGACGGCGTACTCGTCCTTCTCCTTCAGCAGCAGCCAGTTGTTGCGCTTGGACGGCTTGCCCCGGTCGCTCTTCAACCGGATCAGCGCCCATTTGCCCTTCAGCCGATCGCCATGAAGGATCATCTTGATCTGGCCGCGCGCCCAGGCGGCCTCCAGGTCCGGCTCCTGCGGCTCCCAGGTTCCGACGTCCCACAACTGCACCGTGCCCGCGCCATAGTTGCCCGCCGGGATCGTCCCCTCGAACCCGCCGTAGTCGAGCGGATGGTCCTCGACCTCGACCGCCAGACGCTTGACCGACGGGTCGCGCGACGGGGCCTTGGTCACGGCCCAGGACTTCAGCACCCCGTCCGCCTCGATGCGGAAGTCGTAGTGCAGTCGGGTCGCCGCATGGCGCTGGATCACGAAGCGCCGCGCGCCGTCTCCGGCCCGCTTGGCGCCCTTGGGTTCCGGCGTCTGCTCGAAACGCCGCTTGGCCTGATAGGTCTTCAGCTCGCCGCGCATGGGCGATTAATCCGCCCGCGAGGAAACCGTTGCGCGGGGAGCCGGTCGCGATCAGACGCCCGTGATCGTCCCATCGGCGCGGTTCACGCCGACCCGCTTCAACGTCGTGACCTCGAACGGCTTGGCGAAGATGGTCGAGACCTGCATCAGGGCCGCCTCGGCCCGGTCCTCGGTCAGGGTCAAAAGGATGAAGCCCTTGGCCGACTGGTCGCAGAAGCGCACCTCGTCATTGGCCTGCATCAGCGCCGCGCCCAGGGGGAAGCCGCCGATGGCGTCGCCGATCGAGGGGCTGGAGACCGCGCTGGTCCCGAACTCCACCGCCCGGCGCGCGCCGTTTGCGTCCTTCAGCTCATTGACCCAGAAGGCGTGGCTGTCGCCGGCCAGGACGATGGGCTGCACCCCCGCCTCGGCGAAGGCGGCGTAGAGCCGCTCGCGCCCGGCCGGATAGCCGTCCCAGGCGTCGAGGTTGAACGGCAGGCCCATCTTGAACAGGAACAAGGCCTGCTCGAACTGGTCGCGATAGGCTTCGGGGATCTGGGCCATCAGCCCCTGAACCTGAGCCTCGGTCAGGGTGCGCGACACGTCGGGACCGGCCACGCGCCCCATGACGACCTGATTGCCCAGCACCTGCCACGGACGTCCCTTGGCCTTGGAGGCGGCCAGTTCGCGCTTCAGCCAGTCGCGCTGCTCGGCGCCCATCAGATCGCGGGCGGGATCGTTCAGCTTGGCGCGGAAGGCGTCCAGGTCCAGCACCGGCTCGCCGTCCGGGCCGTCCTTGGCCGTCAGATCCTTGTCATAGGCCAGCGGGTCGGTGCGGCCGGTCAGGCGGGTCTCGACCATCATCAGGCTGGCCAGATCGCCGAAGTGGAAGCTGCGGTGGATCGCCTCCTTCAGCGCGCCGGGCGCGGCCTCGCGGATCGGCATCCACTCATAATAGGCCTTCAGCGCCGCCGCCTTGCGCTGGGCGAAGTCGCCTTCGGTCTCGAGCTGGTGGTTCTCGGCGCCGTGCAGCCAGGCGTCGTTGGCCGTTTCGTGGTCGTCCCAGACGCAGATGAAGGGCGCGCGGGCGTGGGCGGCCTGAAGGTCGGCGTCGCGCTTGTATTGAGCGTGGCGGATCCGATAGTCGGTCAGGGTGACGATCTCGTGCGCCGGCTCGGGCACGCGGCCCAGTTTCGGTCCCGTCGCCATGCCATAGGCGTCGGAATCCGCCCCGTATTCGTAGATGTAGTCGCCCAGATGAACCACGGCGTCGAGGGTCGGCAAGGCGGCGATCGCCTCATAGGCGTTGAACAGGCCGCCGGGGTGCAGTTGGCACGACACCACCGCCAGATTGACCGGCGCCCCGCCCTCGGCCGCCAGGGTGCGGGTGCGGCCCATGGGCGAGCGCGTCTCGCCCACGGCGAAGTCGTAGCGATAGTCGCGGCCGGGGCGCAGGCCCGCCGCATCGACCTTGACCGTATAGTCGCGCTCAGGCCCCGTCTCGAACCGGCCCGAGGCGACGACGCGGCCGCCCTCCCCGTCCAGCACGCGCCAGGCGACCGAGACTGGCCCGGCCTGGCCGTCCGCCGGAGTCACGCGCGTCCACAGGATCACCCGGTCGGTCGCCGGATCGCCCGAGGCCACGCCGTGGGCGAAGGCGACGGCGACGCCTTCGCCCGTCGGGACCGTGGCGCAGCCCGCCGCCGCGCCCGCGCCGAACAGGCCCAGAAGGCCGCGACGGTTCATGGTCATGGCTCTGGTCCTCAGTAGCGCAGGGTGAAGGCGACGCCATAGCTGGCGCCCCGTCCGGCGATGAAGGTCGGCAGGCCCAGCGCATCGCCGGTGTTGCCCGCGTCCTTGATGTATTCCTCGTCCAGGATGTTGTCGCCGAAGGCCTCGACGCCCCAGTTGCCCGACGACGGAGCGTAACGCACCCGCAGGTTCAGCAGGCCGTAGCCGTCCTGATATTCGTCCTGCACCGTGTCGGCGACGAAGTTGCCTGTCTGCAGCTCCGGGCGGTCGTTGTCGTCGTCGAAGAAGACCTTGGACTGCCAGGTGTAGGTCGGCTGGACCTCGATGGTCCCGGTCTCGACCGGCAGGCGCCAGGTCGCGCCGATCGAGGCCATGTGGTCCGGCGACAGGCGGAAGCGGTTGCCGTCGCGCGCGCCCCCATCGAAGCGCGAGTGGTTGTAGCCGTAGGTGCCTAACAGATCGAAGGTCGGCGTCGCCGCGAAGGCGACCTGGCCTTCAAACCCATAGGCGGCAGCCTTGCCCGCATTGACGGTGACGAAGCGGGTGCCGTCCTGCTCGGTCGTCTGGAAGTTGTCGTAGGCGTAGTGGAACACCGCCCCGTCCAGGCGCAGGCGGCGATCCATCAGCGCCGTCTTGTAGCCGACCTCGAAGCTGTCGACGGTTTCGGCGGGGATCACCTCGAAGGTCGGGGCGCCCAGCGGAACGGACGGGCCGCGCACCTCCAGCACCTCAGGGCGACGGCCGCGCGCATAGTTGGCGTACAGGCTGGCGTCGTCCGCCAGGGCGTAGCGCGCCGTCAGACGCCAAGTGAAGCCGTCGTCCTCGTGATCCGCCTGGATCAGGTCGCCGTTACCAGCAGTCGGCTGGGCGGTGACGCCGAACAGCGGCAAGCCCGAAGCTGCGGGCAGATTGGCTGCGCCCGGCGTCGCCAGGCCCGTCAGGATGGCCGTGATCTGCTGCTGCAGCCGCTGGGCGCCGGCCAGGTCGCCGGCCAGGGCCAGGCGTTGCGCCTGAGCGCCGAGGGTCTGCACCGCCACCAGGCCGCCGGCGATGGAGCGGCCGTTCAGCACCGCCGCCGAATAGCCTGTCGTCTTGTCGTCGCGCGTCCAGCGCACCCCGCCCGAGAACTCCAGACGATCGGTCGCCTTGAAGGTCAGGTCGCCGAACAGGTCATAGGAGGTCAGATCGGCCCGGTTGGTCGCGGTCTCGATATGGGCGGGCTTCAGATTGCCGATGATGCCGGGGATCAGCGGATGCGCCGCGGCGGGCAGCATGGACTGCAGGATGCCGCCCATCAGCAGCGGCGTCGGCGCGGCGTAGAACATCTTCAACCGCTGGCCGCCCAGCGGCGTCGCCAGTTGCAGCAGGGCCAGACGCTCATCAAACTGGGTCGGCGCCCGCTGGAAGCCTTCCTCATTGAAATAGCCCGCGCCGACGAAGCCAGAGAAGCGGCCGCCGTTGTCGAAATTCAGGCGGAACTCCTGGCTCCACTGTTCGCCATAGGCCTGCTCGGCCGCCGTCAGCAGCGGCAGCGACGTGCCGTCCGGATCGAACACCTCGGTCGAGTCGAACTGGCGATAGGCCGTGGTCGAGTTCAGCGTCAGGGACGGCGACAGATCCCACTTCACCAGGCCCGTCACGCCCCAGACCTCCCGATCTAGCCCCAGGCCGACGCCGCCGTCGAAATCGGCGCCCGGCGTCAGGGCCGCCCCTTCCCACGGCGCGCGCCCGCCCAGGGAGGCGCCCGTCCTCTGGTCGAACGGATCATAGGCGATCGACTTGAACGAGGTGCCGCTGGCTGAATCCGTCTGATAGTTGGCGATCAGATCGGCGCGCAGGTTGTCGGTCGGCGCCCAGGCGCCCGACAGGCGCAGCGCCTTGGTCTCGATCGAATTATAGTCCTCGCCGCCCAGCAGGTTCTCGACCGTGCCGCCGCGCGTCTTCATCCGCGCCGCCAGGCGCAGGGCGCCGGTCTCGCCGACGGGCGCGTTCACGAAACCCTCGACCGCGCGATAGTCCAGGTCGCCCGCCTCGATTCGGGCGCCGGCGTCGAACTGGCCCGGACGGGCGCGGTTCTGCACCAGATTGACCGCGCCGATCAGGGCGCCGCGGCCATACAGGGTCGACTGCGGCCCCTTGGCCACCTCGACCCGCTCCATGTCGAACAGTTCGACATAGGAGCCGCGCGACTTGGAGATCGACACCCCGTCCTGGAACACCGACACGCGCGGCTCGGCGGTGGCGGCGCCCGAGTCCGAGGTGATGCCGCGCATCACGAAGCCCGGATTGTTCGGCGACTGGTTCTGCACCAGGAAGCCCGGCACGAAGGCCGACAACTGGTCGAACTCCTGCACCCCCAGGTTTTCCAGGAAGTCGCCGCTGTAGGCCGTCAAGGCGAAGGGCACCTCGATCGGATCCTGGGCGCGCAGCTGGGCCGTCACCACGATGTCGTCCACGGCGGTCGTCGCCTCGCCCGGCGAAACGCTCTGGGCATGGGCGGCGCCGGCCGCCATCAGGCCCGCGACGGCAGCACCCGCCAGGAATCCACGCTTGAGGCTGATCGGCTTCATGGTCTTACCCCCTGAGAAAGCAGGGCAGACCTAAAGACGCTGAATGTCGCGGGCGCGACGCGGCGGTCACGGGCGAATGAAGCTGCGACGGCAGAACCGCGAAATTCACTCGCCGCACAGCCTATCTTTCAAAACCACGTCAGGCGCGCAGTCTATGGAACGCCAGGGTTTCAGACTGCTGACGGCCTCGAAGCCATGATCCGTCTGCCGACGTCGATCGTCTTCACTTAGGGCTGGCTGGAGAGGCGGCGTCGCCATTCGGCTTTAGCCTGCTCCAAGTCCCGCTGGAAGGCCGGCTCCGCCTTCAGGCGGGCGACGAGCGCCGCGCCCATCAGCCGCCCCGCCTCTACGTCGCTGACATAGTGGACGCCGCAGATCACGCGGCTGTCGCCATAGGCCAGCCCCCGCGCCAGGATCGCCTCGGCGCGATCCGGCGCCAGTTCGGACAACACCAGCGCCCAGGCCCACCCCATCGCCGCATGGCCCGATGGATAGGAGCCGCTTTCGGCCAGCCACGGCGCGGCATCGACGCAGATATCGGCGGGCTCGGACACGAAGGGCCGCGGCCGGGCGTGGCTGGCCTTGGCCGAAGCCTGGATCGTCTCCAGATCCGCGTGCATCCGCCCCAACAACAAAGCCAGCGTCGGCGTCCGCTCGGGCTCGAACGGGGCGCCCAGCGCCTCGCTGAACACGCTCGGCGCCGAGGGCGTGACGATCTCGGCGTCAGCCGCCGCCTGAAGCCAACGCGGCTGGCCCTTCAACGCCCGCGTCGCGCGATAGACGACCAGATCATTCTGCGCCCTCAGGGAATCAACTTCTGGCGGAGGCGGCAGAAAGGCGAGCGCCTCAAAGCGGCTGTCCGCTCCCAAATACCCCTGCGGATGATCGGCATAGCCCTGCCACAACGTCGCCTCAGGGCCCGAGGCGCACGCCGAAAGCGCGAGACTGAGCGCCGCCGCCCCCACGATCAGCAAACGCATCTCAGCCCTCCTGCACCTGGAAGCCGCCTGCGCGGTCGGTCGTGATGCGGGCGAAACGCCAGGCGCGGCCGTCGCGGGCCTGGATATCGGCGACCTGATGATAGTCGCATGTCAGGGCCGCCTTGGTGATCTCGACGATCAGGAAACCATGGTCGCGAACGTGGGCGAAGCGGACGTCCGGGTTCCTGGCGACCAGCGCCTGTTCGGCGACCTCATAGATGCGGGGGTCGGCGCTGATGGTCTCATAGCCGCCGGGCGAGGTGACGCTGCCCGTTCCGAACTCGACGCCGACGAAGCTTTCGTCGCGCGGATCGTGCAGGCGGTTGCCCCAGAATATGTGCGTGTCGCCGCTGAGAACGGCCAGATTGGCCCTGCTGCGGCGAGCGGCGTCATACAGGCGCAGGCGCGCCGCCGGATAGCCGTCCCACGCATCCAGATTGATCGGCAGACCCAGGCGCGTGCCTTCCAGCCAGCGACGCGAGCCGGAGCGCGACATCGCCTCTTCCAGCAGATCTTCAGGCATGACGGACATGAAGTCCGGCGCCCGCATCCGGGCCACGATCACCTGATTGGCCAGCACCTGCCACGCCGTTCCGCGCTGGACCGAGGCGGTCAGTGCGCCCTCCAGCCAGGCTTCTTGGGCCACGCCCATCATGGAGCGTTCGGGACGGTTCAGCACTTCGGCCTCAAAGCGGTCGGGGTCAGGGCGGCCCTCGGCGTCGAAGATCATGTCGCGAGAGGCGCTGGGCGCCTTGGTGCGGCCGGTCAGGCGCGTCTCCACCGCGATCAGCGACAGCAGGTCGCCGAAATCATAGACGCGGTTCAGCACATGGGCCGGACGCCCCGGCGGCGGATCGCGCATAGGCAGCCATTCGAAATAAGCCTGGATCGCCGCATCGCGGCGGCGGTCCCAGGGGCCTTCCCTATCTTCGTCATGGGCGGACGATCCGCCCATCCAGCTGTTGTTCGCCGTCTCGTGATCGTCCCAGACGGTGATGAAGGCGGCGCGGGCGTGGACAGCCTGAAGATCGGGGTCAGCACGATACTGGGCGAAACGGCGACGATAGTCGTCCAGGGTGACGATCTCATGCGCCGGATCATGCTCGCGGCCCAAGGCGCGGCTTTCCGGCCCGCCATAGCCGTCAACGCCGTACTCATAGATGTAGTCGCCCAGATGGACGACGGCGTCCACCGGGTCTTCCAGATCGGCGATGGCGCGATAGGCGTTGAAATAGCCGAAGCCGTAGTGGGAGCAGGACACCACCGCCAACCGCGCACGCTCCACGTCGCCGCTCGGCAAGGTCCGCGCGCGCCCTACGGCTGAGACGGCGTCGGCGCTGTGGAAGCGATAGAAGTACTCACGCCCGGCGCGCAGGCCCGTCACGTCGACCTTGGCCGTGTGGTCGCGCGCGGCCGTGGCCTGAACCATGCCTGACTGGACGATGCGGGTGAAGTCGGCGTCCTCGGCCGCCTCCCAACACAGGCCGACCGTCGTGCCCGCCCCGACCGCGCGGGTCCAGATCACGAAGCCGTCTTGCATCGGATCACCCGCCGCCACGCCATGAGTGAAGCGCGCCGGATCAACCGATGAGTGTGCGACGGCGGATCCGGCCAACGCCGCCCCGCCCGTCATTAAGGCCAGGGCGCCGCGGCGCGACAGACGAAGGTTCTGCGTCATCGAACCTGTTCTTTCGTTCGAGAGGCGCCGTGCTGGCGGCGCGAAAAGGCGATCCGGCGGCCGAGAGGGCTCAGCCGCCGAATACGTCATCGGACCTTAGAAGCGATAGGCCAGGTTCACCCGGAACATGCGCGGCAGGCCGGGCATGACGGCGACTTCCTTGTAAACCTCGGCTGACGGGGTGAAGTATTCCTCGTCGAACAGATTATCGATGTTGGCCGAGACGGTGACGTTGCGCACCTTCACATAGGCCGCCGCCTTGGCCAGGGTATAGGCGGGCAGACGCAGGCTGTTCTCGAAGACGCCGCCCGTTTCCGAGACATAGGTGGCCCCGGCGGTGAAGCCCGCGCTGGCTTCCGTTCCCATCAGACTGAACGGCTCGGTCGTATAGGCGCCGAACAGGCTGAACACGGTGTCGGGCATGGTGCGGACCACATAGCCGTCGGCCAACTCGGCGAAAGTTCCGGCGTTGTTCACCGCAAAGGTGCCGCCATAGGCCGAGGCGGGATCCAGACCGAACTGCTCGGGACGCAGCTCCAGATACTCGCCCTTACCCTTGCCGGGCGCATCCACCCGCGTCTCCTGCAGCGTCAGCGCCGTGGTGAAGCTGAGCCTGTCGGTCGCCAGCCAGTGAGCTTCCAGCTCGAAGCCTTCCGAGGTGTTGCCGCTGACGTTGCCCAGCATGTCCGTTCGGCGACGGAACTGCTCATAATAGGCGGCTCCGCCGAACAGGGCGCCGTCCAACAGCGAGAATTTGACGCCGACTTCCTTCAGTTCCGACGGCGAGATGAACAGGTTGCTCGTTACCGTGCCGACCGACACGCCGCCCGTCTGGGTCGATTCCAGCGAGCGCGGCTCGGCGAAGGTCACATAGGGGGTCAGGCCCCAGGGCGTCTCATAGCGCGCCGACAGCGACCAGGTCATCGCCGCCTTGCCGTTCTCGACCCACGTATCCTTCAGGCCGAAGACCGTCTCGCCCCTGTTGATCGCCTTCAGGTCGTAGTCGTCCCAGCGCAGCCCGGCCAGGATGCTGAAACGATCGAAGATGGTGATGTCGCTCATGGCGAAGACCGAGCGGCTGTTCCACTCCATCTCGTGCCGCGAGTCCCACATCTGCACCCCGTCCTTCATCAGGGGGGCGGCGATCCGGTCGCCCGCCGTCGAGCCGTGCGACAGGTCGCGACGGTTCAGGGCGATATAGCCGGACAGGAAGCTTTCATACTGCTTGGCCGTATGGTCGCGATAACCGGCGCCGACGACGGTATCGGCGCTGACGTGCTGGCCGAAGCGCGAGGGGAAGCTGTAGGTCACGCGGCCTTCGAGGGCGCGGGCGTCATAGTCGGCGGCGAAGCCGAAGCTGGTGAAGCGCTGGTTCTCGATGTCGTCCATGAAGGCCTTGAAGGCCAGCACCGAGCCGTTCGCCATCTCCTTCTGCAGCCCCGCATAGGCGGTGAAGGTGCGGCTGTCATTATAGTCGGCGTCGTCCGCCATGACGTTGCGGCGGCTCAATGTCGTCGTGCCGACGCCTTCATCGAGAGCGAATTTCGGATTGTTCTTACCGCCATATTCCTTGATCTGGCGAATGTTGGACGTCCCGCCCCACGATCCGAAAGCGGCGTCGATCTCGCCGTATTCGATCATGCCCGAGCCATCCAGATCGACCAGATCGGTGTCCCGTCCGGTGATGTAGGTGCCGTTGTCGATCAGGTTCTGCGTCACCCGGTTCCAGCCCGGCGACTGGATGCGGCCCGATTCCTCAAAGTGCATCAGATTGACTTCGCCCGACCAGCCGCTGCCGAAATCGCCGACATAGGTGGCCTGAAGGTTCAGGTGCTCGGGATGGATATTGCGGTAATAGGAGTCCGAGTCCTCGCGCTCGACATACAGGGCGATGCCGCCTTCGCCGACCGGGACCACCAGATCCGCCGCCGCATTGCGCCGTCCGTAGGAGCCGACGGTGACGTTGACGCCGCCGCTCATCTCATCAGCATAGCGCGCATCGACGCCGCGCGCCGACTTGGGCACGAAGTTCAGCAGGCCGCCGACCTTGCCGGGACCATAGATGGGCGAGGACGGCCCGCGCAGCACCTCGACATAGGCGGCGGCGCCCAGGTTGGACGAAAAGCTGCCCCGGTTCTCGATCCGCTTGAAGCCCTGGAAATAGGTGTCGGCCAGGGTGCCGCGCACGTTCAGATTGCCCGGCACGCCGAAGAAGCTGGCCGTATAGGCGCCCGGCACGGCGGCGACCAGATCGTCGACATTCTCCATCCCATAGCGGGCGATGGTGTCCGAACTGACGCGCGAGGCCGAGCGCGGCGTCTCCAGCAGCGAACGGTCCAGGCCGGTGAAGCTGTCGGTCGCGCCCTTCTGAAGGCGGCTCAGCGGGTCGAAACGGGCGGTGACGACCACGTCGCCGATCTGGGTCGTCTCAGCCCGCGCCTCGGCGGCCGAAACGATGACGAAGGCGCCGTTCGGATCGCGCCGGAACGTCAGATTGGCGCCTTCCAGCAGACGCGCCAGGGCCTCCGCCGCCGTCATCGAGCCGGTCAGCACGCTCGAACGACGGTTGTCCAGCGTAACGCCCGCGGCGACGATCACCGTCCCCGTCTGTTCGGCCAGGGCGACCACCGCCCGGTCCAGCGACTGGGCCTCAATGCGGATGGTGTGAACCTGTGCGGCGGCGGCCGGGCGTGACGGGGCCTGGGCCATGGCGGGCATGGCGGCGGCGGCAAGCACGAAAACGGCGGCGGAAGACGTGGCGACGGCCTTCAGCCTGGAACGATGAACGGTCAATTCTATCCCCTGGACGTTGCGTGAAGCCTGCAGCCGACACGGCCCCCAACAGCTTCGACACCGCCTAGACGCAAGCCGACGCTCGTCCTTCCAACCCGCCTGTCGATTTCACTAAAGCTTCAAGATAACTCAGCTTTTCAGCATCATTTGGATTTCGCCCTCGGCGTTCCGACGGCGCACCAGATGGCCGTCCAGCTCCTGCGCCAGACTCTCCAGAGCTTGCGGAATCTGCTCGATGGTGAAGGCGGCGGTCACCTTGCGCCCGCCCAACTTAGGCGAGGCGATCGTCACGCCCGGCCGATAATAGCGGTTCACCTCGGCCACGACTTCCGACAACGGCTGGTCGATGAAGCTGAAACGCTGACGCCGCCAGGGCGCGACGCCCGCCGGATTGATCGCCGCCCGTTTCAGCGTCCCGCCGCGCAGGGCCGCGCGCTCGCCTGCGCCGATGACGGTCTGCTCGCCCGTGGCGATGGCCGTCACGCGCACCCGCCCCTCTTCGACAAAGACTTCCGGCCCGTGGTCGCCCAAACGCACCTCGAAGGCGGTGCCCAGCGCCTCGGCCTTCAGCCCCGCGCCGATCACGGTGAAGACCCGCGTCTCATCCCGCGCCACATCAAAGAAGGCTTCGCCCTCGTCCAGCCGCATCCGGCGCACCCGGTCGCCGACGCGCGTCGCCAGCACCGAACGCCCGCCCAGGGACACGCGCGAGCCGTCCTCCAACGACAGATGACGGATCTCGCCCACCTCGGTCTCGAACCGGCGCCGCTCTCCGCTGGACAGGTGCAGCGCCAACGGCGTCAGCGTCGCCGCGCCGAGCCCAGCCGCCATCGCCATGAGCCCCCGTCGCGACAGAGGCGCCTTTCGACGCATCATCGGCTTTGGCGCAGACGTCTCGATCGCATGGTTCAAGCTCTGCCGGTTCAGCGCCTCCGACCAGTCCAGCCGCGCCCACAGGGCCTCAGCCTCTGCATAGGCCGCCGCGTGATCCGGCGACGCCGCCAGCCAGGCCTCGAACGCCCGGCGATCCGCCGCGCTTGTCTGGCCGCCACAGCGCAGCGCCAGCCATTCCAGCGCCTGCTCGATCGGCGGCGCATCACTCCGCGCCGTCATGCCGCCTCCGTCCCGCGCACCTGAATGGCGCGACGCAATTCGATCAACGTCCGCGCGATCGTGCGGCTGATGTCCGCCGCAGAGCGTCCCGTCAATCGCGAGATTTCCGCATAGGTCAGGCCTTCGATGCGGCTCATCCGGAGCAGTTCACGCGCGTCCGGGTCCAACGCCTGAATTTCGCGATCCAGTACTTCCTGCTCCTCGCGCCTCAACAGAGCCTCCTCCGGGCTGATTTCATGCTGCGGCGGCGTAGCCTCGGCCAAGGCCTTCCAACGTCGCTTCTGGCTGTCGGCGCGACGGATGGCGTCCTTCAGGGCGTTGCGCGCCATGACGAACAGGAAGGCGCGCGGGTCTGCGACCTTGTCCTGGTTCTCCAGCGTGCTGAACCGCAGAAAGGCCTGCTGCAGGGCGTCGTCCACCCCATCCTGCTGAGACCCATAGCGGCGCACCAACGCCGTGCGGATTTCCACGCCATAGCGCGCCAGCAGATAGTTCAAGGAGCGCCCCTCGCGCCGCCCCCTCGCCTGTCGTCCGTCCGCCATGACCCTGCCAGAACGCCATCCCCACGCCTGACTTGCCCCGCCGAGGCGACAGAATGCTCACCGTCTCGCGCCAGTTTCGTGAAGACCGCTTGCAACGTCGGCTGCGAACAGGCGGTCGCTAGGCCGCACCGGCCTGAGACAGGCTTTCGCGGACACGTTCCAGCGCCAGTTCGACAGGCTCTTCGATGTTCATCAGAGCGAAGCTGCCGTTCAGGTCGAAGACACAGTGGCCGTGAACCACGGCGATCAGCGAACGCGCCAGACGCGGTGCGCCCACCTGCGCCTTCGCCGGCAGGACCGCCGTCACCTCGTTGACGATGATCTGGGTCAGGTCGCCGCGACGCTGGTTCTGCTCATCGGTCAGGGCCACGTCCGGGGGCAAATGGTGCTCATAGATGGCGCGCCAGCTATGGGGATTGGCGCGTGCGAAGCCGAAATAGGCTTCGACCAGGCATCGGATGCGGTCTGAGCCGCTGCCTTCCAGCGCCTGCCGCACCTCTTCCGCCCAGAGCTGGAAGGTCCGCGTGTTGATGGCGATCAGCAGCTGATCCAGCGTTCCGAACACATTGTAGAGGGTGCCGATCGAATAGCCGACGCGCTTGGCCACCTCGCGCGCCGAGAAGCGCGCAAAGCCCACCTCGGCCATGTGCTTGTGGCCCTCGACCACGAAAAGCCGCTCCAGCTCCTGCCGCGTATGATCCGATCGCCTTCCCATTAACCCTGCATAGCAGAAGCTATGCAGAGAGCGGGAAGAAACATCAGTTTTCGTTTTTTATTGATCAACGCTCATTTAAGGATATGAATTGCGCCTGACAGGGTGCTTTCGCGCCCTCCCGCATCCGCCTTGAGGCTTCCCATGACCGCGTTTCGCTTCCCGTCGTCCGCTTCGACCGCTGCCCTGCTTCTCGGCGCCGCCCTGGCGGCCTCGATCGCCGCGCCTGCCGCCGCCGAAAGCGCCAACTGCCGCCGCGCCTCCGGTCCGGTCGAGACCGCCATCTGCGCGACCCCGGCCCTGACCGCATTGGATGCAAAGATCGCCGAACACTATAGGGCCGCGATCCGGGCCTATGATGCCGAAAGCGCCGAGGCGCTTCGTCGCGACCAGCGCGCCTTTCTTGCGGCCCGCAACGCGGTCGGCGCGCGGCTGACGGGCGCCGAGCTGATCGAAGAACTGACCGATCAACTGACGCGGCGTGAAGCATTCCTGACCGATCTGGGCAACGACCCGCTCGTCAGCGTGGTCGGCCGCTGGCGCAATCTCAACGGCGAGATCGTCGTCAACCAATGGGCGACCGGCGTCCTGACGTTCACGGCCACGGCCGCCGACCCGCGCGGCGATGGCTGGTCCTGCGAGGCGGACGGCAGCGGCGACTGGATCGAAGAGGACGAAGCGCGCTTTGACGACATCAGCGGCGCCGCCGCCTGGTCGCTGAATGTGAAGGCCCAGGGCGCGACGCTTGTCGTCAAGGAGACGATCGAGAACGGCGCCGACGCTGTCCCCTATTGCGGTTCGGGCGGCACGCTCTCGGGAACCTACTTCCAGGCGGTGCGTCTGCCGGACCCGTCGCGATGATCCGCGCGGCCTTTAAGGGATGGTCCTCGGGCTGGCGAGAACGCCTGGGCTGATGAACTGTCGGCGCCCGGTCCAGGTCAGCAACTTGACCAAAGTCCCGCCCGGCTTGGCGAAGTCCTCGCACGCTTCGGGGCGGGGAGGCTCAGGGGCGGCGGCGACCAGCGCGCCCTGCCGCAACCCTTCGTAGTATAGGGCGAAATCCGCCTGCTGCGCTTCGGACAGCACGGACAGGCCGAAGGCCATCTCCTCGCGGGCGCTGTCGATGATTAGGCGGCTGTCGTCCTCCGACAAACGCTCACACAGCAGCCCGATCATGACCAATCGCTCGATACGGACGGCCAGCCCCGCCTGAGCCTTGACCAAGTCATACTGGAGCTTGGCGTACTCGGGGCTGGCCGCCATCCATTCCTTCAGGGCGGCCCTGGCGGCCTCTTCGTCGGCCCCGGCGGGTTGAGCCGCGGCGACGCCGGCCGCGCTCATGACCAGCGTCGCAACCAACCCGCTCGCGAAACGACGAAGCGCCATCAGATGCCCCTTGCAAAACATACGCGCCTTTCCCGGCCTCAGCCCGGAATGGGGCCGATCGGCCAGTTGCTCAGCGATTCCATATCGCCTTCCTCGGAGGGACAGGGCGTGTAGAGGGTGAAGGCCACATCGCCCTCGAAATACCAGTCGGCGCCCTTCTCATAACCGACGATGCCGGTGGAGTAGCAGACCGCCGCCTTGCTGCCGTCCGGGATCATCAGAATGGCCCAGTTCGTCGACCCGGCGCCCGCCGGATCATAGCCGTGAAGCAACAGCCGTCCGCGCGTCTCCGTCACCACGCCGACGACGTTGCCGTCAAAGACGATGGACTTCTGGATGTCGCGATCCACGCCCGAGGCGACGATGGCCGCGCGCACGTCCGGGTGCTGGAAGAAGGTGACGCCCTGCACCGGCTCGGTCGGATGCTTGCCGACATAGGCCGACAGCGGCGGCGCCTCGCCGTTCCGGTCAGGCGCAGCGACCGGCGCTGCGGACGACGCCGGGGCATCGGCTTCAGCCGGGGTCGGCGCGACGGCAGCCCCCTCTTCGGCCTGCGAGCGGGCGGCGAGCGTCGCCGCCAGGGCGAGCGCGAGCGAGGTTCTGGTCATGCAAATTTCCTTCGACGCTTGAACGACTGCTCCTCCCACAAGGGCAGGATTATTGATCCACGGCGCGCATCTCGATCGTCAGCGGCTCTTCAGGGGTTCCGCGCCCGAAGAGGCTGGCGGTGATCGTCTGCCCTTGCGACGTCGCAAACGGCGCGCTCTTCATCGAACGGCCGCCGTCGAGTTCATCGTCAAACACGGTGAAACGCGTGCACGTCGCCCGACCCAGGCGATCGGCGAACGCCTGATCGATCTCGCCGCGCCAGCCCGGCAGGGTCGTCGGCGCGGACATTTCGATCGTCTTGCCGACGATCCGGCCGTCGCGCCGCCAGCTGTAGCTCACCCCATCCGACGCCGCTGCCGTACAGCCCGTCCGGCCGCAATGCAGGGCGCCCACGGGCGCCTGCTCGCGAAGCTGCTGCTGTTGCGCCTGCGACAGCGTCTGGCCGATGGACAGATCGCCCTTGTCCAGCGACGTGCAGACGGCGCTTTGAGCGACGGCGCCCGTCGCCGCCAGGGAAGCGGCCGCAGTCAGGCTCATCATGAAAATACGCACGCAGACCTCCTTGGTCTCTGGCGTCGCCGCGGCGACGCTGATGTCGTCTCAGCAGGCGGGAACGCGGCTCTGGCTGTCCAGTCGAAACTGGCCGTCGGCGCTGCGGGTGTAGGTCTCTTTGAAGCTGGCGGAGCCGGTGTAGGACACCGTGAAGCTGCGGCCCTGGTCGGCGGCCGTGATCACCCCGTCGACGCCCGCCTCGCCGTCATCGGCGCTGGCGTCCGAGAAATAGGTCTGGATGCGCGCGATCCGCACCGGGCCGGACGGGGTCAACTCCGTCAGTTCGGCATAGCCGCACCCGCGCCCCTGCCACACGCCGCCAGCCTCGGTATAGAGGACCGGATTGGCCGCGATCGCCTTCGTCCAGCCCCATCGCAGAGCCGGGTTGCCGACCACGCCCGCCGCGCCGACATCCAGCCACTCGCCCTGAAGCGTATAAGGGTAGCGCGGCGCGCCCGCGTCATGGTCGAGATAGTGGACCGCGTTCATGCCGCTGCAGGCCTGCCCCGTGCATTCATTGGCTCCCGTGCTCACCAGGGCGACGCGCGTGTCGGACAGCGGGATGAAGGCCAGCGGCACAAAGCTGTAGACGTCGTCGCCGACCTTTCGCACCGCCTCGTTCCGTTGAGCCTCAGGGAAGGCGACGACAAAGGCGGCCGGCGTTCCCGCGATGACGTTGTCACGGTCCACATCCTGGATTTCGATCAACGACTGAGCCGACGCCGGCAGCGCCGCGGCCACGGCGAACGCAGCGAGACACACTGCGGCGATGGTCTTTGAGGATGGCATACGAGACTCGTTTCTCGACAGGAGACAGGGATCGACTAACGCCGCAACGCGTGGCGCGAAGACAATTAAACACTGTTCATAATCGATGACAACCCGCCTTTTTCATCGCGCGATCAGGGCTTGCACGTCCGGACCGCCGGACCGCGCCGCCGTGCGATCTCGGCCACAAAAACTCGTCATGAAATTAGAAATTCTACATTAGAAACACGCCGCTCACGTGCCTTATTGCGCGCCCAATTGTGACTTTTATTGCGGTGCAGCATTTCCATGATCAGGCCATCCCTGACCGTTCTCGCCTTCTTCTCAGCCGCTGGAGCGTGCAGCGCCGCACACGGGAAAGTCTCTGAGAATCTAACAGATCAATCCGCAACGATGTCGACCTACTCCGTCTCGGATGTCGTCGTGACAGGCTCCAACATCCGCCGCGCCAACACCGAGGGCTTCAACCCGGTTCAGGTGATCGGGCGCGAAGAACTGGAAAGCTCGGGCAAGTCGACGACGGCGGACCTGCTGCGCTCGATCTCGGCCAACACCGGCAACGGCTCGAACGAGACCCAGAACAGCGGCTGGTCGTCCGGCGCGGCGGGCATCGGCCTGCGCGGCCTGTCGCAGAAGAACATCCTGGTGCTGCTGAACGGACGGCGCGTGGCCAACTACGGCTTTCCCGGCGGCGGCCTGTCGGACACCTTCGTCAACCTGAACGCCCTGCCGATGGTGGCGACCCAGCGGCTGGAGGTGCTGAAGGACGGCGCCTCGGCCGTCTATGGCTCGGACGCGGTGGCGAGCGTCACCAATATCATCACCCGCCAGAATTTCCAGGGGCTTGAGTTCGGCGCCAGCTTCGGCGTCGCCGGTCAGGGCGAGCTGGAGACCTCGACCGCCAAACTGGTCGCCGGCCACGGCGATCTGGAGACGGACGGCTACAACATTCTGTTGACGCTGGAGGCCTATACTCGCAACCGGCTGGATCAGGACCAGCGCGACCTGACCAAGTCGGGCATCTATACCGACCTGCCCGGCGGACGCTGGAACGGCTGGTCGGCCAAGGGGGCACGCTTCATGGTCGACGGCCGGTCCGTGCCCTTCCTAGACGCCCAGGGCCAGTGCCCCGAGGGCATGGTGCTGACCGCCAGCGCCCCGATCGACGGCCTGGCCGGCGACACCTGCGCCATCAATCTGGCGCCGCACACGACGCTGATCCCCTCGACCGACCGCTATCAGGCCTATCTGTTCGGGACCAAGCGCCTGACGCCGCAGATCGAGGCCTTCGGCGAGGTGCTCTATTCCTATGTCGAGGGGGCGTCCCTGTTCGGCTCCAGCCCCTTCTTCACGCTGGAGGGCGGACGGTTCGCGCTGAACGCCCAGACCGGGCTGGCCGAGCCGGTGTCGAACCTGCTGCCCGCCAATAATCCCTACAATCCCTACGGCGTCGCCACGCCGATCGAATACACCTTCTTCGACCTGGGCCGGACGCTGAAGACCAATGAGTCCAAGTCCTATCGCGCCCTGGCCGGGGTGCGCGGGCGCCATGACCGCTTCGACTGGGAGGCCGCCGTCTTCGCCTCGGGCAGCGACGAGCGCGAGACGGTGTCGGGAGGCTTCGCTCATCGCTGGAACCTGGCCGACGCCCTGGCGAACGGCACGCTGAACCTGCACGATCCGGGCGCCACGCCGCAGGCCGTGCTGGACGGCATCCGCCTGTCGACCCTGCGTCCGGCGGAGTCGCGCCTTTATGGGGCCGACTTCAAGATCTCGGGCGAGCTGTTCAACCTGCCCGCCGGTCAGGTCGGCTACGCCGCCGGGGTCGAGTTCCGGCATGAAAGCCTGGTCTCAAGCAATCCGTGGCAGATCGACGCCGGGCTGCAGATCCGCCCCGCCATCGCCGCCGTGGACGGCGAGCGCGACGTCTGGGCCGCCTATGCCGAGTTCAACATCCCGGTCCTGAGCAATCTGGACATCCAGGTCGCGGCGCGGGCGGACGAATACAGCGACTTCGGCAGCGCCTTCTCGCCCAAGGCGGGCGTGCGTTGGAAGCCGCTGGAGTGGCTGGCGCTGCGGGCCTCGGCCTCACGCGGTTTCCGGGCGCCGTCGCTGTCGGAGAACTCAGCCTCGACCATGATCTCCTACGGCTCGGTCATCGACCCCTATGATCCCGACCTGCCCAACTCGCGCCAGAGCCCGACCTTCTTCACCGTCGGCAACACCGATCTGGAGCCGGAAAAGACCCGTTCCTACAATCTGGGCGTCGTCTTCACCCCGACGCGCGACACGGCGCTGAGCATCGACTGGTATCAGATCAAGCTCGACAATCTGATCGGCACGGGCAACACCACCGCCATCGTCCAGGGCAACGACCCCGCCGACGTCGTCCGCGACGAACGCGGCAAGCTGCAGGCCGTCTACAACCGCTATCGCAACCTGACGGCGCTGGAGACGTCGGGCATCGACGTGGACTTCAGCCAGCGCTGGCGCACAGACGGTTGGGGGACCTTCACCGCCTCCAGCGCCTATACTCACCTGCTGGAATACAAGCGGCCGAACGCAGCGGGCGGACCGCTGCTGGACTACGCCGGGTCGAACCGGGGCGCGACCCTGCCGGCGCACAAGGCGACGACGCGGCTGGCCTGGAACCGCGACGTCTTCGACGCCAACCTGACCTGGTACTACACCTCGGGTTATGATCAGGTGCCGGAAGTCGGGGGACAATCGCGCGTGGACGCCTATCACCAGTTCGATCTGTATGCGGCGTGGTCCGGGCTGGAGCGCGTGACGCTCTACGCCAAGATCGAGAACCTGCTGGACGAAGCGCCGCCGCACGACGCCTCCTTCCCCGGCGTGCGCGCCCCCTACGACTTCGGCCAGTACGATCTGCGCGGGCGCTACTTCCGCGTCGGCTTCGACGTCCGCTTCTGATCCCTTTTCGCATCGAGACCTGACACCATGAGCGTTCAACACGCCCGTTCATCCCTCCGTCGCATCCTGACCGGCGGCGCGGCGGCGGCGATCCTGCTGGGCGGCGTCGCCCTGACGGCGCCCGCTCCGGCCCTGGCCCAGAGCGCCTATTTCTTCCCTCAGGCGGCGGCGGGCGATTTCGACCCCGCCATCCCGACACCGGAAGCCTTCCTCGGCTATCCGATCGGCACGCACTACACCCGCCACGACCGCATCGTGGACTATCTGCGCGAACTGGCCCGCCTGTCGGATCGGGTGACGGTCGAGGAGATCGGCCGCAGCTATGAGGAACGGCCCCTGCTGTCCGTGGTCATCACCTCGAGCGCCAATCAGGGCCGGATCGACCAAATTCAGCGCGCCCATATCGCGGCGGGCGATCCCGGCGGTCCGGCGGCGGGGGCCGACGCCCCGGTCGTCGTCGGCCTGTTCTACAGCGTCCACGGCAATGAGACCTCCAGCGGCGAGGCGGCCCTGCTGACCGCCTACTACCTCGCCGCCGGGCGCTCGCCCGAGGTGCTGGACTGGCTGGACAAGGCCGTGATCGTCATCGATCCAGCCCAGAACCCCGACGGCCGCGACCGCGCCGCCAACTGGCACAACGCCTGGAAGAACCAGCCCGCCGTCTCGGACCCGCTGGACAAGGAACACGTCGAGGCCTGGCCCGCCGGTCGCACCAACCACTATTTCACCGACCTGAACCGCGACTGGCTGGCGGTGACGCAGAAAGAGACGCGCGCCAAGCTGGAGGCCTTCCACCGCTGGCGGCCCAACATCCAGATCGACTTCCACGAGATGGGCGCGGGCAGCACCTATTATTTCGAGCCCTCGCCCGCCAGCATGGAAAGCCCCCTGCTGCCGCGCGCCAGCTACGACTGGAACGTGACGCTGGCCCGCTATCACGCGCAGGCGCTGGATAGCCTCGGCTCGCTCTATTACACGCGCGAGGTCTTCGACAACTTCTCGCCGGTCTACGGCTCGACCTATCCCGACTTCCATGGCGGGGTCGGGGTGACGGTCGAACAGGCCAGCTCGCGCGGCCTGGTGCAGGACACGGCCAACGGCCCGCTGACCTTCCCCTTCACCATCCGCAACCAGACCAACGTCGGTCTGGCCACCATCCGCGGCGCCGTCGCCGAGCGCTCTGGGCTGCAGGCCTTCCAGCGCGACTTCTTCCGTTCGGCCGTCGAACAGGGGCGTCGCCATTCCAGCCAGGCCTTCGTCTTCGGCGATGCGGCCGATCCGGGCCTGACGCGCCAGACGCTGGACCTGCTGCTGGCCCACCACATCCAGGTCCACCCGCTGACCGAGCGGGTGACGCAGAACGGACGCGCCTATGAGCCGGGCAGCGCCTATGTCGTGCCCTCGGCCCAGCCGCAGTTCCGCCTGGTGCATTCCATCTTCGACCGGACGCCGCCGACCAAGGGCAGCGTCTACGGCAGCACCTCCTACGCCGTCGCCCTCGCCTATGGCCTGAAGAGCGACGGCCTGCGCCGCGTCCCCGCCCACGGGTCCGCCGTGACCGAAGCGCCCGTCGCAACCGGCGGCGTCAGCGGGCCGCAGGACGCCTACGCCTATGTCGTCGACTGGCGCGACCTGAACGCCCCGCGCGTTCTGGCGGCCCTGCTGCGTCAGGACGTGCGCGTCCGCGCGGCGTTCGAGCCGCTGACCGCGCGGACGGCGGCGGGCGACAGCGCCTTCGGGCGCGGCTCCCTGGTCGTGACCACGGCGGGACAGTCGCTGGACGCCGCCGCCCTGCGCACCGCCGTCGACACGGCCGCACGCGAGGCGGGCGTGGTCGCCCACGCCGTCTCGACCGGCGCGAGCGTCGCGGGCGTCGATCTAGGCAGCGACAACGTGAAAGTCGTGCGCGCGCCGCGCATCGCCCTGGTCATGGGCGAGGGCGTCAACGCCACCGAAATCGGCTCGACCTGGTTCGCCCTCAGCGAACGCCTGAACTATCCGGCGACGCGGCTGGACCCGTCCCAGTTGGGCCGCGTGCCGCTGGGCGACTATGACAGCATCGTCCTGTCCGGCGGTCGCTACGACAACCTGAGCCAGCCGACGGTGGACGCCCTAAAGGCTTGGGTGCGGGCGGGCGGCTCTCTGGTGGTGTTCGGCAGCGCCGCACGCTGGGCCGCCGCCAATGGCCTGGCCCCGCAGGCCGCCTCAGAAGACGAGAAGAAGGCCGAGATCGAGCGCCGCGACTACGCCGACCGCAGCGCGATCCAGGGCGAGCAGCGCACGGCGGGCAACGCCCTGTCGGCCGACGTCGATATCAGCCACCCGCTGGCCTTCGGCCTGTCGCGCCGCGACCTGTTCGTGAACAAGGAGACGGACGTGGTCCTGGCGCCCGTGTCCGATCCCTTCGCCAATGTGGTGCGGATCGAGACCAGCCCGCAGGTCAACGGCTACCTGCCCGAAGCCCTGCGCGCCAAGGCGGCGGGCTCGGTCTGGGCCCAGGTGAACCCGATCGGGGCGGGCAACGTCGTCCTGTTCGCCGACGACCCGGCCCACCGCAAATACTGGCTGGGCACGGAGCGTCTGCTGATCAACGCCCTGTTCCTGTCGAACCATCTGGGCGGTTCCGGACGACGCTAGACGCGCCGATTCAGAGCGGTAGCGCCTGGCAGGCGCTGCCGCCCGCTACGCTGAAAACCGACGTCAGGCCAGGGCGGCGGAAGCATTGTCGTCGAAATCTGGACCTGCTACTTGTGAAGCGTCCAGCTGTTCTAGGGAAAAGGAGGGCACGATGATCGACAAGACCACGCCCGCCTGCGGGTTCCCGATGGTCTTCGGCCGCCACGGCCGCTGACACCCCCTTTCGGCTCGGTGTTGAGCCGTTCCCCTGATCATTGCTGACACAAGGACCGCGCGGATCTGCGCGGTTGCTCTTTTCATGAACGACTATGATGACGCCGACGCGCGCCTGCGCGCGTCCGTGCTGCGCAAGGTGCTCGCCTTCACCTTCCGCCTGTGGCGCCGAACCCCATGGCTGGCCGTCGCCTGCGCCGGAACGATGCTGCTGGCGACCCTCACGGAAGTCTTCGCCCCGCTCTACGCCGGGCGCATCATCGACGCGGCGGGCCGCGGCGACGTCGGCGCCGCCTGGGCGGCCTTCGCCGTCATCACCGCCCTGGGCGCCGCGATGGTCGTTCTGCGCCACCTCGGCTGGTGGGCGATCACACCCCTGACGCTGAAGATGATGCAGGACGTGACGCAGGAAGGCTTCGCCCGCGTCCAGCGACTGTCGACCGACTGGCACGCCAACGCCTTCTCGGGTTCGACCGTCCGACGGATCACGCGGGGCATGTGGGCGCTCGACACCCTGAACGACGTGCTGCTGCTCTCGCTTCTGCCGTCGCTGACGGTGCTGGCGGGGACGGTCGTCCTGCTGGCGTTGCACTGGCCAGTCTTGGGCCTCGTGATGGGCGTCGGCGCGATCGCCTATATCGCTCTGACCGTCGGTCTGGCGACACAGGTGCTGGCGCCGACCGCGCGGCTGTCGAACCAGTGGGACACCCGGATCGGCGGCGTACTGGCCGACGCCATCGGCGCCAACGCCGTGGTCAAGGCCTTCGGCGGCGAGGCGCGCGAGGAGGCCCTGCTGGCGAAGACCGTCGCCAAGTGGCGCAAGCGGACGCACCGCACCTGGATGGCCTTCACCTGGGCAGGCTCGGGACAGATCGCGCTTCTGTGGCTGATCCGGCTGGCGGTCACGGGCGTGGCGCTGTGGCTTTGGATGCGCGGCCAGGCCAGCGCCGGCGACATGGCCTATGTCATCACCAGCTATCTGGTCCTGAACGGCTATCTGCGCGACATCGGCATGCACATTCACCAGCTTCAGCGTTCGGTGAATGAGATGGAGGAGCTGGTTCAGCTTCATCAGGAGCCGTTGGGTGTCCCCGACCATGCTGATGCGCAGCCGATCCAGGTCAGGCACGGCGCTATCCGTTTCGACGACGTCACCTTCCGGTACGGCGGCCAGGAAAAGCCGTTGTTCCGAAACCTCGACGTCGCCGTTCCTGCGGGACAGCGCGTCGGCCTGGTGGGACGCTCAGGCTCAGGCAAGACCAGCTTCGTCAAGCTGGTCCAGCGGCTCTATGACGTCGATGCAGGCCGTGTAACGATCGACGGACAGGACGTGGCCCACGCGACCCAGGCGTCCCTGCGTCGCCAGGTCGCGATCGTGCCGCAGGAGCCGATCCTCTTTCACCGGTCGATCGCCGACAACATCGGCTATGGCCGCCCCGGCGCCTCGCCGGAGGAGATCGAACGGGCGGCGCGCCTCGCCAATGCGCACGACTTCATCGCCCGCTTGCCGAAGGGGTATCAGACCCTGGTGGGCGAGCGAGGGGTCAAGCTGTCCGGCGGCGAACGGCAGCGCGTGGCCATCGCGCGGGCCTTCCTGGCGGACGCGCCGATCCTGATCCTCGATGAGGCGACGTCCAGCCTCGATTCCGAGAGCGAGGCGGCGATCCAGGAGGCGATGGAACGGCTGCTGATCGGCCGCACCGCCATCGTCATCGCCCACCGGCTGTCGACCGTCCGGGCGCTGGACCGCATCCTGGTCTTCTCAGGCGGCGAGATCGTCGAAGACGGAACCCACGACGACCTGCTCCAGACCGGCGACGGCCACTATCGACGCCTGTTCGAGCGCCAGTCAGGAAAGACGCCCGAGATCATGGAGTAGGACAAGGCGACGAGGCGCACCACTACGGCAAATTTAGCCGGAATACGGTCGCCGGAGTCCGCTCGAGGGTCAGGGCGCCGCCATGGGCGTGGGCGATCTGGCGGGCCAGGCTGAGGCCGATGCCCGAGCCGTTCGGCTTGGTGGTCACGAAGGGGCGGAAGATGCGTTCGGCGTCGGCCGACGATACGCCGGGGCCGTCGTCTGCGACCTCGATCACCAGCGTCTCGTCGGCCCGCTCGACCGATAGCCGAACCGTGCCGGAAGGCGCGCGGTCGACCTGCGTCGCCTCGGCGGCGTTCTGAAGCAGGGCCCACACAGCCTGATGCACCTGATCCCGGTCCAAGGCCCAGGACAGGTCTTCTTGCGCATTCACATGCAGGATCGCCGCTGGCCAACGGCTGGCGAACAGGCGCGCCAGATCATCCGTCATCTCGCGCACGGACACAGGCCGCCGGATCGGCTCCGGCAGGCGAGCCAGCGTGCGATAGGCCTCGGCGAACCGCTGCAGCCCGTCGGCGCGGCGCGCCAGGACGCCCAGGATTTCGCGCAGCAACTCCGGATCGTCGTGCGCCCCGTTCAGAACGTCGAGGGCGCTTTCCGAGAGCGAGGCGATCGGCGCCAGGCCGTTGAGCAGTTCATGGCCCAGCACCTCGACCAGTTCGGCCGTCACACGCGCTTCAGCGGCGCGTTCTTCCTGCTCCACGTCGATCAAGGCCGCCAAGGACGCGCCGCCCCCGGACGCCAGTTCGACGCGATCCAGCCGCCAGCGTCGACCGGACTGGCGGAAATGGGCGACCTCGCGATCGAACAGGGCCGGCGGCGGCGGCAGGATGCGGTCTTCGGCGCTGAAAAGGTCGCGCGCTGCGCGGTTCAAGGCCCTGGCCGTCGTCCCCTCGACGCCGACCAGGGGCGTCGGCGCGGCGTCCAGCAACACCCGCAGCGCCATCGCCTCCCCCTCGTCGGGCGACGCCGCCGCGAGAGGTGCAGGCGGACGCCTGTCCCACATCCGCGCGTTCAGCACGCCGAGCCAGAACGCCGCAAGCGCCGCGCCGGTCAGCGCGCCCCACATGCCGGATCGCCAGGCCAGAACAGCCGCCACGCCGCTGACCGTCAGGCCGAGCGCGCAGGCGAGCGCTGACGCCGCCCGCCTAGAGACCATGACGGGCCATGCGCCGATAGAGCGCCCCCCGGCTCAGCCCCAGGGCCGCCGCAGTCTGAGAGACATTGTGCCGATGTTCCCGCAACGCCGCGGCGATGATCGCCTTCTCGGCGTCGCCGAGATCGAAGGCGTTGTCGGCAGGCGTATCCAGCGCATCCGACACCGGCGACAGCGGAGCGACGACGGCGGCCGCCTCGATCTTTCCGTCCTCCGACAGCAGCACCGCGCGCTCGACCGCCAGGGCCAGGCCGCGCGCCTCGTCGGGCCACGCGGCCGCGCGGATCGCCGCCTCCGCGCCAGGGGTCAGTTGCACGGCCGGGCGGCCGAACCGCTCGGACGCCTCGCGCGCGAAGTGGCGCGCCAGGATGATGGCGTCGTCCTCGCGCTCCGCCAGCGGAGGCGCAGGCGCCTCGACCGTCGCCAGCCGCCGCCGCAAGGCCGCGGACAAGCCGGTCGTTCCTGAAAGCAGGCTGAAGCAGCGCAGCGTCGGGGGCAGTTGATCCAGCAGCCGCGACTGCGCCACGTCGTCCAGAGCCTCCACATGACGCAAGATGACCGCCCCCTCTTCCGGATCGAAGCGCCAGGCGGCCGGATCGCGCAGGTCGATCTTGCGCAGCGGCTGATCGGCCAGAGGCGAGGCCGCGTGGATCGCCCTGGCCGTCAAGGTGCGCCCCGCCCCCGACGGTCCGACCACCGCGACGCTGGCCGACGTCGGGCCGATGCGGCGGATCAGATCGCGCAATCGCTGGACGACGGCGCTGTCGCCCAGCAGCCGCACCGGAGCGGCCTCGCTCGCGACGGGCGGCGCCGACGGCGTTTCAACGGGCGCACGGCGGGTGATCGCGGCCTCGACCTTGGCGATCAGGTCGCGATTGCGCCAGGGCTTCATGACGAAGTCGCGCGCCCCCGCCTGCATGGCCGCCACCGCGATGCCGACGCCGCTGTGGGCGGTGATGACCACGACACAGGCCGTCGGATCGTCCGCCATGATCCGCCGCAGACAGGCCAGTCCTTCTTCGCCGCTGGTCTCGCCGGGACCGAAATTCATATCGAGCAGCACGGCGTCGTATCGCGCGGAGGCCAGACGCGACAGCGCCTCCTGCGGTCCCGGCGCGAACTCCAGGCGATGGCCCGCCACCTGAAAGGCGATCTCCATCGCCCGGGCCACCACCGTATTGTCGTCCACCAGCAGCACCGAAGCGCCTCTTGACGCGCCCTGCGACTGTCCATCGCCGGACACTGTGACCGGACGCGGACGCGCGCCGCCCTCCTGATCTTCAAAAACAGCTTTGATCATAGGGACTTAGGTTTCTCCGCGGCGCCGGGCGAGACTGAAACCATAATGTCCGAACACGCAAAGCACGCAACCTCATCGACCGGCCCCGCGGGCGGCGCCGCCATGGACCGCCGCCTGGAGCGACAGCGCCCGCCGTGGTGGCGACGGCGCGCGGTCCTGGCCGTCGTCGCGCTGGCCCTCGTCGGCGGCGCGGCCTGGCGTCTGCTGCCCTCGAGCGGCTCGACCAATATCGCCGCCGCCGATGTCGAGACGGGCGTGGTCCAGCGCGCCGCCTTCGACGACTACATCCCCGTCCGGGCCGTCGCGGCGCCGCGCGTCAGCACCCTGGTCGGCGCCCTGGCCGGCGGCCAGGTCGAACGGCTTCTGGTCGAGGACGGGGTGATGGTCGCTGAGGGCCAGCCCCTCGCCGTCCTGTCCAACCCCGAGCTAAAGCTGGAGGTTCTGACCCGCGAGGCCCAGATCGTCGGCCAACTGGGCGATGCCTCAGCGCAGGATCTGGGCCTGCAGCGCAACCGCCTGGACCGCGAGGCCCAGATCGACCAGGCCAGCTATGACCTTCTGCGGGCGCGCCGCGAACACGACATCCGTCGCCAGCTGTACGAACGGGGCTTCCTGTCCGAGGCCGGCGTCCGCTCCTTCGCCGAAGAGGCCGGTTATCAGGAAAACCGGCTGAAGCAGCTTCAGGCTGGACAGGCGACGGAATCCCGCATAACCGCCGCCCAGGCGAACCGTTTGGCGGAGGTGCGCCGACGACTGGCGGGCAATCTGGAAGCGGTGCGCGCGGGGCTCGACGCCCTGGTGATCCGCGCCCCGACAGCCGGGCGGCTGACGAACTTCAACCTTCAGCCCGGCCAAGCTCTGAAGGCCGGCGACCTCGCCGGTCAGGTCGACAGCGAGGGCGCCTGGAAACTGGAGGCCGACGTCGACGAATACTACCTCGGCCGCATCACCACAGGTCAGAAGGCCCGAACGTCAGAGGGAGCGACGCTGACGGTCTCGCGCGTTCTGCCCGCCGTGTCCGAAGGGCGTTTCAAGGTCGAGCTGACCTTTGACGGGCGCACGCCGAACGGGCTGAACCGCGGCCAGACGCTGGACCTGCGCATCACCCTCGGCGCCGCGCGATCCGCCCTCGTCGCCCCGGTCGGCGGCTGGCTGGAAGGCGCGGGCGACGCGGCCAACATCTTCGTGCTGGACAAGGACGGCGCTCACGCCCGCCGCCGCCCGATCGAATTGGGCCGTCGCAATCCGACGCAGGTCGAAATCCTCTCCGGCCTGTCGCCCGGCGACCGTATCGTCACCTCCAACACCGCCTCCATCAGGGGCGACAAACTGAACATCCGTGGAAAGGGCCACCTGTGATCCGTCTCGAGAACATGCAGCGCCGCTACGTCTCCGACGATGTCGAGACCACCGCGCTTCATGACATCGACCTCGAGGTCGCCCAGGGCGAATTCCTCGCCATCATGGGCCCGTCAGGGTGCGGCAAGTCCACCCTGCTGAACACCCTGGGCGCTGTCGACCGGCCCAGCGGCGGCCGCTATCTGTTCGGCGATCGCGACTTGGCGACCTTAAGTGAATCGGCCCTGGCCCGCTTCCGCGGCGAGACTCTGGGCTTCGTCTTTCAGAGCTTCAACCTGATCGACGAGCTGACCATCGCCGAGAACATCGAACTGGGCCTAATCTACCGCAAGGATCGCCAGACCGATCGACGCGCCCGCGTCGCCGCCGCCATGGACAAGGTCGGCATCGCCCACCGCGCCCAGCACTATCCGCATCAGCTTTCCGGCGGTCAGCAGCAGCGCGCGGCCATCGCCCGCGCCGTCGTCGGCGCGCCCAAGCTGATCCTGGCGGACGAGCCCACCGGCAACCTCGACACCCAGAACGGCCAACAGGTCATGGACATCCTGAGCGGGCTGAACGCCGAAGGAGCCACCATCGTCATGGTCACCCACTCGCCCAGCCATGCGGACATGGCCAAGCGCCGCATCGACATGCTGGACGGCCGGATCGTCGCCTCCGCTTCGCGCGCCGCCTGAACCCGAGGGACATGCTGATGAACCGTTTCGCGCTTGTGTCGCTCTATCGCAGCCTGATCCGCCACCCGCTGTATACGGCGATGAACGTCGGCGGGCTGGCGATGGGCATCGCCGTCTTCATCCTGCTCGGCCTCTATGTGCGGTTCGAGACCAGCTTCGAGACCTGGCTGCCCCAGCATCAGACCATCTATCAGATCCAGAACGAGTGGAACCTGCCCGGTAGCCCGTTCAACGGCGTCATGCCGAACACGCCCAGCGGTCTGCTGGAGATGATTCAGGAGGACTTCCCCGAAGCGAAGGGAACGCGGATCCTGACCACCGGCAAGATCATTCACAACGGCGTGGCGGCGTCCGAAAACATCGGCCACGTCGACCCTGATTTCCTCGACATCTTCCGTCTGGAGATGGTGCGCGGCGACGCCCGCACGGCGCTGCGCGACCCGGCTGATCTGCTGCTCAGCGAGGCGGCGGCCAGACGCTATTTCGGTTCCGCTGACCCGATCGGCCGCACCCTCGCCTTGTCCGACGGCGAAGACGCCCAGCCGCGCAAGGTCGTGGGCGTGTTCCGCGACCTGCCCGCCAACACCGGGCTCGCCTTCACCGCCCTGACGCCGATCAAGGCTCCCACGCCCGACGACATGGCGATGTGGCGCAACCTCGGCGCGCTCACCCTTACGACCTATCTGCGTTTCGACACCCCTGCCAAGGCCCGCGCCTTTTCTCAGAAGCTGCCCGCCTTCGTCGAGCGCCATGGCGGCGACCTGGGAGAAAAGCCGTCCGACACGCTGCGCTATCTGCTGACGCCGATCGCAGACCTGCGCCTCGCCCCCGGCGGCAGGGCTTCGGACAGTCGCCGCCAGACCATCGCCATGCTGGGCCTCGTCGGCCTGCTAGCCCTGGTCATCGCCGTCGTCAACTATGTGAACCTGGCCGTGGCCCGCGCCGGACTGCGTGCGCGTGAAGTGGCGATGCGCAAGGTGGTCGGGGCCTCGCGCGGGGCGCTGATCCGACAGTTCCTGGGCGAGGCGATGGTGCTGGTCGCCCTGGCCGCCCTGGTCGGACTGATCCTGGCGGAGTTGGGACTACCGCTGATCAACGCCGCCGCCGACCTGTCCCTGACCCTGCCCTATGGCGTGGTTCTGCCCGTTCTGGCGCTACTGGTCGTCGTCATCAGCGCGGTGGCGGGCTTCTATCCGGCGGTCCTGCTGTCGCGCTATCCGGCCGCCCTGGTGCTGGCCTCGGCCCGTTCGCCCGGCGGCGGACGCGCAGGGGCCCGCGTGCGCGAGGCCCTGGTCGTCCTGCAGTTCACCCTGGCCACCGGTTTCATCATCGCCGCCGGGGTGCTGTTCGCCCAGATGCAGCACGTCCGCAGCGCCGACCTGGGCTTCCAGCGCGAGGGCCTGCTGATCGTGCCCGCCATGACGGATTCCAGCCTGTCGGAAAGTCAGCGCCTGGCGCTTCTGGCCGCGTTTCGCGACATTCCGGGCGTCACCCATGTCACCACGGGCACCCTCGCCGCCGGCGGCTCCTACAGCCACTCCGCCGAGAACATTCAGCTTCCCGGCGTGCCCGGCGACGGCCCGAGCCTGCGCAAGATCGCCGTCGGGCCGGATTTCTTCCAGACCTACGGCATGACGCCAGTCGCCGGCCGCGTGTTCGACCCGAACTATCGAAGCGATGACTCCACCGAGACCGAACGGGTGGGCGGCTTCAACATCGTCATCAACCGCAAGGCGGCCCAAACCCTCGGCTTCACCTCGCCCCAAGACGCAATCGGCAAGACGGTCGGCGGCGGCCGTCCCCGCACTATCGTCGGCGTGGTCGAAAACGCCCGCTTCTTCTCGCCCCGCGCGACCATCGACCCGGCGGTCTATGTCTACAAGGCGCGCATTCCCGACTGGCCGATGGCGACCCTGCGTTATCAGGGCGATCCTCGTCAGGTGATGGAGCAGACGCGCGCCGTCTGGCGGAAAATGGCGCCCGGCACGCCCTTCGACGGCGCCCACGCCGACCGCCGACTGACCGAACTCTACGCCGCCGACGACCGCGCCGCGCGCCTGTTCGGCGTGGGCGCCGGGCTGGCGATCCTGATCGGCTGCGTCGGCCTGTGGGGCCTCGCCTCCTTCAGCACCCAGCAGCGGGTGAAGGAGATCGGCATCCGCAAGACGCTGGGCGCCTCGTCCTCGGACATCGTCAAGCTGCTGGTGGTCCAGTTCCTGCGGCCGGTGCTGATCGCCAACCTGTTCGCCTGGCCGCTGGCCTTTTTCGCGGCGCGCACCTGGCTGGCGGGCTTCGACGATCGCATCGCCCTGTCCCCGGCCTACTTCATCGGCGCCAGCGTCGTGGCCGTGCTCATCGCCGTGCTGACCGTGCTCAGCCAGTCCGTTCGAGCCAGCCGCGCGGCCCCGGCCTGGGCCCTGCGCCACGACTAGAACGCCTTTCGCCCTCACTGCGGGATTGCGACCACCTCGGTTTTCCTGCCGTTCAGCCTCTTCGCTTGGCGTCCGGCGGTGCTGTATGATCTGGTGCGGTCTTGCTGTTTCAGACCTATCCCTCCAGGTCATTCCTCAGTCGGTCTATCAGCGATAGAGCGTGACCGGCGTATTCGCTGATCCAGCGCTCATGAATGCGTTTGATCGGCAGGGCGTTGAGGTGGTTCCACCGCTCGCGCCCTTCCCTTCTGGCCACCACCAGACCTGCGCCTTCCAACACCTTCAGATGCTGCATCACGGTGCAGCGGTCCATGTCGTCGAAACGCTCGCACAGCCCGCCGGTGGTGACCGGGCCTTCCTTCAGGCAGTCCAGCATCTGCCGACGACGAGCGTGGGCCAACGCCTTGAAAACACGATTATCTTCGGTCTCGTTTGACATGTTATTTTTTTATAACATAAACTAGCATCCTGCAAGCATGAAGGGTTCGAACATGTCCTTGGGTTTCACGGTTTCGGGGCGCATCGCCAAGCCGCCTCACGAGGTGTTCGACGCGGTCGTCAATCCGACCAAGCTGAGCCGCTATTTCACCACCCTGGGCGGCGCCGACGCGCCGCTGAGGCCCGGCGCCGTCGTCACCTGGTGGGGCTCCGTCCCCGTGAACGTCGATGAGGTCACGCCCGATCAGCGCATCGTGCTGCGCTGGGATGCGGACACGGCTGACGGACAGCCCGCCTTCAAGACCCGCATCGTCATGGAGTTTGAGCCGCTGGACGACGGCTCGACCTTCGTCACCATCGCCGAGTCTGGATGGGCCGACGACGCGGCGGGAAAGAAGGCCTCCTTCGCCAACTGCGAGGGCTGGGCGGCCATGCTGTCGGCCATGAAGGCCTGGCTCGAATACGGCATCAACCTACGCGAGGGCTTCTATCCCTCCGAGATGCGCGGCGTCCTGCCTACCGGCGACAACCGCAAGTGAGGGACCGCCCATGACCGTCAAGATCGAGGGCGGCGTCAACATCGCCATGAAGGTGCCGAGGCACCAGCATCAGGCCGTGGTCGCCTTCTATCGCGACGTGGTCGGACTAGAGAGCATTCCCGAAAAGGCGCCGGCGGTCGGCTTCAAGCTCGGTCCGAACCAGCTTTGGATCGATGCGTCGGAGACTCTGACCCAGGCCGAGGTCTGGCTCGAACTGTTCTCCTCGGACCACAGCGCCGCCCTGCGACGGCTGGAGGACGGCGGCGCCGTACGCTGCGACCAGATCGAACCGCTGGGCGACGCGTTTCGCGGCGGCTGGATCATGAACCCCGCCAACATCGTGCACATGGTCCGCGAACCCGACGCCTGGTGATCAGGACAGCAAGGGAGCGCTGATCGCGTTTCCGCCCTTTTTCGCCTTTGCAGCCCCTTCGCCTGAAAAAGCACCCGCATGCGAACCTAGCTGATCATAGCGATCGTCGACGCCTGCCGCGACGGCCGCGCCATCGCCGGACCAACGTCATTTAAATCCACTTCAAAGGGGTCAAGATCGCTCCTGACAGGGATTCAGCGGTCGTCGCGCCGACAGCAGTAACACCAGGTCGATGAACCGCTCGGCCGTAGGGCGCGGTTCGTGATCGGCCAGCCCGGACGCTCATTGACTTCGATGAAGGCGTAATCCGGCTGATCCGGCGCAAACCGTCACACGATCCTTAGGTCTTGGAAGCGCGAGCAGCGGTCATACGAAGCCCTGCCCTAAGCTCGACATCCCCGGCGTGAAACTGGGGCCCTTCGAAAGCAACTCAGCGGAAAGCTGTCGTGCGGAAATACCTTGTAGCCCGCCTTTTGGGTGCGGAGGGGCGGCGAACCATCAGACCAGAAACCGTCGCCGCCCCTTCTCGACCGTCATCCGGTGTGCGCCGGCGACGGTCGTGCTGCGCGCCTTGATCGTCTCCATGAAGATCCACTCGCCGCCGACGCGCTCAGGCGTGATGTCGATCATCATATAGCCGCGTCCACTGGCCTGGGCCCAGGCCATCTCGGGGTTGGCGGCGACGAAGGAGCGGGCGGCGACCGAGGGGGCGACGCCCAACTGTTTTTCGATGCCGTTGGAGGTCACGGCCTGGCCGGCGAACTCCACCCCGGCAGGGCGGCCGTCCTGGGATAGGGAATAGGCCCAGGCGTTGTGGCTGTCGCCCGCCAGCATGACCAGATCGGCGTCCGCCGCCTGCGCCGCCTTCAGGAAGCGGGAGCGCGCCGCCGGATAGCCGTCCCAGCGGTCCATCCACATCGGCAAGCCCGCCTCGCCCGCCCGCGCGGCGTTCATGAAGGAGCGGACGGCGCCCTCGCTCAGCTCCGGGCGCAGCCAACTGACGGCGTCCTGAGGCATGACGGTGCGGCCCATGATGGTGCCCATGCCGACGACCTGCCAGGCCGTGGTTCGGGCGTTGGCGCGCAATTCGCGCCCCAGCCAGGCCTCCTGGGTCGAGCCCAGCATGGAGGCCGAGGCGTCCTGCCACGCCCCGTCGCGGAAGGCGACCAGCGCCGCCCGGGTTCCCTCGCGGTAGGCCGCGCCGATGTCGGCCTGACGCGTCCGGCCGATCAGGCGCGATTCCGTGCGATACAGAGTGGCCAGATCGCCGATGGCGTAGGCCTTCCAGGGCTCCTCCGAGATCGGCATCCATTCCAGATAGGCCTGAGCGGCGGCGGCGCGGCGCATGCTCCAGTCGCCTTCGGTCGCTGTTTGATGGTTCTGGGCGCCGCCTTCCCAACTGTCGTTGGTCGATTCATGATCGTCCCAGACGCAGATCATCGGCGCCGCCGCGTGCAGGGCCTGCAGGTCCGGATCCGCCCGGTAGCAGGCGAAGCGCAGGCGGTAGTCGGCCAGCGTCGCCATCTCATGATCGTGGGCCGGCAGAACCGCGCGCTCGGCGATGCGGTCGTCTACGGCATAGGAGCCTATGCCGTATTCGTAGACGTAGTCGCCGACATGCAGCCACAGGTCGACGTCGTCGCGCCTCGCAGCATGAGCGTAGGCGTTAAACCATCCCATCGGCAGGTTGGAGCAGGAGAACAGGCCGATGCGGAACCGCTCGGTCCGGCCGACCGGCAGGGTCCGCGCGCGGCCCGTCTGCGACATCGATCCGTCGGGCCCGATGAAGCGATACCAGTAGGTCGTGCCGGGCTCCAGGCCGTCCAGGGTGATCTTGGCGGTCCAGTCACGCCAGGCGCCGGTGCGCACCACGCCCCGCGCCGCCACCTGACGAAAGTCCGGATCAAGGGCGATCTCGGCGTCCAGTCGCACTTCGTCGGCGCCGCCCGATGGAGCATAACGGCTCCACAGCAGCACGGAATCCGGCCCCGGCTCGCCGCTGGCCACACCATGCGTGAACCCGGACGCCGACAGCAGCTGTCGCGCCAGCGCCGTTCCGCCCGGCAGGGCCAGAGCCCCCAGCCCCAGTCCGCCGCCCATCACCAGCCGCCGCCGGTCAAGCCTCAAGGTCATGGAATGCCCCTTGGAAATGCAATCGATGGCGGCCGCGCCGTCGCATAACGACGCGGCCGTCGGTCTTCAGGTGCGCAGGCGGATCAGAAGACGCCCTTGATGCCGATGTTCCACATCGATCCGTAGACCGTGTACTGCTGCACCCGATCACGCTCGTTGGAGTAGATGACGTCCGGCGAGTTGAAGATATTGCGGCCCGCCAGCATCAGATCGAAGCGGTCGTTGATCTTGTAGTTGACGCTGACGTTCCACAGCTCGCGCGGCGAGTGGTACAGGATGCCGTTGTTCGGCGTGGTCGGCGTATTGTTCAGGCCGCTGACCCGATACTTCGACTGCCAGTTGCCGTTCAGCTGGAAATCGAAGCGGCCGATGTTGTAGCGGACGCCCCAGTTGGCCGCCTCTTTCGGCGTGCCCTGACGCTCGCCGTCCGGGTCCAGATAGGTGACCGAGCCGTGCAGGCCCAGACCGCGCCAGGCGCCCGGCAGGAAGGTCAGTTGCTGGTTGTACTCCAGCACCACGCCGCGATTGGTGCTGGTGCCGTGCAGGTTCTGGGCGCTGCGGAAGGTGTAGCCGGCATACTCGGCCGGATCGAAGCCGACGTCTTCCGGGTTCACCGTCATGCCGGTGACCTGCATGTCGTTCATGTCCAGCTGGTAGGCGGACAGGCCGATGATGCCCGCCGGCGCCAGATAATACTGCAGGCTGGCGTAATATTTGGTCGAACGCTCCGGCTTCAGTTCGGGGTTCGGAACGGTCACGATCATGGTGTCGTCGTTGATCGACACCACCCCGCCCAGATTGCCGTAGTCGGGACGCAGGATCGCCTGGCTGAAGGACAGCTGGCCGACCAGCTTGTCGGTGAAGTCGTATTTGACGCCGCCGCTCCAGAACCAATCGTCATAATCGCCTTCGCGATCCTGGTAGGTTCCGTTGTTGTACTGGTACATCAGGCCTTCGACGGTGCCGACCGACAGCCCCGCGTCCGTGACTTCCTTGACGGGGCGAATGACGGCGACGCGCGCCGCCGTCTCGGTCTTTTCGTAGCGCAGCCCCAGATCGAAGCGCGCGCGACCGGCGTCGGCCTGGACCTCGCCATAGGCCGAGGTGATGTCTTCCTTGACGCGCTTATTGTTGTCGAGGCGGCGCTTCAGGTTGCCCACCTCGTCCGCCACGAAATACTCGGGGTGGTCGCGATAGATGTCGTACATCCCGTAGTGGCTGTCAGCGCGCCAGCCCTGGGCGTTCATATTGCCCGCATCGAAGCCGATCATCTCGAAGCGGTATTTCTGGGTCCACGGAATGACCGCCTCGGCCGCCGTCTGGGTCAGATCGCCGGTCGGGCCGACATATTTGAACTGCTGGTTCGAACCTTCATCCGTACGCCAATCGTTGCTGCGCGCGCCCAGACCGCCCATCAGGGTGAAGTGGACATCGCGCAAGCTCAGCCGCTTCTTCACATCCAAATTCAACGAATACATGTCGTTGATGGCGTCCGACTCCGCCATGCGGATGTTGTTGCCGATGGAGATGTCGCGATTGAAGTTCATCGGGTCGCTCCACGAACGGCCCGCCGTCTGGCGCAGATACCAGGCGTTGGACTCCGTAGAGTCGCGCTCCATCTCGAAACCGATCCCCGTCAGGTGGTTGTCGGTGCGCTGGAAGAAGCCCTTGCTGGTGTCGCGGAAGTTGAACTCGGCGGAGGAATAGCTGGCGCGCAGCGCCGCTTCCCAGGTCTCGCCCTTATATTCCAGCTTCGGCGCGATCAGATAGGTCGGCGTCCCCGCATAGCGGTGCGAATAGCCGGTGTGCAGACGGGTGTTCTTGCCGTCCGGATTGACCACGATGTGCGTGCCGGTCGAGTCAGGCGTCGCATAGGATTTGGTCGAAGTTCCGAACGTCAGATAGGTGTACTGGTTGAAATACTCCACGTCGTAGAAGGAGTAGTTGCTGCGCAGCGAGAAGATCAGGTCTTCGGTGAACTTGTAGTCCACGGCCAGATTGGCGGCCGTGCGGCTAGTCAGCTTCGGCCCCGGACGCCACATGACCTGATAGGGCAGCACCCGGCCGTCAGCCAAATAGGACCAGTCGGTCTGGATGCGATCCTGCTGCACATAGTTGGCGTTGTGGCTGGCGCTGAAGGCCACGCCCAGACGGCCGTCCATGAAGACGTCGGCATAGGAGAACTGGGCCGAGGGGTAGAGGCTGGCGTGCTTCTTGTCGTCAGGCATGTAGTGGCGCGACAGGGCCGAGTCCGAGGTCGCCACCCCGCCCAGCTGGAAGCGCAGCTGCCGCTCGGGCAGTTGGAAGGCGTATTTGCTGCGCAGGTTGATACTGCCGCCGGGCGAATCCGCATCCATGCTGGCCAGCAGGGTGTGGTTCAGTTCGATCGTCTCAATGCCGGTGATCGACATCTGCTCGAACGAGTTCTGACGCCCCGAGTTGTTGTTCGAGGTGGCCGTGGCCATGCGGGCCCCGTCCATGGTGAAGGTCGAATATTTGGGCGGCAGGCCGCCGATCCGCACGGCGGTGGCGTCGACCTCGGTGTAGTCGATCGACAGGCCCGGCATGGACTTCATGAACTCGCCGACGTCGCCCATGGTCAGGGCGCCGAAGTTGTCGGCCGGGACCACGTTCTTGGCGTTCATCGCCACGCGACGCTCCATCAGCGCCTTGGCCTGACCGCCGCGCGCGGCCGTCACCACAATGTCCGAGACCGAGGCCACGTCATCGGCCACGCCATAGGACGGCGCCTGCAGTTCGACGTCGACGACCGCCGTCTGCCCCGTGCTGACGCCGGCGACCACGCGCGCTTCTTGCAGACCGGCATAGCGCACGACCACAACCACCTCTCCGCTCGGCACGCCGCTCAGTCGAAAGACGCCCCCGTCGCCCGAATAGGCGACCAGGCTGGTGCCCTCGATCCGCACCTCGGCGTTGCGAACATATTCGCCCGTCGCGGTGTCAAACACCCGGCCCCGCAGGGCGCCGACGGCGATGGGCGCCTGGGCGACGCTCGCCTCGGCCGAGGCGGCCTGGGGCGTCGCTGCGGCGAACGCGGCCGCCATCAACGGATACAGGAGCAGGGCGCGCGAGCTGACGCCGGCGCGATAGCGAGAGATGGTCTTCATTCAGGGTGACTCGAACAGCTGGGGAGGGAAGGAAAAGTCGAAGGGTTTCGGGCCGCCCACGGGAGCGCCCGGCGAAGTCGACAGGATCAGTCGGCGGCCGTCAGGGGGTGGAGAGGATCTTCGAGCGCTCTTCAGCATCGACGGGCGCGAAAGGCCTCTCCGGGTCGCCGGTCCAGCGCACCAGCGTGAGGTCGGCGGTCTGACGTCCCTTGCCGCCGGAATTCGCCGCCAGATAGAAGAGGCCGCGTCCCACTGGCTCCAGGCCCACATCAGCCTTCCAACGCCAACCGCGCAGGCCCGTCGCGGCATCGTCCAGCCCATCTTCAGCCAGGGGCAGGATCAGCCCATGCTCCCAGGCCTGCGCGCCGGCGTCGGGCACGCCGATCAGATCGCCCCTGACCGGCTGAGCGGAGGCCTCCACGGCGAACAGCAGATAGTTGGGAAACGCGGGCTTGCGGCCTTGATAGACCCCCAGGAACCAGCGCCCGGCCTCGGCGTCATAAGCCAAATTCTGCACGCCGTAGGTCGTATTGCCGGTACGAACGAAATACTTGCCGTCGACGGCGGCAGGGCCTTCGCGGTGCGGCGCCGCCTCTGACAGCGGACGGGCGTAACGGTCCCAGTCGGCGATATCGTATTGCAGCAGAACCTGATGGTCGTTGTCGGTCCGCGTTACGTCGCCATAGACGCCATAGCCGACGGTCAGCATCACCGGTCCATCGGTGCGCCCAAAGCGCGGTCCGAAAGCCACCCCGTCGATTCCCGAGGCGCCGTAGCGATGGTCGCGCGTCGCAGCCGTATCGCCGTCGAATCGACCGTCGCCGTCCATGTCGGCGGCGTAGTCTCCAGCGACTTCGGCCAGATGCACCGTCTGGAACAGGGCGCTTTCGCTCGCCTCCACGCCGATCCGGTTCAGTCCGCCGACATCGATCACGGCGATGTAGAAGGCCTCGTCCGCCTTGTACTCCAGCGAGCCGTAGAGCTTGCCGTCGGCGGGATTGAACGCCAGGTCGCCCAGGTGGCCGGTCCAGCCGACCAGGGTGCCGATCAGCCGGCCCTCGAGGTCGTATTTGGCCAAAAGATTGGTGAAGGAGTAATAGATATAGCCGCCGTCAAGGTCGACGGCGACGCCCTGGACATGGCCGGCATCCCACGTTCCGCCGTTCTGGGTCAGGGGCAGTCGGGCCAAGGCCTGCCGGTCGACCCCATTCGCTATCGTGGCCAATGCGTGGCCGGGAATAAAGACAACCGGAGCCGCGGCCGCCAGCGCCATGCCCGCAACGACCGTTAGAACGGTCGCACGCCGCAAAACACCAAACTTCATCCTTACCCACCCCCTTGCGACGGCGACGGGGTCTAGGTCGAGTTGATGATCGATCGCTCACGCTTCAGCTACATTCGCGCTAAGTTTGAATGACGATAGTTTTGTCATTGGTGCGCGAACGGACAGACGACGCTAAACCCTCGCGACCGAAAGTCGTACACGGCGCCGGATAAGTTGATCATCCCTCGCGCCGTCGTTCGGCGCGTCAGGGTTCCGACCACCCCAGCACACGCAGAGTCGCATTGGGTTTTTGCGGACCTGAAAAAACCAGGCTGGCCTTCTTCTCTCCCCGCCCGGGGACATAGTCGAGCGAGGCGCCTGAGCGTTCGCCGCCGACCTGGCCCTCGATATCCACGGCGGCGGCGGCCAGGTCGCCCTGGTTGGCGACCACAACGTCGACCACCCATCCGCCGGACGAAGGTCGAACCGCCTCGCTTCTGATCGTCAGCGCCGCCGGCGCCGGAACCGAGAAGGCCGCTTGCGCCAGCACGCCCGCCGCGCCGAGCGTGATGAGAAGGCCGATCAGAGCGCAAGCGCACTGCAGCCGAGATACGCCCTTCTTCCCTGCTTTCTGCTTTTCCTTGTCCGTCATGGCTACACCAGTAGCCGCGCGGCCGCGGCCCCGATCGCCGCCGGAAAGGCGAGGATCACGACATTGGCCATGAGCGCCTGGAGCCCATGGCCGTCCGCTCCGCCGAACACCCACAACATGGCGAGGCTGGCCAGCAGGCACAGGGCGTAGCCCGGCAGGGTGAAGTCGAAGAAGGCCCGGACCGGCGTTTCCGCCTCTTCCTGCCCGGCGAACCCCGCCTCGAAGACGATCAGGTGCAGCAGGATCACCGACAGGACCAGGACGCCCAACGCGCCCAGCGGCGTGGTCATATAGGCGATCAGCCGCATCTCCTCGGTCGGAGCCAGGTTCATGGCGAAGTAGAGGGCGCCGGCCAACATCAGGAACAGCTCGCCCGGATAGGAGGCCTCATCCTCATCGCCCTCGTCCGGATCGCCCGACAGCTGGCGTCGCGCCGCCAGGGCGCCCAGCGCGGCGGGCACCGCCTGCAGGGACATCTGCCCCACGGCGGACGCCGGCGAACTCAGGTCCAGCACATTGAAGACCAGCAGAGGCGCAGCGGCGGTGACGAAGCCCACGGCCAGGGCGACCAGGGTGTCCAGCACATTGTTGACCAGACCCCGGCGTGCCGAAAACCCAGCGTAATGCGCCAGCCCGAACAGCACCGGCAGCGCCGCCAGCAGAAAGACGAGGCGCCGCTCCGGTTCCGCAGCGAAGCCCAGCGCCCACATCTCCATCGTCATCAGTAACGGCAGGCTGAACAGCAGGGCGCCGCCGAAGGCTCGGCCCAGATCGCGGATATAGGCCCTGTCTTCCGTCAGGGCGGCGTCCTGCATCGAGGTCATGCCCATGCAACGCCGCCGTCCGGTTTCGGCTCCCGCATGGTTGCGGCGCCTCAGTTCAACCGATTGCGGAGGCGCCGTTCCGCAGCGCCGTCCGCCAGTGCGACGTCGCAATCGCAGGCCGCCTGCGAAAGCTCCCCCTGGTCAAGGACGATCAACCGCGCCCGACGAATCCGGAGAGCTCCCCGATCCTGCAGGTGGCGGCACGCCGCGTTGACGCTGGTGCGCTGCACGCCGAGCATATCCGCCAACTCGCCCTGGGTGATGGAAATCCCTCTCTCCTCGCCGTCGGCGGCATGGAGGCGCGCGATCCATTTCGCCAGGCGCTGCAGAGCCGTATGCCGGGCGTTGCAGGCGGCCTCGACGCCGAGCGCGCGCGCCCGCGATGCGGCATAGGCGTGAAACCCGGTCATGTTTTTATCCAGTGAGAGCTGTTGGACTTGGCCAGCAACAACGAACGATTGCGTTCTGGTCACTTGTAAACCCCTGCCTGCGCGACGGTTCCTCCAAATATGAAAAAGGAGACCGCCGTCGCGGCCTCCTTCTCACCGGAACGAAAAGGGATCAGCGTTCCCCGCCCTTTCGTCCGGCCTCCGCAGCGCGCTCGGGATCGTCGGCGAAATTGCCGCCCCGCCCCGAACCGTCGCTGTCATCGCCTTCGCGCGTGGCGGACGCTCCGCCGTCTCCCTGCGAAGCCTGTCCGCCCTTCCGACCCGCTTCGGCCGCCAGCTCATGGTCCTTCGAGAAGCTGCGATCTTCCGGATCGACGCTGGAGCCGCCCTTGCTGGCGATCTCGCGCTGTTTGTCCTCGTCCATGGCGGCGAAGCCGCGATCGGACGACGAGCCTTGCTGTTGCTGACCCTGTTGCTGGTTCTCAGCCATTGTTCACTCCCTTGTTTTCACTGATCGCCCCGAAGGGCTCCCCTCCAACCCGCCCTCCTTCGCCGGGTTCATCCTTGGCCTGCCATTGACCGCCACCCGACAGAAGGCGGTCGCCCCGTCGCCGACGGGAACAATTTCAGGCGCCGTCCTCTCCTCAGTGCAAAGCCATGACGGGAGAGTCCGATGGGACAACAGAAGCAATCCGAAGGTCGGGAGCGAAACGCCGCCACTCCAGGCGGCAAGCCCGACGCCGACACGCCGGATGAGGCCGTGCGTCGGGTCGGACGCGAATCCCGCCGTCGCGCAGGTCCGGACGGCCCTGACGCGCGCGAGATCGGCGACACCTTCAAGAAGACGCCGACCGCACGCCCGTCCGGCGCGAAGCCGCATCGCGGCGCCTGAGCGCGCCGCGACGGACGTTCTCGCCCCGCCGACGCGGCCCGCCTGCCGCTGCCTGATCGCAGCCTCACAGTCATCGCCTGCTACCAACACGGCGCTGCGAAAGACTATCGTCGGCTTGCAGAAAATCTGCAGCAGGCAATCGGGAGCGAGTGCAGAAGACCGCTAGGCTTGCGACCACTGATTTTTACAGATCAGAGCCTTTCGGGCGTGAGGCAAGGCTGGCGTGCGGGTCTACCGACGAAAAGGGTTTGCGGGGCGACCATTTTCCAGAACGACAGGATCCAGTTGAACTGACAGCCGCAAGGGCTGGAGCATGCCGGAAGGCGGTGGCGCCAGTCGGCGGCCGTCCACCACGGATCGTAATGCGACATCTGTTTCAGCCTGGGCGAAAGGCGTAAAATCGATCCGTGAGATGAGACCCTTGGGATCAATCCAGAGTTTGAGGACCAATGGCGGCGTGGGCTGGTCCGGGGCTGGCCGGGTCTGATGTAGATAATGCCGGACGCTCGACGCCGCCTCTCCATCCTCTTCCAGCCAGGCCGTCACCGCCCGGGTGGCGGCCTCGGCATAGACCACCCAGGCGGCTGGAGCGTCCTCCGGCGTAAGGCTCTGGGCCTGGGCCGGCGCGGCAAGCCCGAAAGCAGCAGCCAGCCCTGTCGCTAGAGCTCGCCACGACGACAGCTTGGCGCGAGATGCGCTGCTCATCACTGCGATCGCGTCGTCTGAGCGGCGGCCTGGGGCAGGCGTTCGCGTTCGAAGGTGATGGTCGACAGGCGGCCGTCGAGGGCCTGCACCACTTCGGCGGTAAGGTCGTTGGCGAAGTTGCCGCCCAGCGCCGAGTTGCGATCCAGCAGCAGCCCGCACGATTTAGCGGCATAAACCTGGGCGATGGCGGGTTGGGCCTCGTTGGCGATGCGCTCCATGGCCTTGAGGCGGGTGGCTTCGACTTCCTGGCTGGCGTGGGCCGCCTTCTGCTGCAGGGCCTGCCACTGAGCGGCTAGGGTCTCCGCGCGCTGGCGGCGGGCGGCGTCGTCCGGCTGGGCTTCCAGGGTACGCAACTGGACTTCCAGCGTCTGGCGTTCGGTCTCGATCTCACCCTGGGCGGCGGCGGCCAGATCTTGAAGACGAGTGCTGGCGGCCTTGCCGGCGGCGGCGTTGGCGAAGACCGCCTCACGCGACAGCAGACAGACGCCGGGGATGACCGGACCGCCCAGGGGCTGGGCGGCGGGGGCCTGCTGCGCGGCGGTCGGCAGAGCTGTGGCGGCAACTACCGTCAGGGTCAGGACGGCGAGGATGGAATGCTCGGTCATGGTCAGGCCTTCTTGGTTTGGGTCGGTTTGGCGGCGGGCTCGACGGTTGTCGCCTGTCCGTGCAGGCTCAACAGCGCGCCGAAACGCTCCAGCGAGGCCAGATGAAAGTGCACCAGCGCCAGCCAACCCTTACGGTGCCAGTCCAGCACGACAGCTTCATCAAGGTTTGCGAACCGTTCGGCGTCGACGACCTGGAAGCCGTCCAGACCCAGCTTGCGCCCATCCGGCAAGGTGGCGTCGGCGCGGCGGTCGATCAGCAGCTGCTGCGCGCGTAGAGCTTCGCCGAACGTCTGGGTGGCGGCGGCCTCGCCCTGGAAGGCATTGCAGAAGGCCATGGCGTCCTGAGTCAAAGCGGTCGGCCGCCCGTTTTCAAACAGGGCCGCGCCCTCCTCGCCCGAGACGGCCACGCGGTCGGACGCCGCGTCGATGGCCAGGGCGAAGCCGCTCGGGTTGACGGTGGCGATGAAGCCGAACGGATAACGACGCACATAAGCGGGCGTATAAGCTTCGGGCGCCCACCGTCCCTCGCTAACGAACAGATTGCGTTTCTCCAGTCCCAGTACGGCGATGGGCTGCGCCTCGTCTCCGCTCGAGAAGACGATGGGATAGCTGCGGGCGGCGTCGGTGATTTCGCTGACCACCACCGGCACGAAGGCGGTTTCGGCGGCGAAGGCCACGTCGCCGTCCTTTAATCGCCAGGCGCCGTGCTCCGCCGCCGCCAGCGGCTGCGGGTCACGGTAGAACAGGGGCAAGGCAGAGGCCTCGGACATGGGGGTGCTCCAATCGGAAAAGGCGTGTGGAAGGGGCGCTCGCCTCCCGCCTCCACACCGCCGGTTACTCGCCGAAGCCGAGGAAGCGGCTGGTGATGATGGCTGGGATGTCGCCGGTCGGTCTGGGCTTGGCCCGCTCGGCCAGACGCGCGGCCTCGGCCGCGACCGAGCTGCTGGCCGACGAGGCCGCCGTCAGTGCGCCGGTGTTGACCGCCGCCGCCATCGGAATGCCCACGGCGTCGCCCTTGACCTGGATGTTGGCGGCGTTGACCACCTGCAGCGCGGCCAGGTTGACGTTGCCCGACACCCGTATGCCCGCCTCGCCCGCGTCGATCGTGCCCAGCGGCGCGATCAGGTCCACGTCGCCCGCCGGAATCTCCGGGATCGGGTTCAGGGTGGCGATGCCGGCGCCCGTGTTCTGGGCCGGCGGCGACAGGGTGACGTTGCCGTAAAGGTCATAGACCCGGCGCGGCGGCTGATAGACGGCAGTCGACTTGGATCCGCGCCCGGCGTTGATGTCGCCCTCGGCCGACCACATCATCAGGTCGCCGCCGAAGGTGGTGAAGACCCGGCTCTGGCCCAGCAGCACCGATCCCAGCGAGTAGACGTCGATATCGCCCGACCCCATGGACAGGACGCCGGCCGTCGAGGGCGGCGCCACGCCGCCGACGCCGATCACCGTCTGACCGCCCGCCACCAGCATCTCAATACCGCCGCCGAACAGGGTCCGCACCGCCGAACCTCCGAACATGGTCAGGTCGCCGGCGTAGGAAATGTCCCGCCCGCCCGCATCCTTCTCGGGGAAAAGGACAGCGATAGCGTTGCGGCCGCGCAGATAGCTGCCAAAACGCGGGCCGGTCGGATCGTTGTACTCGCGCCCGCCCGCCTTCAGCTCGTCGAAGTAGGCCTGGCGGACGAAGACGCCCTGTTGCTGGCGATCCAGACCGTTGAAATAGGTCAGGGCGTCGGCGGCGTCGGCGGCCTCATAGCCGAAGCGGTCGTTCAGCCACTGGATCAGTTCGACGTCATAGGTCTTGACCACCTTGCCGACCTGTTCGGCCAGCGGACGGCCGACTTCGGCCTGATTGCTCGGGTCGAGGTAAAGCTCGGCGAAGGCCCCGTAGTCCGGACCGCCCGCCCCGACCCCGGTCAGGATCGAAACGCCCGCCCCGCCGTTGCGGGTCGAAGGCGACAGGTCGAACAGCGGGCCGACGCTGGTGAAGCGGCCATTGTCGGCCTGATAGATGTTGCGGCCCGCCTCGACGACAAGATTGCCCGGCCCCGCCACGGTCATGTTGCCGTAGATGATGTCCCGGCCCGCCGAGATCAGGGAAATGTCCGACGGGTCGTTGTGCACGACCAGTCCGCCTTGATTGAAGGCGCCGAACAGCCAGGTCGTGCTGCGGCACTCGGCTGGCCCGCCCACCGGACAGCCGATGGCCGTGCCCGTGCCCAGATTGACGATGTCGCGCGAAGCCCTGATCTCCGCCGAGCCTGAGTTGACGTAGAGTTGCGACAGGCCGTCAAAGGTTATGAAGCCGAAGTTCAGATTGCTGATGTCGCCATCGGCCGCATAGAAGAGCGCCGGATTCTGACGCCCCGTCCGCAGCGTGCCGGTGGCCGTGTCCTTCTGGAAGGCCAGCAGGCCGCCGACGCTGCCGGCGTTGCCCTTGATCGGCTGTTCGACATTGACCGGCGCGCCCACGGCGTTGACCCAGTCGGTCGTCCACACCGGGCGGAACGGATTGGGCAGAAGGTCCAGCGTCCGCGCCATACCGGACAGAGCAATCGGCTGACCGGCCGCGTAGCTGCCGCCGACGTCGGGATCGCGCGACCCGCCAGCCAGGATCGAGGTTCCGGCCAGGAACTCCACCTGACCGACCGCCGACGGAGCCAGTTCCAGCGGAAGGATGCCCGCATTGCAGCTGTAATCGTCGCAGCGGTCCGCGTTCCAGTAGATGCTGCCTTCGGCCGCCGTCACCCGAAGGATCGGCGGATACCAGTAGCGACCGTCGCGCGCCTCGGCGTCGCCCATGCCCTTGTGGATCGGCGTCACGTCGCCGCCCGCGCTGAACAGGCTGATTCCAGTGTCCTCGCGCCACAGGGAGAAGCTGGTCCGCATGGTCAGGCCATCCGGACGAACATACCTGCCGCCGGCGTCGACATAACCTACGGACACGCCGCCGATGGACATGGGCGTCGAGCCCGGATCGCCGACCCCGGCCAGGATCAGATCCCCGCGCGTGTCGATGCGGGCGTCCGCATCGCCGAGAACCAGGGTGATCCCGCCCGTCGCCTGATGGAAGGGCGTCCGCAGCGGATCAAACCGGCGCGGGTCCAGCGTGTCTCGGTAGCTGTTGTAGCGCCCGTCGCCGACGCCGCCCGCCAGGATGGAGGTCTGGCCGCGCAGGTTCGTCACTCCGCCCGCCAATTCCGACATCATGTTGATGGCCGCCGCCGGGTTCAGGGTTCCCCCCAGACGAATGTCGATGTCGCCGCCGCCCGTCTGCACCACTGCGCCGTCAGTGACGATCCCTGCCGTGCGGGTCACGGACGTCACACGCCCGGTGCCGCCGACGGCGAAGTTCAGCGCCATGCTGGCGATGCGGACGCGGTTGGAATCGGAGGTTCCATCGGCGCCGACGCCCCAATCCTGGGTCACCCCCGCGTCGCCGCCCGCCCGCACCGTCAGATTGCCGCCGCCCAGTGCGCCGATGCCCATAAAGCCCTCCAGCAACGGGCCGTTGAAGCCGACGGTATCGTTGTAGCTGCCCGGATTGTTCGGCACATAGCCGCCGAAGTTGATCCACCAGGCCGTGGGCGTATCCTGCCCCTGGGCTGCGGAGGCGCCGCCCTCGCTGACGCCATAGCCGCCCTGGCGCCACAGCCAGTTGCCGACTCGGCCGCTGCCGACGCGCTGATAGGAGACGTCGCGCCCCGTCGCGTAGCCCGCCAGTCCGCCCTGAACCGACAGCAACAGATCGCCGCCGTGTTCGGGATACCAGGCCTGGTAATCGGCGATGGCGTCGGCGTAGCCGTCGAAGTTCGGTCCGATCCAGGGATTGGCCAGACCGATGGAGCCCGCCAAGGTCGCGCGCGGCTGATTGAAGACGTTATGGCCGTCCGGCGTCTGGCCGCCGATCTCGGCCGAGGGCGTGCCCGCCGTATAGACGCCATAAAGCGACATTTGCTGATAGTCGCCGCCCGCCAGCAGATCCAGCGCCCCGGTCCCGGTGCGGATGACGCTGAAGTTCTGCATCAGCTTCAAGCCGTCCAGCCAGATATTGCTGAAACCGTCGGCCGTCGTCGCCTGCGGATTGACGTAGTGACGGTCCGACAGCGTCAGATCGCCCGACTGTCCCACACGGGCCAGGTCCGTAGCCGCCCGCAACGTCCGACCATCCGATGAGCCGATGTCGGCCCCTGCGACCAAACGCATGGACCACGACTGAGACCCCGCCGCCAGCATGGGCGCCACGGCCCATATGCGGCCTTGCGTTCCGTCGGCCTGAAGAGGCCGAGTGTTATGCGGGCCCGAGGCGCCGTCAATGATCACCGTGGTGTTGCGCGGGATCACGTCGCCGGCGTGAAGCTGAGCCGATGCGGCGAGCTTCATCAGACTGGGCAGGACCGCGCCCTTGGGCCAGGTCATGGCCTGCAGCGAAACCGCCATGGGGAACAGGGCGCCCTTGCCGATCCGCGCGTCGGCCGGAAGGGTGACGCCCGCCTTCATGATGGCGCCGCGCTCGATCACCCCGCCGTCCGGGAGATGAATAGGCGAAGTCGCCGTCCAGTCCTGCGGCAGGACGACCGATTGCGCCAGCCTGACGTCGGCCTGGATCAACTGATTGCCAATGACGCCGAACGCCTCCACCGGCGCGTCGAAAGTCAGCGTGGCGCCGACAGCGAAGGAGGATCCCGCCGCTAACAGAACCGGCGCCGATAGTTGATGATCCGCCGGCCAAGCGTGCGGGCCGCCCGCCTCGCTCGAGTCGTACAGCACCCAGCCGTTGTCGTCCGGCGTCCGCGCCGGCTCGCCGAAGCCGTCCGTAATGCTGCCGTAGATGTTCAGGTCGTCGGCCGCGCGGACCAGCAGCACGCCCGCCTCGCCCGAGCCATAGACGCCGGTCATCTGGCTGTCGGAGTTCAGGCTGGCGTAGCGGTAACCCGCCAGGTTCAGGTCTCCCGAGACGCTCAAGCTCTCGCCCGGCGCGCTGACCAGCTCTACGCCCGGCCGCAGATGGAAGGCGTCCTGATAGGCCCGCAGCCCGGCCAGGCGGCCCAACAGGCCTTGGTTGGCGATGGCGGCGTCGATGAAGGCCGTGCTGTCCTGGTGGATGTCGTCCATCAGCGCCTGATCGATGACGCCGTCCGCCGGTTGATAGGTGCGGAAGCCGTTGATCGACAGGCTGTCTACGCCCTTGATCGTCAGCGAGCCCGACGCCTGAACGGCGATGTCGTCTGCGCCGAGACGCGGCGCGTTCAGCTCCACGCGGCCACGATCTACGCCGTCGGGCGAGGACAGATCCAGCGTCGCGCCCGACGCCAGGCTAAGCACGCCCGTCTTGGTCCCCAACTCGACGCCGGCGCGGTTGGACGCCTCGATCGGCGCGCCATAGCCGTCGACCACAATGGAGTCGGCGCTGGCATCCAGCACCGCCGCTGACGTCAAGGTCAGATCGTCGCGCGCCGACAGCCGGATCGAGCCTGGCCGGACGCCGCTGGCGTCGATGCGGCCGTTGACGAACAGGTCGCCGCCGTCGGCCGCGATCGTCACCTGACGCGCCTTGACCTCATCCCCGATCACCAGATCGCCGCTCTTGATGACGAAGCTGCGGCTCTCGGTGACGCCGGTTTCGGTCAGCCGTTCGTTCAGTCCCTTGAAATCGCTGACGACATTGGCGCGGATATCGACGCCGCCGTTCCGTAGCGAGACGTCCGGCGCCTTGTCGCCGTTGCGCGCATGGGCCTCGATCACGCCGTCCAGCGTCGCGGAGCCGGTCAGCGCCGTGACCTTCAATGTCCCTGCATGGTTGTAGTCGGCGCTCAGGTCGATCTTCGACCCCGCGGCGGCGATCACGTCGCCCTGCGCGCTTTCCAGCTCGACGTCGCCGCCCCAGCTGTAACGAGTCTCATCGAAGAAGTCGGTCGCCCGGCCCGCCAGATCCAGGCGCGCCCTGTCGCCCAAGACGATGTCGCCTTCGGTCGCCGTCAGGACCAGACGGCCGCTCGGCAGGGCGATCGTCGTGTCCGCCGTGATGCTGGCGGCCGTCATCTTGATTTCGGCGCCCAGTTGCGGCTTGGGGGCTTCGGCCGCCGACGCCGCTTCCGGCGCGGTCAGGCTGATATCGCCGCCGGCCTTGTAATGCAGGCTCGACCCCGCCTGCCCTGTCAGCAACGGCGTGGTCAGGTTCAGCACGCCGCCCTGCCCCGGCTGACCGTGCGCCGCCTGGGACTGATAGACGGCCAGTTCGCCCTTGTGGTTGCTCTCGATCCGTTGCGAGGCGGTCAGGTTGACGGTGCTGAAGCCCAGGGCCAGCCGGTTCATCGGCACGGGCGCGTCGATGGCCACGCCGTCCTGGTAGCCCAGCACGATGCGGTCCGCGATCAGGTTGAGCATTCCCAGACCCGTCCCGGCCCCGCCCGCGATCGGCGCGCCCGGCTGGCCGACGACGATCGTCTGGCTGTAGCTCGGCCCCTGAGCGCCCAGAACGCTGTTCCAGACCAGGGTTCCCGTGGCGATCTGCGCGACATCGCCGGCGCCGCCCGCGCCATAGAGGGCGGGCGTGTTCAGCACCAGTTGCAGGGCCGAAGCGCCCGTCGCGGCGTCACGCGTGTCCAGGCTGATCGACCCGTAGAAGTTAACCGACTGGCTGGCCGACAGGATCAGCCGCTCCAGCTTGGGCGCGCCCGTGCCCTGGTCGCCCGCCATCAGGCGGTCCAACACCGTCTGGTTCAGGGCGATGCCCGACGGCAGAACGCCATCCGCCGCTGCGTCCGCCAGAGCCCCGCTCGTCCCGATGTTCACCGAGCCGGACGAGAAGCCCAGATAGCGCGCGCCATAGGCGACGTTCTCGCCCAGGCTGACCGCGCCCGGCGTGACGAAGCTGAGCGTGCCGTCGGAATAGAGGGCGGCGCCGTCCTCGACCGTAATGACGCCCGTGGCGGCCCCGGCGTTGCTGGTGAACTCCAGCAGGCCGTTCGACACCGCCAGCAGGTTCACACTATTGGCGCGCAGGCCGTAGCCCATGGTCGAGTCGAAGGCCGGATCTCCCTGCCCCAGGGTGGTGATCTTGGCTCCGTCCTCGACCAGAATATCAGCATTCGCGCTCGCGATGAGCATGACCTGCGGCCCTTCGAGGACCGCTCCGCCCCGCACCGCAATCCCTCCGAAACCGCTGGCGCTGAGACTGGTCTGGTTCGGCCAGCTGCCGCCGGCCGTCACCTGGATCTCCGTGGACTGGTTTGTCGACAGCACCCGGTGCGCCACCCCGCCCAGCGTCATGATCCGCGCGCCGACCGCGTTCAGATCCGAGGCGTACAGCGACAGGAAGCCGTCGCCGGACCGCGCCGCCCCGTCAGCCAGGATCTCCAACGTATAGGCGGCGCTGTCGAAATAATCGCCGCCAACCACCGCCAGCGCCCCGCCCAAACCGCCCTCGGCGGCGTCGAAGAGGCCCTTGCCCTTGAACGAGAAGGCCGGACGCTCCTTGTCCGCATCGGGCGTCAGAGCCAGGATGAGGGTCTTGCCGTCCTCGGGCAGGAAGGGCAGCGGACTGTTGAACTGAGCCGCCGCCGGCGCCTTGACCAGGAACTCGCCGAAGCTGGTCTCATTGTACTGGGAATAGGTGCGCACCACCTTGGCCGGGGTCAGGATGGCCTCGACCTTCAGGGCGCTGCGCAGATCCGTATGGGCGACGCCGGTGGTCACGCCCAGATGGGTCGAACCGTCCGCCAGGCGCGTCACGCCGTTGGCGCCCGCCGGGACGTTGCGACCCAGTTCGACGCGGAACGCCCCTTCCATCAGGGCGTATTCGGCCGGCAGCAGCGTATAGACGCCCGCCGCCAACCCCTCGATCCCGGCTGGAATGACGATCTGCTGACCCAGGCCCGGCTGGGCGTGGCCGTCGACGGCGCTCGGCGCAGCCGAGGCGCCGTAGGACGGCACGATGGCGTAGACCTTGTTGTCCGCGCGGCTCAGGCCTTCAAAGGCCGGGCTGACGTTGGCGAAGGCGGTCTTCAGCACATCGACCGAACCGCCGCGTCCCGGAATGAAGCCCGCCCCGGCAGGCAGACCGCCGCCCGACAGATCCAGAACCGAACCTTCATCGGCGCGCAGGGAGCCCAGGATCATCACGCCCTGATCCATGCGCGTAGCCTTCAGCTCTGCGCCGTTCAGCAGCCACTTCAAGCCGTCCGTCGTGCCCCCGTAGGGCACGACCAGGTCCTTGCCGCTGACGGAGGTCAAACTGCCGGGCAGCAGGTTCACTTCCCGGGTCGTCAGCGAGGTGTTGGCCCACCAGGTCTGACCCGGCTCCAGCATATCGGGCCCCGGTACGTATTTATCGCCGCCGACGCCCAGGGTGATCGAGCCCAGAGGCGCGCGCAGCACCCCGCCCTGATCGATGATGTCCGCGCCCACCGTCAGCGAGCCATAGACCGACAGCGGCGCCGACGGCGTCACGCCCTCCATCTTGTGGAAACTGACCGTGCCGCCTGGCAACAGGGTCGCATAGCCGACCGTATTGCCCGGAATGCGATAGAGATATTTCCCAGCGTAGATGGCCGCGGTCGCGCCGGTGATCGGGTAGATCTGGGCCGCGGTCAGGGCGATGTTGCTCATCGCATTGATTTCGCCGCCCGTCATGCGGATGTCGCTGCCGCTGATGATGTCGATCTGGCCGTGCGCCGCGTACTCATATTCGTGCTGGCGGCCGCCGGACAGGCCGACCGAGCCGTTCACGCCGAACTGGGCGCCCCCCATGTCGACCAAACCGCCCTTGATGGTCAGCGCCCCCTCGCCCAGGTCGGGAACCTTGAACAGGGCCTGGGTTCCGTCTTCCCAGCGGACCAGATTATTGCCCCGCATGGAGCCGGCTGAGACGAAGCGCACATAGGCGGCGCTGAGACTTGAATCCTGATCGGCCCCGTCGCCCAGCGCCCCGATCGCGCCCGACAGCGTCAGGTCGCGCGCCAGGTTCAAGCTCACCGGTCCGTCCAGAAGGACCACATCCGTGGAATCCAGCGTCAGGCTGCCGAAACCGCCCGCCGTGATCTGATCGACGCCCAGACGCGCCTGCCCCACCAGATCGGCTGCGCCCTCATTGGCGGCCAAGGCATTGGCGCTCGATTGACCCGGCGTCCAGCAACCGGTGATGCAGTCGCCGTATTGCAGATCGGCCGACAGACCGCTGTCCTGCTCCATCCCCAGGACAATGCTGCGGAGGCGACGCATATAGTCGGGCATGTCGCGCCCGTCCTTGCCCATCTGCGCCAGATAGGGGGTGGTCAGTTTGATCGACAGCAAGCCGCCCGAGGCGCCCGCGCCGCCTGCATGAGCGCGCATCTCACCATCCAGGAAGACCCCGTATTGCGACTGGAAGCGGATGGACCCGCCGTCCGTCGCCACCGTCAGGCTCTGCCTGTCGCCGCTGAGGCCCGCCGTCAGATAGTCGATCTCGGCGGAGGCCCCCGAGGCGTCCAGGAAGGCGCCGGGCCGCACCACCACATAGGCCGCGCGCTGGCCGCCCACCGTGATCTCGCCGCCTTTCGACACATGACCGTAGCGCAGGCCGTTCACGCCGACGGCGTTGAGGCCTCGCCCTGAAACGTCGATGACGCTCTTCTCGCCCAGCCACAGGGCGGTTGCAGGGTTATAGACGATCTCCTGCGGCTGGTAGTCCAACCGCTCGTTCTCCTCGCGACCGGCGGTCAGCACGACCTTGCCGCCGCGCGCCTCGATGCGGCCGTCGATCCTCATGCCCTCCATCGCCGTCAGGCTGACGGTTTGTCCGTCGTCGACGCGAATGCCGGCCCCTTCAGCCAGGGTCAGTTCCCCCAGCGGGCGCGGGTCCGTGATCCGGTTGCCGTAGCTGGTCAGCCACTCGCGCTCGCTGAGACCATGAGCGGAAAGGCTGATGCCGGCGCCCTGCCGCTGGACGAAGCGGCCGTTGGCGGCGTCTTCGCGCAGCATGTCGGGCGTCCACAGCTCCAGCGCCTCCTGCGGTGCGGCGCCGCTGGCGATCCGGGCGCTGTCTGCGGTGAAACGACGAACCGGCGCGCTGACGTCTATGTCGCCACTCACCACCAGATCGCCGCCTGCACGCACGTCGTATTGCGAGAAGCCGGTCTGGAACAGCTCAGCGTCCAGATTCAGCGGCTTGGCCACCTTGACCGCCGTCTGGAACACAGTCCCGGCCTCAATGGTCCGCCCTGCGGCCAGAACCAGATCGGCCTGCAGAATGTCGCCCTTGGCGTAGCGGACGGCGACCGGCGGGATGCTGACGCCGTTCGGCCAGATATCGGGCGTCAGGATAAAGCCCGCCTCCACGGCGCCGTAGCCGAATTCCAGATAGGTGCCCGCCGGAATGACGTCCCCGCCGTAGTAAGGCGTCCAGTTGGCGTCATAGGCTTCAAAGCCCTGCGGCACGGTCCAGTCGCTGGTCAGAGTAACCGCTGCAAAATCCAGGTTCGCCCCAACAGGCAAGGGCTGACCGGCCTCAACCCGGTCGATAGTGTAGGCGTATTCGAACGGCAGGGCCTCGCCCGCCTTCAGCACCAGATCTTCGAGCAGTTGCAAGTCCAGCGGCGCCGGTTCGCCCGCCGCCAACTCATCGCCGCCGTCCATCACCGCGCCGCCGATGGTGATGGGTCGTCCGGCGGCCGAAACCGTCAGCGTGCCGCCCGCATTCTCGCCAGAGCCATAGGCGCGGATATCGCCGCCCAGGATCATCTGGCCCATAATGGCGCGCGGCTCATGACCGACCGCCAGGCCTACCGAGCCGCCCTTGGCGCCGACCGTTGTCCCGTCCAGCAGAATCGCGGCGCCGGCCGAGACGTCGATCAGGCTGCCCTCGCCCATCGTCAGGTTCCCCTGACGGCTTTCCAGCATCACCGTCCCGCCCTCGAGGTGCGCCAGTTCACGTGCGTCGCCGCCCGTCTTCACATTGACCCACAGGCCGCCGGCGTCCAGCGTGACGCCTTCTCCGACCTTCAGATCCGTCACCTCGGCGCAGCCCGCGCCGCACGGAGGAACCGCCGCCAGAGAGATGGAGCCGCTACGCGCCGTGATGTCGGCGGCGACGTCGATCGTCTGGCCCCGCATGGCGACTTCGCCGCCATGGCTCAGGGTCAAGTCGCCCTCGACTTTAACGGCGCCGCCGTTGATCCGCAGCCCGCCCAGGCCCGCCTCGCTCAGGGCCTCCGCCGACAGGATCACCGTGTTGGTCAGTTCCGGCGCCAGGGTCGCGCCTGCCGCCACGCCGATCGAACCGCCGCCCTCGCCGATCACCACGGTGTTGGCGAACGGCGCCTCGGTCCCGACGACCGGCTGGTAGGATTGATGCAGCCGGTTGCCGACATAGAAGCCGCCCGCCAGCGGCGTGACGTTCTGCGGCAGGGCGTAACCGTCGATGCGGTTGGCGAAGTCGCCTGAAATCATGCCGTTCTCGATCTTCGGCGGCGTGGTCGGTCGTGCGCCGGTCTGGCGCTCTCCCGTCACCACATCGGCCACGATCTGACCGTCGAACAGGACGGTCGGCGCCGACAGCGACAGCACGCCCGCGTCGCGCCCGACGGTGTAGCCTTCCTCCCAGCGCACGCTGCGGGCCGAGTTGAACAGGGGCTGAGCGTAAACCTCCTGGAAAGCTTCGCCCCAACGGTCGTGATTGACGATGAAGGCGTTGCCGACCGACAGCATCTTCACGCCCGCCGGCGCCTTGCCCAGATCGTAAAGCTTGCCGTCCGAGCCCATCATCCGCGTCGACTGGATATAGCCCGCCGAATAGTCCAAGGAGCCGCCCGAGATGTCGAACACGGCCCCCTTGTGGGCCACGATTTCGTTGCTGCTGATGTTGATCGTGCCGCCATGGGCGGCCCATTCGCCGATACGGTGCGCCGTATTGCCCAGATGGCCGCCGACCTCGATCAGGCCGCCCGGCGTATAGTAACGGTCGCCTTCATGCCCGCCCGTGCCGCTGGGGAGCAGGATCAGATCACGGATATCGATCCAGACGTCGTTGTTCTTCAGTCCCTCGCCTTCGCGATTCAACGGCGAGTCCCTCAGCTCGAACGGCTGGATGTTCACCTTCAGATTGTTCGAAGCCATGTCCATGGCTACGTCGCGCACGCCCGAGACGTTCAGCTCGGCGCGATCCTCGATCGTCGTCCGTTTCATCGCCACGACCGAGATCTGACCGCCTTGGGCGATGGTCTGGGAATCGGACTGGAAGCTGGCTTCGCCGCCCGTGGCGATCTCGACCCGCGACATGTCCTTGCGGTCCGGCGTCGAATACGAAAGACGGTCGATCGCCTGATTGTTCAGCCAGGTCGTCGGCGAACCCGAGGTTTCCTTCGACTGCGCCAGCAGCGCGTCGCGCTGGGCGTTCGTCGCCGTGGCGTCGCTTTCCAGTTCGGGCAAGATCAGGGTCAGGCTGTCGCCAGTCAGGGTGACGCCGGATTCCGCGTCCGACAGATCGGTCAGCAGATGGATGGTTCCGCGCGTATTGACCGAGGTGGTGGCGATGGCGACGCCATCCTGAACCACGTGACGGCCGGCCAGGGTGATGTCGCCCTCGGCCGCCTGGATAAGGCCCTCGTTGACGACACGGCCCGCCTGACTGCCGGCGTCGACAGTCACTGCGACTTCATAGCCGCGCGTGGTCGATGCCTGATTGGCGTTAGTGCCGTAACCAGGGCGCAGGATGAAGTCATCGCCCGCCGCCATCAGCGTCTGGCCCCGCCCGGTGATGATCGAACCGGCATTGACGACTTCCGCGCCCAGCAAAGCCACGAAACCGCCGCCCTCGACCACGCTCGCAGGCTGGGTCGTGGCGATCTGCGCGCCCGCCTCGACGGTCACGGCGCCGCCGGCGTTGGTGAAGACCGGCGCCAAGCTCGGCGACTCCCACCAATTCACCGGCGGCACGGTGTTGGAGGTGATCCCGCGCTCAAGGAATTGGATGTTAGAGATGTCGGCCGCCGCCGCGATCAGGTTGCGGACGTTGACCTGGGTCGAGCCGCCGAAAATGACGCCGTTACGGTTCAGGATGTAGACCGAGCCCTCGGCCTTGATGCCGCCCAGGATCCGGGTCGGATCTGCGCTGGCGTCCGTGACGCGGTTCAGGGCGACCCAATCGGAATGGCCCTGCTGGTTGAAGACCAAGTCCGTCTCGCGACCGACGTTGAAGCTGTCCCAGGTCAGGATGGCCTTCTGCTCGGTCTGCCCGACTGTGACCGTGGTGCGGCCGTCGGCGCCGGTCGTCTGGCTCGGCCCGTTTGCGCCGACCCACAGGCTGGGGTCCAGGGTCACGCCCTCGGCGACCTGAAGCCCGCCCTGGCCCAGGCCGTTGGGCACATGGCTCTGAGCCGCCAGGGCGGCGGCCCGAGCGGCCGCCTGGGCGTTGCTCATCGCTTCACGCGTGGCGGCGGCGCGGGCGAAGGCGGCGATGGCGCGTTGGCTGGCGCTGCTGGCTTGGGCGGCGCGACCGGCCTCGGCCTGAATCGCCTGGGTCGCGGCGGCGGTCGGATTGGCGCCTGCCCCGCCTCGGCCGCCGAAGCCGCCGCGATTCTGGGCCTCGGCCGCGCCCGCCATGATCAGGGAGCCGAGCGAGGCGCCGACCAGCAGGCGGCGACGCAGCGAACGCGAATCGAGACGGATCATCGGGCGATCTCCAGAGGAGCGGCCGCGCAGGCGGCGGACGGGCGAAGAGGGAATCCGACCGGACGCGGCGCGCCCTCGACCGGAAGAATGAAAAGGAAAGGACGGCTCACGGCTGGCCTCCCGGCCTCGGCGTCGGCATCGGCCGGACGGGGCGCTGAGGATGAACCGAAGAGCCGAAGTTGGCGCCAAGGCGCTGGCGCACGGCGGTCTGGCTGACCACGCCGACCCTCAGATCCGATGAGCGCGCATTCGGCGCAGGCGTATCAAACGCCGCCCGCGCCTGGTCCTGCGCGACCTGGGCCGCGCGCTGCAGGGCCTGGGCCGCGCAATCCAGATGCCCCGCACGATCGCCGCCGACGTCCACCTGGACGCACAGGGTCTCGGGCGACGGCGCTGACGGGGGCGCGACAGTCTGAGCCCCCGCCGGACCGGCGACAGTCACAAACAGGACGGCGGAGGTCAGGTATCGGGCCGCTCCAGCCTGCACGAGGCCGAAGCGGCCCGCCTGCGTCATCGGACCCCGGAACCGGTGAAAACCAGGACCGACGACGAGGACGGCGCGCCGGACGACGGCTTGCGCCCGGTCGCAGACGCCCGCCCCGCTACGACCGGCGAGGCGAACGAACCGACGAAGAGGAGCGAGAACCGTCGTCATGGCGCGGATCAGAACCGGGTCAGCAGGTCGATCAGCAGGCGGTCCGCCGACAACGGCGCTCCTGCGACCTCTTCGCCCGACAGCCAGCGGGCGCTGAAGGCGGTGTGCTTGCCAAAGGCGTAGGCGCCGCCGATCATCCACCCCTGGGAGTTGGTCCCGCCCAGGTGGAAGTCGCTGTCGGTGAAGGCGTCCAGCACCGCGTCCGATTCCAGACGACGATAGCCGGCATGGACGTTCCAGTCCCCGCGCGAAGCCAGGTCCAGCTTGCCCGCCGTCAGCTTGACCGACCAGCCGGACGAACCGCCGTCCCAGCCGCCCGGCACGGTGATCACGCCATTGGCGTTGTCCGGATCGGGCATGGTGACCGACGGCCCCAGATTATTGACCGCGCGCACCCGCAGCCGGTCCTTGTCCAGGCCCAGGTTCTCGACATAGTCGCCCTCGAACCGGAAACCGACGCCGTCGAAGGCGGCGAAGTCCACGCTGGCGCGGACGTTCAGCACCTCATAGGCCGAGGCCAGGCCGAAATACTGGTTCTCGGGGCTGGTGATCGGGTTCAGGGGATCAGCGATCACATTGCGGATCGGGAACATGGTGTTGCCGAACTGCTGGAACTGGGGCCGCGTCGGGTCGGTGTCGCAGGCGATTTCATAGAACTGGCACGGGCTGGAGACCTCGCCCTCCACGCCGTCGAAGTTGAAATAGCCGACGGCGGCGCGCACCCGCATGTCGTCGCGCGGCGTCCAGTCCAGACCCAGTTGGGCGGCCAGCAGGTATTTGTCCTTGCTCTCGAACGGGCCGCCATTGCCCTCCGGCGCGTTGCGCGAGCCGAAATTGAAGTCGGTGTTGAAGATCGGAAAAGCCCCGGCCGTTCCGAACACGGCCAGTTCGCGGTTCAGCGCACGACGCGCCGTCAGGGCCGCGCCGTCGAAGTTCAAGTCTTCGTCGAACAGCAGCTCGCTGGTCCAGAACGGATTGCCGAAACGTCCGAAGTCCAGCGCCACGTCCTGAGCGGGCGCCAGGCGGATGGCCGCTCTGTCCAGCCACAGGGCGTATTTCCCGAACTCGCCGTTGCCGCCCAGCGTCTGGTTGGTCGAGACCGGCGAGCTGTCATTGCCGGTGGCGACGCGCACCTCGGCCGAGATCCAGCTGTCGATCTGGGCCTTCAGGCCGAAGCGGGCGCGGATGCGGGCGCGCTGACGGTCTTCCAGGGTGTTGAGGTAGGGCGGGCCGACATAGCCCGGCGTCTTGTCGTTGATGTTCTGGCCGCCGCCGGCGTTGATCGCGGCGTAGTCGACGAAGATGTCGGCGTTGTCGGCATCCATGAAGACGCCTTCGCCGCGCACGCGGATGTCGCCCGACAGGGTGATGCCCCGCGTCCATTCCGGCGTCTGGCCGGGCGCGGACCAGCCTTGCGCCTGCGCCTGGGTTCCCAGTTCGGCGCGCAGCTCTTCCTTGATCTGATCCCGGACGATCTGCGGAATATAGGGGATGGTCTGCACCCCGCCGGCCACGCCGCCCGCCGGGATCGGCGCGGGCGTCGATGCGGGCGTCACTGTCGCTTCGGCCAACAGGGCGTCGGCCTCGGCGCGCGTGACCAGGCCCTTGGCGACCATCAGCTCCAGCAACTTCGCAGAGTCGACAGACTGGGCGAAAGCCGGTTGGGCGGCCAGCAGACTGAGTCCGGCGGCGCAGGCCATGAGGGCCGGTTTGAGACGGATCGGACGGTTCATTGCAGGTGTCCTCAGAAAAATCAGGCGCCGCTTCGGGCGTTCAGTTCGATGCGCATGACGGGCAGGCCGTCGGGGGGGCGGCGAGAAAGGCGCAGGCCGGTCAAGGCGCGCTGCAAGGCGGCGTCGCGGCGCGCGTCGCCCGTGCCGCGCAGCAGGCGGACCGAGGTGATCCGGCCCTCCGCGTCGACGGTGACCGCCAACTGGGCGGAGTAGCGGCCTCGGCTGAGATCACGTTCGCCCTGGACAGCCTGGGTCACTTCACGGCGGGTCAACTCGCCATAGGCGCCGAAACCGCCGTCGCCGCCGCCTGGACGCCCGCCGATGCGGGTTCCCGAACCGTCGCCGCGCGCCAGGCCGTAGTTGGACGGGCCGGCCCCTTCGCGAGCGGTCAGGGCGTTGTCCCCGAGCGTCGGTTCGGACGGCGCGTCCGGCGGCGGCGGCGTATCCTCGACCGGCTGATCCAGCGGCGTCGGCGTCGGCTCGGGCGGCTTCTCTTGAGGCTTGACCTCGGGCGGCGGGGGCGGAGGCGGCGGAGGCGGCAGGACCACCCGCACCGTCTTGTCCTCACGCTGACGCTCGCTGACCGAAGCGGGCCGCAGGAAGGTCGCGGCCAGGATCGCGGCCAGCACCACGACCGCCCCGACCACCGGCCAGCTGATCCTGCGCCGACGACGCGGCGGCGGCGGACCATCCGCCATGAAGGCGTAGGTCATGGCGTTCAGGCCCCCGCGCTCGGCGGGCGGGTCGAGGCCATGCCCAGGCTGCCGACGCCGACCTTGGAGCACAGGTCCAGCACCTGCATGATCTGGTCGTACTGCACCGCCCTGTCGCCGCGCAGGATCACCGGAAGGTCCGGCGTCGAGGCGATCGAGGCGCGCAGCTCCTGCTCCAGCTCGGCCATCGAGACGGGAACGGCGTCGATCGACACCGTGCCGTCGTTGGCGACCGCGATGACCCGCGACTTGGGCTGATCCAGCACCTGGGAGGCAGAGGCCGACGGCAGATCGACCTGGATGCCCTGCACCGCCGCCGTGGTCAGCAGGATGAAGATGATCAGCAGCACGAAGGTCAGGTCGACCAGCGGCGTGATGTTGATCTCGTTATAGGGTTTCTTGCCCTGAACCTGCATGGGTCAGCGCTCCCCTATTCCGCCGCGAGGGCGGCGGCAGGAGCGTCCTGCCAGGTTTCGGCGATGCGCTTTTCCAGCTCGTCGACGAAGATCTGGTTGTCGGCGGTGACGTCCTCGACCCGGCTCAGCAGGTAGTTGTAGCCGAACAGGGCCGGGATCGCGACGGCCAGACCGGCGACGGTGGCCAGCAGGGCCGCGGCGATGCCGGGGGCGATGGCGTTGATGTTGACCTCGCCCGCCGCCGCCACCGAGGCGAAGGTGATCATGACGCCCAGAACCGTGCCCAGCAGGCCGATGAAGGGGCCGCCCGAGATGGCGATGGTCAGCAGCACCATCCACTTGTTCAGCTTCTGGCTCTCGCGCACCTGACCGGCGTCCAGCGCCGAACGGATGGCCGCGATCGACTGCGGACGAATGGCGAAGCGGCTGCCCGACGCCTTGCCCTCGGCGAGACGCATGCCGAGTTCCTGACGACCGATCTGATAGAGACGCGCCAGAGGCGAGTCCTGGGCCAGGCTGGCCGGCAGGGCGCCGAGACCGTCATGGCCGTTCGAAGCATGCGCCACCTCCCGGTAAACGTTCAGGAACTCTTCGTTGGCGCGCGTGGTGCGACCCAGCATCAGCCCTTTGGAGATCATGACCCAGACGGCCAGGGCCAGCATGAAGCCCAGGATGATGATGACCACCCAGGCGTCGACCGTCAGCGCCTTGAACAGGATGCCGAAATAGTTGTGGCCGCCGCTCTCGGTCTGTTCGGCCGTGTCGAAGGTCAGCAGCTTGGCTCCCTGCCCCTCGCTGGCGGCCGCCAGCTGGAAGGCGGCCTGCGGCAGGGCGACGCCCGCCACGCGGAACTCGTCGATCTCGCCGACGAAGCCTTGACCCAGGACCGCAGGGCCGGTCGCCAGCGCGCCCGCGACCTCGCCGGCCGGCTGACCGTTGACGAACAGGCTCGACTTCTGGCCGTCGTTGACCAACGCGACATGAGCCCAGGTTCCGGCCGGCAGAGCCGCGCCCGCGCTACGTTGACCCGCGGCGTCGAGGAACAGGGTCGCGCCTTCCGAAATCAGGCTGAGGCCCGGCAGACCCAGCAGTTGACCGTCCGAACCGGGCTTGACCCAGAAGCTGACCGAGACCGGCCCCTGGGCGAAGGCTTCGGCCGGAACCGACACGGCGGAAGCGCCATCCAGCGTCAGGCTCTGACCGATCAGGCCGCCCGTATTGCGCCCTTCGCCGCCGACGCCGTTCAGGCCGTTGCTGGTGGCGTCCTGCGGCGCGCCCGCGCCGTCGAAGTGCCAGACCAGCTTGTAGTCGGCGCCGAAAGTTCCGGCGGCGTTCTGCCCGGCTTCAGCCTTCTCATTGCCATAGTAGGCGTAGATGGCCGAGGCGGCGCCCGGCTTCAGGTTCGACACGTCCACCCAGACCAGGGCCTGCTGCTCGGCGGGCGCCCACTTCTCGATGTGGAAGGCCAGCGGCGTGCGGTCGTCGCCCGCCACGAAGCGCAGGTCCGAGCCGTCCGCCTTGACGTCGGCGAAGTCGAAATTGCCAGTGTGCAGACGGATCAGGACGGGGGCGCGAGCCACTTCGCCCGTCACGCCCGCCGCCTGAGCGTTCAGGTTGATCTTGGTTCGATAGGCGTAGTCCGCCTGCCACCAGCCCGCCGCAGCCGCCGGGGCCGCGGCCCCGATCAGCACGGTGGCGGCGAGGCCGCCGAGCAGCCCCTTCTTGGTCATCGTCAAAGCCATCAGAATTCCCCCCAGATGCGGAAGCGAACGGAAACCAGGCCCGCATCGCGGCCCGGCATGGAGATCAGGGGCGTGCCGACATCGACGGCCCCGTTGAGGTAGCGGAACAGACGCACCCGGCCGCCCAGACCGGCGCTCATCAGCAGGCGCTCTTCCTTCTGACCCGGCAGCGGGTCGTGGATTCCGGCGAAGCCCGCGTCCCAGAAACCGTAGAGGCGTAGCTCTTCCACGCCCGGCCAGTCGGAAAGCAGCGGCGGCGAACGCAGCTCCAGCTGCGTGGCCAGGCCGTAGTCGCCCATGGCCTCGCTCTCGCGATAGGCGCGCACCGAGCTCTGGCCGCCGATGCCGAACTGCTCGTTGGAGATCAGCGGACGATCGGTCCACTGAGCTGATATCTTCGCCATCAACTGCAGGTCGTGGATCACCTCCTCGGTATGCGAGGCGTCCAGCTTGACCGCGAAGAAGCTCTGGCGGGCGTTGTAGCGCTTGGCGTCGAACGCCCATTTGTCGTCGCCCAGTCCCCGCACGCCCATGACAGCGCCCAGGGTCAGGTCGCTACGACGCCCCTCCCCGCTCCAGTCGCCGCGCCACGAGGCCATGGCGGGGAAATACTCGATCGGCGCAGCGGCGCGGTCCGAGCCCAGGATCACGTCTTCCTTGAAGCTCTTCCAGTCGAAGCCGAGCGTCAGCGAATGATAGAAGCCCTCGCCGCCGCCCAGGGCGCGGATCAGGCGCAGACCCGCCAGGTCGCCCTTGCCGATGACATTGGTGCCGCCGACCACGGCGATGTCGCTGTTGGAATGGACCGCATAGGCCAGCAACTGCGCGCCGCCGCCCAGACGCATCAGATAGTTGCCGGAATAGACGGTGCCGTCCGTGGTCCGTTCGGGCGCCGTTTGCGCCGACAGGCTGAGGCTGTCGCCGCGCCCCCACAGATTATCGTGCCGCAGCGTCGCCGCCGTCCGCAGCTGCGTCGTCGAGGCGCTGGAGTAGTTGTTCAGCTCCAGCGAGCCATGCCACGGCGAGCTTTCTTCGACCGCCAGCACCACGTCCAGCGTGCCCGGCGCCACGCCCGCGCGCAGTTCCGGCGTCACCCGCCGCGTGGGGTTCTGGTTCAACGCCACCACGTCGCGCTGGAAGTCCGGCAGGTTCGGCGTCTGGCCCGGCGTCAGCGAGGACGCCTGGGCGCGCACGGCGTCCGGGTTCTTCGCCCCTTCGACCACCACCTGACCGATGGCCTGCTCGGCCACCTCCAGCATCAGGACGCCGCCCTCGACCGACTGCTCGGGAATGAAGACCGAAACAGCGATGAAGCCGCGCGCCTCATAGACGGCCTGAAGCGCGGCGCGCGCCGCCTCCACGTCATCCGAGGTCCGCCCCGGTCCCATGAAGGGATAGACCGCCCGCTCGACCACATCCGGCGGCAGCACCGTATTGCCCTTCACCTGAAAGGCGCGAACATCGAAGCGCGTCGCGTCCTGAGCGGCGGCGGGCGCCGCCTGAACCGCCATCGCCGCGGCCAGCGCCAGAGCGCCGGCCGCGCCCGCAAGCGCGCGTTGTTTCCTGTAAACCTGCATCCATCCCCCGTGACGGTCGGAGGCCGAAGCCGCCGACGCCTCGCATTCGGTCGTCAGAGGAGAGACACCCGCAGCGGAAACAGGCGCAAAGATTTAGCGTGAAGATTTCGCGACGTTTTCCAGTCGCCTATGCGCCAGTTCGTCAGGTCACGACGACGACATCACCCGGCAGGCGGGCGGCGCGGACGCCATAGGCCAGCTTCATCTGGTCAATGACCTGATCGATGCGGTCGGTATGGAAGGCCCCGTTGACGCGGCGGTTTCTGAGACGCGGATCGGCGATGACGATGCGCCCTGCGCGATAACGGTTGATCTCCTCGATCACATCGCCCAGCCGCTGATCGCGGAAGACCAGCAGACCCTGCCGCCAGGCCGCCTCTTCCGCCAGATCGATCGGCGCCGGCGCCTGTAGACGCTTGCGATCATAGGTCACGCTGTGATGCGCCGGCAGAGCCGCCGCCTGCCCGCCGGAGGACACGCGCGCCGCCCCTTCGAGACAAGAAATCCGAACCTCGCCGCCCAAGCATCGCAGCGACAGCCGCGCCTGGGTCGTCGTCGTCTGGCCGCCGTCGGCGAAGATGAAGACGGGCGCGTCACGCGCTTCGACCGTCACCACCGCCTCGCCGGTGAGCAACTCGAACGCGCCCGGCCCGGCCTGCGGGCGCAGGGCGATGCGCGTCAGGGTGTTCAACTCGGCGGACACGCCTTCGGCCAGAACCACACGGCGTGTTTCCCCCTTGGCGGTCTCGAAATCGGCCGGCGGCGGCGAAAAACGGGTCGCGCCTGAACGCAACGCCACGATCGACACCCCCGCCGCCGACGCCGCCACCGCCCCGCCGATCACCATGCGTCGGCTGAGGCCGCGTGTCGGGGACAGGGGACGCCTCGCCGTTTCCACTCGCAATTCGGCCGCCGCCCGCCGCGCCATGCCGTGCAGCCGCGCGGCCTGAACGAAGGCCGCCTCATGACGCGGATCGCTCCGGCGCCAGACGGCTAGGTCCAAGGCGTCGCCCTGCGTCGCCTCGCCCGCCATCAGACGGCGAACCCAGGCCTGGGCCTGTTCGGCGACCGCGTCGCTCACGTCCTGCTCCCGCCGTTCATATCCGGCCTCCGAGGCGCTCCTGTAATTCATGACACGCCATCCGCCGAACGGCGCAAGGATATGACCTTGGGTTGAGCCAATTTCTTCTGCAGCGCCTCGGTCGCCAGCTTCAGTTCATGCTGCACCGTCCGCTGCGCCACGCCGTGCCGCTGCGCGATCTCGGCCGTGGACAGCCCGTCCAGCCAGGCGGCGGTGCAGATGGCTCGCCGGCGCGACGACATTCCGGCCATCGTCGCCTTGACCGTCGCCAGATCCGACCGTGCCTCCACGACGGCGGACGGGTCAGGCGTTTCATCCGCCACATCCAGCAGGGCCGCCACCTCGTCGAACCCCAGCAGTCGCCGGTCCCGTCGCCGGGCGTTGGCGGCGATGTTCAGCGCCATGCGGAACAGATAGGCCGTCGGATGCCGCACCTCGTCCTGAGGTCCGCTGTTCGACAGCTTCACATAGGCGTCCTGCAGGGCGTCCCGCGCCTGCTCTCGCGAGCCGAGCCTGGCGCTGAGGCCCGTCAGCAAGGTCTCGTATTTCTCGACCAGATGTCCCCGCAGGCGCGCAGCGGCGTCCATAGCCATCACAATCGCCTCATGCCCCGGCCCGCGCTTCGCCCGCCCTGGTCGAAGCGGCGTATCGCAAGGGCACGATCAGATCGATCGCGCCCGGCAGGGTCGCCGGCAGCCCCGGCAACGGCTCGGCGCGTCTCAAGGTCTGCAAGGCGGCGGCGTCCAGCGGCGCGACGCCGGAACTGGTCTCGATCCAGGCGTCCATCACTCGGCCGTCCCTCTGGACGATCAGGCCGACCCTCACCACGCCGGTCGGGCGCGCCGCCGTCAGCGCCGCCGGATAGGCGTGAAACCGCGCCAGATGGCTTTCCACCCGTCGGTAGTAGTCGGACATGACGCCGGGATCCGGCGTAGCGGCGGCCCGGCTGGCCTCGGCGCCGCTCGCGGCCTGCATCGGCGCGGCGTTCGTGGCCTCTGTGGGGGCGACCGACGCCACGTTCCGGTCGACAACGGCCGTCCTCGCCGCGCCTACGGACCTTTCAGCGCTCAGGGCTTCGCCTGATGTCATTCGGCTTACGTCAACCAGTTCAATAGCGATGGCGCGGGGCTGAATCATCTGCGTCTCCGCCCCCTGCGGCGGCGCCGAAGTCGTCAAAAGCACCGCCGCCGCCCCGCCGTGCAGGGCCGCCGACGTCGCCGCGCCAAGGAGCCAGTTTCGCGTCATGGGTGGAGGTCGAGCCGTCAGAGCCGCTGTGACGCCCCCTCCCTAAACCGCGACCCGCGACAGAACGGTGACGCTGGTATGTCAGCGCCTCTGCCGAACACGAAACTGGATTCGCATGGGTTGCGGCAGGTCTGCAGGCGGCGCCGGAAAAACCGCATGCTTCACCAGAGCCAGAAACCGCTCATCGCGTCCGGCATCGCCGGATGCCGCCAGGGCTTCCACCCGCTGGGCGGCACCGTCCTCCTTAACCCACAGCCGCACGCTCAGGGCATAGTCGCCCTCGGAAAGGACGGCGTCCTGGCGCAAGGCCTCGATCACCTGTCGCTGGACGGCCTCAGCGTACGCTCGGGCTTCGACGCTCGCCCCTGCCCGCCCCACCACCGGCGCCGCCGTCGCGGTGATCGGATTCAACGTCACCGCCGAGGTCGAGCCGGCGTAGATCACCACCGCTCCAGCCGAGGTGAAACGCGCCGATAGGCCCGTACCTGCCAACATCAGGGCCAGCGCCTCGCGCGGCTCCATGGCCCCCGCCACCGGCGCCGAGCGCCGTCCGGCCGCCAAGGCGCTGTCATAGAGCATCTGCAGTCCCGTCGAGACGGAGAACGCCGCCAGCGCCTGATCCAGCGGCTGCGCAGCAATCTCGAAACGACGCGTCGAATCGACTTGGCTGGCCGCCAAGGCCTCACCGCTGCTCGAAAAGATCAGCGCAAGGAAGGCAACAGAGCCGAAGAACGCCATCCCGAATCGCAACATCGTTCTTCCCCTTCCCCGTCTGCACCAACTTTGATCGGATACGCGGCCAGGTCCACGTCCTAGTCGCCGACAAGCCGATTTCGGCCCAATTGAATTTATTCGCCAACGATCAGCCCTGCCGCCTTGCCGACGCTGGCTGCGGCCGCACCTCGGACAACCAAAGCGTTTCTCGCGATTGACTTGAGCAGCCCCCCCTCTATGGCTTGAATAACGAAGCGAAGGGGCGTTGGAATGCAAGGCGAGGCTTCGGCTTCCTACGAAAAAACCGCCGAGGCCCACGCTATCCTGCTGAATGATCCGTCGTTTCAGTTCGACCGCGCCAATTTCGACCCGCCGCAGACTCCCGGCTGGCTGCGCTGGATCGGCGAGACGTTGCAGTTCCTGGCGCCGGTGCTGAAATGGGTGTTCTGGATCGGGCTGGCCCTGCTGGCGGGGCTGATCCTCTACGCCATCGTGCGCGAGATCCTGCGACTGCGGAAACCCGCCGCCAAGCCTGACAAGCCAGCGACGCCGGTCGAAGCCGACTGGCGTCCGGACGTTCAGGCGGCCCGCGACCTGCTGGCCGAGGCCGACGCCCTGGCCGCGCGCGGACAATACGCCGACGCCGCCCATCTGTTGTTGCTGCGCAGCGTGCAGGACATTGAAAAACGCCAGCCGCGCGCGCTGCGGGTGTCGCTGACCGCGCGCGAGATCGCCCGCCTGAAAGCCTTGCCCGAGGCGGCGCGCCCCGCCTTTGAACGAATCGGCCGCGTGGTCGAACGCAGCCTGTTCGGCGGCGCCGACGTGGACGCCCAGGATTTCGCCGACTGTCGCCAGGCCTATGAGGCCTTCGCCCTGCCCGAAGGCTGGCGCGCATGAGCCGCTCCGCCATAGCGGCCGGGAACGCCTTTTCCCCCGTCGTCCTCATCAGCCTGCTGCTGGTCAGCGTCGTGGCCCTGGCCGGACTGGGCGTGCTGTCGGCCTATGCGCCCGAACTGAAGTCCGGCGACGACGGCGGCGGCCACGCCCTGTCGCGCAGCTCGACCGGTTTCGGCGCAATGCCGGTCCTGCTGCGAAATCTCGGCGTGCCGGTGACGATGAGCCGGGGCCGCCTGACGCCTTCCTCGGACGAAAGCCTGCTGGTCCTGACGCCGCCGCCCGGCGCCCCGCCCGAGCAGATCGACGACATCAACCATGCCGGCGCGACCCTGATCGTCCTGCCCAAGTGGAGCGCGACGCCCGACCCCAAGCACCCTGGCTGGGTTCGCACGACGGGCCTGCTGCCCGACCAGGCCTCGCTGGCGCCGCTGAGCGAGCACCTGCGCCAGGGCGCCCGCCTGCAATCGCGCGACGGCCGCGCGAGCGTCGGCTTGAAACGCCCTGACGGCACGCCCTTCGGCGCGCCGGTGGATGTCGATGCGCTGAAGACCTTGTCCGGCCCCGACTGGGTTCCTGTCGTGACGGACGATCGGGGTCGCCCCGTTCTGGCCATGCACGCGACCACGCGAGTCTATGTGCTGGCCGACGCCGACCTGCTCAGCACCCACGGGCTAAAGACGCTGAATGGCGCGCGCACGGCCATCGCCCTGCTGGACGTCGTGCGGGCGAAGGACGCGCCGGTCATCTTCGACCTGACGCTGCACGGGATGCAGCGCACGCGCAGCCTGTTGCGGCTGATGCTGGAGCCGCCGCTGCTGGGCATGACGCTGGTGCTGGCGGCGCTGGCGGTCTTCGCCGGCTATCAGGCCGTCGTGCGTTTCGGCCCCGCGCGCGAGAGCGGCCGCGTCATCGCCCTGGGCAAGCGCGGGTTGGCCGACAATACGGCGGGGCTGGTGCGGCTGGCCCGGCGCGAGCATCACATGGCCGCGCCCTACGCCCTGCTGACCCGCGCCGCCGTCGTCCGCGCCATCGGCGCCCCGCGCCGCCTGAGCGAGGACGAACTCGACGCCTTCCTCGATCGCGTCAGCCGGACCACCGGCGCGCACGCGACCTATTCCGCCCTGGCCGATCAGGCCAGGACGGCCAAGACCCCAGGCGACCTGATGCGGGTCGCCGCCGCCCTCTATCGCTGGAACCAGGAGCTGACCCGTGCACGTCAATGAGGTGAAGACGATCGCCGAGCGCATCCGCGCCGAGATCGCCAAGGCCGTGGTGGGCCAGGACGGCGCCGTCGACCTGTTGCTGACCGCCCTGTTCGCGGGCGGCCACGTCCTGCTGGAAGGCCCGCCCGGCACGGCCAAGACCCTGCTGGCCCACAGCTTCGCCCGTTCAGTCGGGCTGGACTACGGCCGCATCCAGTTCACGCCGGATCTGATGCCGGGCGATATCCTGGGGTCGAACCTGTTCAACTTCCAGACCTCCAGCTTCACCCTGACGCGCGGGCCGATCTTCTGCGAACTGCTGCTGGCGGACGAGATCAACCGCACGCCGCCCAAGACCCAGGCCGCCCTGCTGGAAGCCATGCAGGAGCGCAACATCACCATCGACGGCCAGGCCCATGCGCTGAGCCCGCGCTTCACCGTCGTCGCCACCCAGAACCCGATCGAGCAGCAGGGCACCTATCCCCTGCCCGAGGCGCAGCTGGACCGCTTCCTGTTCAAGCACGTCCTCGACTACCCCGACCTGGAGCAGGAGCGCGCCATCATCGCCGCCCACGGGTCGCGCACCGGGCAGATGGATCCCGTGGCCCTGGGCGTCGAGACCGTGGCCGAAGGCGCCGCCATCGCCGCCGCCGTGGACGCCGTGGCTCAAGTGCGGCTGACGGATGAGGTCGTCGGCTATATCGCCGCCCTGGTGCGGGCCACGCGCGATTCCGCCGATGTGGAGACGGGCGCCTCGCCGCGCGCCGGGGCCATGCTGGCCGTCGCCGCCCGCGCCCGCGCCGCCCTGGACGGGCGCGACTACGTCATTCCCGACGACGTGAAGGCGTTGGCGATCCCGGCCCTGCGTCACCGCCTGGTGCTGTCGCCCGCGGCCGAGATCGAAGGCCGTCGCGTCGAGCAGGTGCTGGCCGGCCTGGTGGATCAGGTGGCGGCGCCCCGGTGATCTATCCGACCCGACGTGCGGTGACGGTCCTGGCGGCGGGAGCGCCCGTCGCCCTGCTGGCGGGCGTGCTGACGCCTGTCGGCTGGCTGGTCGGTCCGGTCTGGATCGCCGGCGTCGTGCTGCTGTTCGCGGCGGATGCCCTGCTGACCGGCTCGCGCTCTAGCCTGACGCTGGACCCGCCCGAGCCGGTGCGCGCCGCCGTCGGACGACCGGGCCTGGTCGGACTGACAGCGCGCTTCGCCGCGCAGGGCCGCGCGCCGCACGAGGTCGAAGCCGCCCTGTCGGGCGAGGCCAAACTGGGCGTGGATGACGCCCCGCGTCAGGCCGCGGTGCATGGCCATGTCGCCTCCCTCGCCTTCCCCTTCACGCCCGAACGACGCGGCGACGCAGGCCTGCATGAGCTTTGGATACGCTGGCGCGGCCCGATGGGTATGGCCTGGAAGCAGAAGACGTTCCGTCTGGATCTGTCGGCGCCGGTGCTGACCGACCTGCAGTGGGTGCGCGATCAGGCGGTGCGCCTGTTCGCCCGCGACGCCCTGTTCGGAACCAAGGCCCAGTTGGACATCGGCGAAGGCGCCGAATTCCAGGCCTTGCGCGACTTTCAGCCCGGCATGGACCGACGCGCCATCGACTGGAAGCAGTCGGCCCGCCACGCCGCCCTGTTGGCCAAGGAATTCCGCACCGAGCGCAACCACAACGTCATCATGGCCCTGGACTGCGGACGCGCCGCCTGCGAGCCGGTCGGCGTCATGCCGCGCGTGGACCGCTTCATCCACGCGGCCCTGCTGCTGTCCTACGCCTGCCTGCGCTCGGGCGACCGGGCGGGTCTGTTCGCCTTCGATTCCCGGCCGCGCCTGTCGACCGGCGCCGTCGGCGGCATGAACGCCTTCCGCACCCTGCAGACCGTCGTCGGCCGGGTCGATTATTCGACGCACGAGACCAACTACACCCTGGCCCTGGCCACCCTGTCGGGACAGCTCCAGCGCCGATCCCTGATCGTGGTCTTCACCGACTTCACCGATTCCACCGCCGCGGAACTGATGATCGAATCTCTGGGTCGGCTGCTGAAACGCCACCTGGTGCTGTTCGTCGTCCTGCGCGACGAGGAGTTGGAGGCCCTGGTCGCCGCCGCGCCGGAAACGGCCGAGGACGTGTCGCGCGCCGTCGTCGCCGCCAGCCTGCTGCGCGAACGCGAGACGGTCATCAGCCGCCTGCGCCGCATGGGCGCCCACATCGTCGACGCCCCCGCCGATCAGGTCGGGCCCGAGGCGGTCAACGCCTATCTGGACCTGAAGCGGAGGGATCTGCTGTGACCGACGCCCCCCTGCTGAAAAGCCAGCGCTTCCGCCAGGCGCGGGAAGACGACTGGCGCCGCCTGGAGCGGTTGATGGACAAGGCTGAAAAAGGTTCGGCGTCCAAACTGACCGATGAAGAGATCCTGGCCGTGCCCGTGCTGTACCGCTCAACCCTGTCGGCCCTGTCGGTGGCGCGCGAGACCTCGCTGGACCAGGGGCTGATCGACTATCTGGAGACGTTGTCGGCGCGGGCCTACTTCTTCGTCTACGGCTCGCGGGCGACCGTGCGCGACCGGCTGAACGCCTTCTTCCGTCATGACTGGCCCGCCTCGGTCAAAGGCCTGTGGCGCGAGACCCTGGTATCCGCCGCCCTGATGCTGCTCGGCGCCGTGGTCGGCGGCTGGCTGGTGATGCACGATCCCGAATGGTTCTACGCCTTCGTGCCGGGCGATCTGGCGGGCGGACGCGATCCAGGCGCTTCGACCGCCACCCTGCGCGCCACCTTGGACGGGACAGGGAGCGCCGACGGCCTGTCGGTGTTCGCGGCCTTCCTGTTCACCCACAACGCCAAGGTCGCCCTGTTCGCCTTCGCGCTGGGCTTCGCCCTGTGCCTGCCGACCGGATTGCTGGTCCTCTACAACGGCGCGACGCTGGGCGCCTTCTTCGCCCTGTTCGCCAGCCGCGGCCTGGGGGTCGAGTTGGGCGGCTGGCTGCTGATTCACGGCGTAACCGAGCTGTTCGCAGTCATCCTGGCCGGCGCTGCGGGACTGAAAATCGGCTGGGCCGTCGCCTTCCCCGGCCGGGCGCACCGACTGGACGCCGCCGTTCAAGCCGGACGAACCGCCGGCGTGGTCATGGGCGGGGTCATCGTCATGCTGCTGCTCGCCGGTCTGCTGGAGGGCTTCGGGCGGCAACTGATCGCCGACACCGGCCTGCGCTACGCCGTGGCGGGCGTGACGGCCCTGATCTGGGGGCTCTACTTCTATGGTCCGAGACGGGAGACGTTTCGTGTCCGCTGACGCCGCAAGGATCGACAAGACCGAGCGCCCCTTCATCACGCCCGAGGGCGTCGACCTGCGTCTGAACATCGGCGACGCCGGGCAAAGGGCGGCGGCCTTCCTGCTGGACGCCGGAATCATCATCGGCGTGCTGATCGCTTTCACCCTGGCCCTGATCTTCACCGGCGTCGGCGCCATAGGCGCGGCCGGACAGGCGGGGGCGGAACTGGTCGCCGTGCTGTGGCTGGCGGTCTTCTTCCTGCTGAGGAACTTCTACTTCACCGCCTTCGAGCTGTCGGCCGCCGCCGCCACGCCCGGCAAACGGGCGATGGGCCTACGCGTCGCCTCACGCGACGGCGGGCGACTGCGGGCGGAATCGGTGTTTGCGCGCAACGCCATGCGCGAGCTGGAGGTCTTCCTGCCGCTGTCCCTTCTAGTGACGCAGGCGGGTCAGGGCGGAGTCGACAGCTGGATGTATCTGCTGGCCTTCCTCTGGGCGGCGATTTTCGTCTTCTTCCCCCTGTTCAACCGCGACCGCCTGCGCCTGGGCGACCTGGTCGGCGGCACCTGGGTGGTGCGCACGCCGCGCCGCAAGCTGACCCGCGACATGGCCGATGACGGGTCGGAACAACTGGCGAGATATGACTTCACCCTGGCGCAGTTGGACGCCTATGGAGCCAAGGAGCTGCACGTCCTGGAATCCGTCCTGCGCACCGGCGAGCGTAGAACCATGCGCGCCGTCGCCGACCGCATCATGGGCAAGATCGGATGGTCGCGCGATCCGCACCAGACGGACCGCGACTTCCTCAGCGCCTATTATGCCGCCGTGCGTGGGCGACTGGAGCAGAAGCTGCTGATGGGCGTGCGGCGTCGCGACAAGCACGACGTCTGACGCCGCGGGCCGTCAGTCGAACACGGCGGCCAGGGCCTCAGGCCCCGCTCCTTCCTTGACGGTCCGCAGTTCGTAATAGAGCGCCGCCACCCCGGCCGAAGCGACCACCGCCGACAGGATGTTGACCACCACGCCGGACGCCGTATTGACCCATAGGTTCGGGCTGCCGTCGAGGAAGCCGCCGCCGGTCGCCAGACCGAGCGCGCCGACCGCCGCCCCGATGATCCACGACAGGATCACATAGATGACCATCAGGCCGAACACGTTCCAGCGATAACCGCGCGTCAGGTCGCGACTGCGTTGCAGGCTCTCGAGCACGCCTCGCTTCTCGACCACCACGGCGGGCGAGGCGACCGACCACATCACCGAAAGGATCACGCCCGGCACGATCAGGGCCAGATAACCCAGTCCCGCGCCCAGCGCGGCGATGATGGCCAGCCCCAGCAGCGGCAGAAACATCTTTACGCCGACATCAAACGCTTGGCCAAAGGAGGTCGCCTTGCCGTTGAAGCCGTTGACCGCCGCCTTCACCACCATGCCCTGAAGCATGTAAAGCCCCACCAGATAGAACACCCAGCCCGCCGCCATCGTCAGGAATCCGACGGCGGCGCCGCCGGTGACGGCCGTGCCCTGGCCCAGCCCCATGACGGCGCTGGGCGCCCCGACCATGACCGTCGACGCGCCGAAAAAGATCGCTGCGTTTTCTCGAATAGCCGTGAAGGTGCGCTGGATCACACGCCCGAGGTCGAACTGGCCGCCCCGGCTGGCGGCCTGCCCCGTCCAGGTCGGCGGAGCGACCGCCTGAAGTATGAAGATCTCGGTCGCCTGCAGATCCGCGCCAGGCACGAAATCGACCTTCTGCCCGCGCTTTGGCGGCAAGGGTGTCCGCACCTGCGTAGCATTGAACAGATAGCGCGCCGTATCGTCGCCCAGGATCGCTCCCATCCCGGTTGCCTGATCGAATGTCAGAACCTCACCACGCATGATCATGCCCCCGAATGCTCTCACATCCGGCCTATCGATGTAGCAGCGGATTGACCAGAGCTTTCATGCCCCAATGCACGTCCGGCATGGCCGCCCCGTGTTTATGGATGAAGGGCAGCGAAACCACGTTCTTCAACTGATGAAGCGCCGCATCCTCAATGAGCAAGTGCTCCGGATCTTCGATCATGTGTCATGCGACGTGGTCGTCTCTCTTCTTACGTATGGTCCTATCGGACCGTCGTAGCGCCTGTGTCATCGCCGCGTCGAAACGCGATCTGGTAGGCGCGGCTCAAGAGGGGGCTTTCGATCCGACCTGTTCTATCGCCTGAACGTCGTGCGATTGCGGATGCCCCCGCTGCGCGTAAGGCGAGATGATATCCTTCCGCTGTTCGCGCATTTCCTGTCGGCCCGAAAGCAGGGGGCGGAGATGGACGCTTTGCAGGCCCGGATGGGCCTGAGGCCCAGAGCCATGCGCGAACGGTGAAGCCTGGTGAACACCCATTCGACACGATGCTGTTAGCGCTGGATCAGGCGCAGACAGCAGAAAGCCCCGAGGCG
>NZ_DLNP01000003.1:0-27129 GCF_002478355.1 Brevundimonas sp. UBA7507 | reverse complement strand
CTGTGCTGATCGCCCTGTGTCTCGCGATCTTCGGAGTGCTTTATTGGCTGGCGGCAGGCGGGTAAGCGCCAGATAGCACTGCAACCATATCGAAGATCGCTTCGTTCAGGATCGGCCGAAAACGAGTTTCATAGTGAATCAGAAGCCAGTTATTGAGCGCGCCTTCGAGTTGGCCGACAGCGGACGTTTCCGTATTCCTAGTGAAGTGCGCAAGGCGCTATTTCATGAAGGATACACGCGTTCAGATTTGTTTGGCCTAGAGGGTAAGGCGACGTGGAGCCAATTGCGTGATCGATGCAGCAAAGCAGTCAGGCAATCGCTCACGCCTGCTTAAGCGACGCGATTAACGCTCTGCCGCCTCACGTTCCGCCACAGAACATGGGCGGTGTAGGCCACGGCGCAGACCAGCAGAGCCTCGGTGCGGGATGCGCCATAGTCCCCGACCAGAACGGTCAGGGAATAGGCGCCCAGGATCAGCGACAGGATGAAAAGCGCCCGTCGCACATCCCCCGGCCCCACAGGATAGTCGCCCATTCGGGGCTTCAGCGCCTGAGCCCGCAGTTGCAGGCAGGCGCTGCCATAACCGCTCGCCAGCGCGGCGATCCAGTCGACCCAGGTCATCCCGACTTCTCCTTGCCCAGACGAGAGGCCCAGCGCTTGGCCCCCTCGATGACGAGCGGCAGAAGCTCCCAGCCCAAACCACCGACGACGAAGCCGACGGCGACCGGATCGACGGCCGCCCTCAACCCCTCGAACGGGATCATGGCGACCAGCGCCGGGCCGAGAGCGAAAGCCGCGACGGTGCCGACCAGCAGCCCGGCCGTCACATTCGCCAGCGCGCGCCAGAAGTCCGACAACGTCGGCCGGTGCCCCGCCTTCACCAGTTGCACGAAGGTGTAGACGCCATAGATCAGCGCCCCGGCCGCGCCTCCGAAGGCATAGCGCAGCCGCCCCAGGTCGAAGCCGGGGGGTAGATCAGACAGCATAGCCGCCTCCTCTCCATTCTGATGGGAAACTCGCGGCGCCGCGAACGCCGTATGGTTATTTCAAGATAGACAAGGGCGGTTCTGCGAAGCATGACCGTCACATGGAAAAACAACGCTCCACGAAATGGCGTGACTTCGGCGTGGTGGCCTTGGTCATCGTCACTCCGCTGGCGGGGGCAGTTGCAGCCTTCGCCCTGGCCGGTTGGCATCCCGGCGTCTTCGGCGGCGCCTTCGCCGTCGCGGGCATCACCACCGGTTTCCTGATGAGACTTCCGAAAGTTCAGGCCGCATTGCGCCGCCTGTTCTCCCAGGCCATAGACTAGGCTGGGTTGAAGATGCGGATGGACGACGCCGGCGCCTGCTCGATCTGACCGCCGCCGTTCCCGCCAAGCGAGACGTTCACCGCAGAGATGTCGTCGCCTGCGACAGACGTGGCGATCCCTGACCAGTCGTTTCCATTGATGAACGAGTTGGCGATCTGGAGCGACCAGATCTCGCTGCCCCCCAAGCCGTGGCGGCGGTTGTCGGTCAGCTGGGCGTTGTTGATCGAGATACCATAGCAGCCGTCCGAGAACATCATCCCGCGCCAGCCATTGCGGTAGCTCTGGACATTGTTGAACGAGCAGTTCGCCGCCGCCCAGACCGCGCGCACGCCGTCATGGCTGTTGTCGTGGACAAGGATGTTAGCGAACGAGCAGTTAGTCGCAGCCGACACGTAGAGGCCGTGGAAGCCGTTATTATAGCCCTGAAAGCCGTTGATGCTGGCGCCGTCGCAGGTGTCGATGTTCATGCCGGAGGCGTCCACGCCCGGATAGCCGTTGTCGTAACCCCGGCAGTCCGTGACCGACAGGCGCTTGCAGTTGTGCAGGTAGAGGCCATCGATCAACGAACCCACGCCGTGGACGTTGTTCAGGGTCACGTCATCGACGCCCGAGAACTGAAGGCAGGTCGTATGATTGCTCGACGGCTGGTTGAGCAGGTTCCCGTCGAGCACCAAATCGAGAATGTTGATCTTCTGCTTGCCGCTCGCGGCGAGGATGTTGGTGTTGTTGGCCACTCCTGGGACCAGCATCAGACGGGAGACAACGCCGTAGCCGACGATGGTCCGATTGCTCGGCACCTGAAGCGTGTCGCTGATCATATAGGTGCCGGGCGGCACGATGATCACCGTCTTGCCCGAGGCCAACGCAGCCTTGAAAGCGTTCGTGTCGTCCGTCGAGGCGTCGCCCCGCGCGCCATAGGCGGCGTCGGTCACGACGGCCGCGTTCGGAAGGCTGAACCCGCCGCCGAATCCCCCAGAGGCCAGCAGTTCGCGAACCCACGCCGTGGTCGGAATGCGCGTGTTGTTCGCACCAGGCGGCGGCTTGGACACACGCGCTGCGCCGGTCAGGATCGGGTCGGCCTTCGGAGCCAGGGCAAGGACGGCCGCCTCCAGCGCCTCGAGCCGAGCGGCCGTAGAACCGGCAGGCGCCTTGTTACCCACGTTGGACGCGACGCCGCCGAGCGCGTCGGTCAGGTTCTGCATTTGCGCCACGAAGGGCGCCAGCGCCTCGCCGATCGCCCGGTTCACCCACCCGGCCGTGGCCACCTCGGCGCCGTCCGCCCCGAGCGCGGGGGCCGTCGCCGTGGCGTCGGTCAGCTCGGCGCCCGACTTCAGGGCATATTCGGCCAGCGCCGTCGTCAGTCCCCTTTGCGTCACCGCGCTTTCAGCGAGCGCCTGAATGGCCGCTGCGTTGGCCTGAACGGCGTCCAAGACCTCGGCGGCGACCTTGGCGGGCGATGCCAGCCAGCGCACGAGGCCCTCCCGGTCCTTGATGGGATAGAGGCCGTCGCCGTTCGGCCCGCCCGTCGCCGTGCCCGTAGACCAGTCGCGATACTGGTCTGCCCATTCCTCTGACTTCGCCAGATAGCCGGTGATCGCCTCCGTCGTATTGACCGGGAAGAGCAGCCCGACAGCTTCGAAGGCGTCCGCCAGAGCGGCTCGCAAGACCGCCTCGGCGGCGACAGGATCAGCCGACGTGTGGAAGGCGCGCACGGCGGCGGCCATCTCTTCGGCCAGGGCTTCCAGCTTGGGGTCCATGTCAGCCCTCCGTGTGCGTTTCGATGAGGACGGCCACGGCGCCCTCATCTGCATAGGCCACGTCCGGGGCGGACGCCTTGCGCTTCAGGCGCCCGTCCCTGATCTCCAGGGCGGTGTCATCGATATGTAGCGACGTCCCCGCCTCGACCAGCAGTTGCCCCGGCTCGAGGTAGCGCGCCGCCACTGCCGGGTCAGCGTCCAAGCTCCGCACGATGGCCCCAGAAGCCGCATCCACAACGCGATAGATCATTGGTTCGTCTTGTATTCTGTGGCCGAGATGTAGCGCGTCTTGGAGTTCTGCACCGACATGTTGTCGGTGTTGGACGAGATGCGCACGAAGTATCGCCAGAACCCCGGACCGGGCCGGTCGATGACCTTGAAAGGCACCATTCCCGCGAAGGTGTCGTTCGCCATGCCGGAACCCTCGACGGTATGGGTCAGGATTTGGACCCCGATCCCTGTATCGGCGGAGCGCCGGATTTCGATGGTGCTGGTGAAGCTCCCCGAGGCATCGTGGCGCAGTTGAAGCCAGGCGTTGAAGTCGATGAGAACCGGGCTCCCGGTCTTCTCGACCGCCGTCCAGACCTCCGCCACCACGACCGGCGCCGTCCCGTTCAGGTTGATCTGCCCGGCCTGATAGCTGGCCGAGAGGCCGGTGATGGTGTTCTGCTGGATTTGCTCGTTGCGGATGGTCCCGTCGACCAGCAGGTCTCCGGTGATCCTCACGTTCGAGTCGAAGGTCCACTGGCCGCCGATGTAGTTCAGCACCTGGACCCTGGCGCCCGAGGAAACGTCCACGAAGAACACCCGGTCGAATGCAAGCTCCAGATCGATGCGTTCCTGTTCGGCTCCGACGTTGACGCCCCCGACGCGACCGTTCGCGTCCACAAACAGGGAGGCGCGCGCGCTCACCCCGTCGATGGCCTCCAGCAGCATGCCTGCGCGGGTTTCAAACTCGCCCTTCTTCGTGAAGACGGCATTGACGTACTCGGCGATCACGCCGTCGGCCCCGACACCCGCGTTCATGGCCGAAGTGACCCGCGCGTCCACCTCGTCTCCGGTCGGCCGGTTCGTGAGCGCCGTACCGATGGAGATGAGACGCTGGTTCAGCGTCTCGGTCGGCGTGACCTTGATCTTGGCGCTGTCCAACTGCCAGGCCGACGCATTGGCGAGGTCGACGCCCATCTGGCGCAGGGCCTCGGCGGAAGCCGACGCCTCCTCGGCGGCTGTGCTGGCGACGGTGAAGATGTGGCTGCTGGCCGTGCCCGCAAACTTCGCCTCGATCAGACTGTCGCGTTGGGCGAACGAGACGCCAGGACCGACCATCACCTTGTCGCGGTCGATGATGAACGTCAGGCCGTCGGGCGAACGCGCGCCGATCAGGCCCAGCGTAGACGCCATAACCTCGTCGTCGGTCTCGCGGCGCTGGGCCTCTTGCGTGATCGCCACGCCGTTGTTGACCAGACCGGCCGCGACACCGGCCAGGTCAGTACGCTGCTGACCCACCTCGACGTTGATCGCATCGACCTCGTCGTCAAGGGCCACGACACGCTCGGGCAGGACCGTGAAGTCCCCCACCGGCCGCCCGCCGATATGGGTCACATCATCAGCGACCAGCTTTCCAGCGAGCCACGGTCCGACGGGCAGGCGCTCGGAGTAGTTCTGACCCCGGATGTAGATCAGGCCGATCCAGTAAAATCGGTCGCCTTGGACGTTGATAGGGATGGTGCGCGCCGTCGGAGGCCAGCTCCCGGCAGACTGCCAATCCGCACTTTCAGGCGGATTGAGGTGCGGGTCGACACCGGCCGGGACTTCCCACCACTGCACCTCAATGGCGGTCGCCGTGCTGTTACCGACCTCGCCCCACAAGTCGAAGCCTGGGACCAGAGAACCGCCAGCACCGGGAGGGCGCGGCATGATGATCCATTCCCCCGGCAACGGCGGCGACACATGCGTTGGATCAACCGGCGTCAGCGCAGGCGGCGCCGGAGGCGTGGGGCTCTGTCCAAGCGCCCAGGCGTACTTCCCGTCCGTCTCGCTCACGAAGCTGACACGCACGATGCGAGTGGCAGGATCGTACTCGGTGTTGAGGCAGAGGCACTTCAAACCGTTGAGCACGAAGCCGGGCTCGGTGATCGTGAAGGCGTCTCCCGGCCGAATGCGCTGCATGTGCGGCTTGAGCGGGATGACCCCGGCGATGCCTTCGCGCGTGTGAGCGATCTGCAGGGCCGCCAGCTGCGCCGCCTGCTTGGCCGAGGGCACGTAGTGATAGTCGAGCGGACGGGGGCGAACGCCGCCGTCCTCGTCCTGATAGGCTTGCGCCGTCACGTCATCGATGGCGGTCAGTTGCCAGCGGTGCGCCTCAGACCAGAACTTTGGACGTATCGTGTTGATGCGGTCGATACGGCTCGCCGCCGTGTCGATCTCCAGCGGACCGGCTGTATCGAAAGCCGTGATCGTAACGAGGCTCGGACGCGGGGCGGCCCGGCTGATGCAGCTGATCTTTCCTGCGCGCTGGGCGTAGATGGCGCCGCCTGCCTGCAGGAATGAGTCGAGCACCTGGCTCTTGTCGTCGTCAGTCGTGGGATAGGCCGCGACCGTCCAGCCGTTTGCATCGGCGACGTTCGCCGCAGCGACGAAGGCCGGTACGTCGATGCCCGACAGCTTCGCTCCGATACCACCGACCTGATAACCGACTTGCGGCGCACCCTTGCCGACCGGGCTTTCCCACAGGCCGAGCGCCCATTTCAGGCCCCAGAGGATCGGGTTGGTGATGTAGAGCCAGGTCGAAGGATCATGCAGGCGGCAGGGGCCCAGCCCGCCCGGATAAGTGCTGTCCCGGCGCGGATCCCAGCCTTTCAGGCCGCGCACGACATGAAGGGGGCGTGGTTCGCCGGTTGGATAGGCCGACCGCTTCGAGTTCTCCCCGAGCACCATCAGATAGGCGGCCTTGCCGGAGAGGCGGTGCGACCCGCTCCACATCGGCAGGGTGGCGTTGTGCTTCAGCCCCGAGGGGGAAGGCAGGGCGACGTCCGGCTGAGCGCCGAGCGTCTGCCGCATCCACATCTCGCCGGTCCACTGTGAGGTGACGGCCCGGCCTGCGGCGTCGAAGGTGACGAACTCGTCGTCGCCCCGGAACGTCTCGTAACCATCAATCGGACCGGCGCCCGATATGACGGAGACGAAGCCGTAATACATCAGGTCCGGCCCGAAGGTCTTCCGATGGACGGCAGAGCCGGCGACACCAACTCGGCCAGCAGCGAACGGGATCGGGCCATCAGGGTCGAGCGTCCATTCGAACGTGCGCCCCGCTGCTCCCACCTGCGGCTGAAGAGCAGACATCGCCGCCGCGATAGCGAGGTTCTTGACCACGCTGATCGCGACCGACTTCAGGGTGGCCACCATCGCAGCCTTCGCCGCGGTGGCCGCCATCGCCGTCGTCGCGGCCGTCGTCGTGAAGCTGGCGGCAGCAAGCGCAACCTGGGGCATGTCAGACCCTCCAGGCCGTCACGATTTCAACCGGCATGAGAACCTGGCCGACACCGTCCTTGAACCCGAGCACCCGTATGGCGCAGGGGTCGAGGGCGACCGTCAGGGAGCAGCCGAAGGGGTCGCCATCCGGCATGGCCAAAGCCACGATATCGCCGGGCAAGGTCTCGGCCGAACCGATCCGGCTGCCTGGAAGCACCGCGTCCATCAGGCCCAGAAGGTCTATGAACCCAGCCTTGCGGATGTACCGAACCGCCCCGGCTTCGGTCGTGTGTCGCGAGGCGTTGATGAGCTTCGCCGAGCGGCCTTGCTTGTGAAGAGCGTGGGCTGTGAGCTTGCCGCAGTCGCGAACGCCAGGCGCGTAGGTTCGCCCGCAAAAGCGGTCCATGCAGGCTTGCGTCGCCGCAGCCCGCTTGATCAGGTCGGGCATAGAAGACCTATCGTGAGAAGGGGATGAAGGTGTTCAGCAGGCGCTTGAACAGACCGGGATCGGGCGGGCGCGAACGCCACTCTTCCTTGCGGGTCACACCATCGACGTTGATCATGCCGAGCTCACCCGGCCAGCAACGTTGATGAAAGGCGTTGTTGAGGCGCCAGTCCGTGTTCGGCTCGAGCTGCCGTTCGGCCTGAGTGCCGCACTCGATGGTCAGCGTCCAGGTGACGACGCGGAACCTCGGCTTGTCGATCTCGCCGTCGAACTTCAGTTCGGGATAGCCAATCAGCAGACCGTCCTGACGGTGAATGACCCCCTCCCACCACTGCACCCTAACGCCCTGCATTGAGGGCGCCGCGAGCGCAGCCGCCGCGACGTCCGAGGCCGGGAGGATGGTGATATCGACCCGCGTCGTCTGGGCCTCGGCGCCATCCTTGATCGATGAGATCGTCGAGAGGCGGCCATAGGTGGGGTGGTTGCCGTAGTAGATTTCGGGGCCGTTGCCCTCATTGGCGTCGAACTGTGTAAAGCCGCCGTCTGTCAGGCAGATGGGGCCGCCAGGCGTATCGAACCGTACCAGAGTGGTGGTGATGGGGCTCGGCTGCTGATAACCACCGACGAGCGCGTTATCCATCACTCGCGCTCCCTGATCTTGAACGACACCTCGACGTTGTGGTTGTCGTAGACCTCGGTGTCCGACACATCGCGGGGGTAGCCCTCGATCTTCGGCTCCTTGATCTCGACCACTGACCCGTCGGGGTGCGGACGCCGCAACAGGGTATAGAGCGGCAGAGTGATCGTGCCGTCTGGCAAGACCTGCGTCGCTTGGAACACCCGATACAGGAACCGCTGAACGCCGCCGTTCACGACCGATAGGAACTGGCCCTTCCTGAACCAGTAGCCCGGCCTCAGCGCCCTAATGCGGAGCGCCGCGCCGATCTGCCCCGAGCCGTTCACCACCGGGGCGGCGCCGGGCTCTCCTACATCCAGCCCCGGCTGAAAGACCGGCGCAACGAGGGTGTCGCCTTCGACGTGCAGATCCGACCAAGCCAGGCTCTCGAGGTAGTCCATCTCGCCGTAGTCGTAGGCGAACTCGTATCGGCTGCCCTTGCGACGAAGTTCGAGCTCCCCGCCGCCGAAGGCGGGTTCGAGGACGTTCTTGGAGGAAACCAGCCGGAACGACTGCTTTGCTGGCGGCTGCGTCGGAAGCAGGATGGGCATCAGCGGCGCCCCCGCGTGTATCGGTCCGTTCGCGCCCGATCTGACGGCACAACTTCGCGAGCTCCGTTGAAGGCGCTCTGCGCGGCTTCTTGGGCATTGGCGTTCGCCTGGGCGATCAGGTCTTCCGTCACGACCGCCCCCTTGAAGTCGAACACGTTGCGCTGCTGAACCACCGGAGCCGAGCCGCTGCCGCCGCCACCGCCCATGCTGTCCTGAAGCATGCGCACCGTCTCTGCTGCTGAGGTGACATGACCCTGACCGCCGATCATGAAGAGTTCGGGCCGCCCGTGCTCGACCGTCGTGTAGAACTGGCCCGCGCGCGTCCCGCCGCCCGCCGCCCGACCGCCGCCGAAGAACGACGATGCGAACTTCATGGCGCCTTGCACCCAGCCGCCGAGGCCGCCGCCTGAACCGCCGCTCCCGCCGCCGATCCCGCTGAAGCCGCCCTTCAGCAGGTTGAAGAGCTGCTCGAGCGCGCCATCGAGGAGGCGCTGCTTCAGTTGATCGCCGATGTACTCGCCGATCCGACCGTCTTGGATGGCCTCCACCACTTCGCGGCCATAGCTCTTGAACTGTTCCTTCAGTCGCTCTTCTTCGCGATGATCGAAGAGTTCGACACGGCGCTGAGCGCCTCTGTCGAAGACGCTGAGGCGACGGCTGCGTTCGGCTTCGTCCAGCTCGGGATCATTCTCCAGCTCTGCCGCCCGGCGCTTTCTGGCCATCTCGATAGAGGCCAGGAGGATTTCGCGCTCAATGCGAACGCGCTCCCGCGCTGTGCTCGCCATCTGGGACTCGATGTCGAGCAACTCCAGCGCCGCGCGAGCGCTATCTTCCTCGTCGCGCAGACGGCGGGCAGCGAGGGCTCGACGCTCCTCCCACTCCACCGCGGCCTTCTTTTGCCCGATCAGCTCGTCCTGCTTCGCGCGAAGCAGCTGGGCCTCGACCTCGGTCAGGCCGCGCAGTCCCTTCGACTGGACGTATTCTTCTTCGTCCCGAGCGATCTCGCGCAGGCGCGCGGCGCGCTCGCGTTCCAAGTCCGCGATCTCGTAGGCCGCTCGGCCTTCGATGGAGAGGAAGCCTCGGTCGTATCCACGGGCGATGTCGTCGTCAGCTCGCGCCAGACGCTCGTTCGCGCGGCTTTCGCGCTGCCTGCGTTGTTCAGCCTCCCGCTCAAGCCGGGCCTGCTCAGCGCGCGCGGAGGCGCCACCGCCGCCTGAAGTATGTCCGAGCGGCGCAAAGCCGCCGCCCTCCGGGCGCAGGACGCCCGGCAGGTCGAGCGACCAGATGTCGAAGTCCTGAAAGGCGTCCTGATTGGCGCCCGGCGCGAAGGCCCCCTTCGCCCTCGAAGCGAGATTGCGGACCAGCCCACCCACGCCCGGCAACCACTGGGCGAACTGCGCGATAGCCCGCTGCCAGGCCGGAAGCTGGCTGGTCATGTTCGATATCTCGACCGAGCTCTTGGCGATCTCGCTCGTGAGGTCTGAGAAAATCGTCGCCAGCGGGGCGACAGCCGTGTCGCGGATGACACGGAACTGCTGCCCGGCGCGCTCCATCGCCCGGTCGGCCTTGTCGAGTTCGGCGACCGTTTCGGCGCCCATGACGAAGCCGAGTTCGCTGGCCTCATTCCTCAGTCGCTCGAGCTCGTCAGAGCCCAGTCGCAGGATCGGCAGAAGCTCTTCAATACCCAGCGAACGGGCAAGCGCGACCTGCTTCGCGCGGTCGTCGATCTGGCCCAAGGTCGACGACAGGAGGGTGAGCAGCTGGTCGGCCGTGGTGATGTTGTCGAGCTGATCCTTCGTGATCCCGAGTTCCTCGAAAACCGGCTTCAGCTTTCCATCGGCAATGCCGAGCTTGAACCGCCCGAGGACGCCGTTGAGCTTTTCCATCCCCGCTTCGAGTTTGGCGGTGTCGACGCCTGCCTCGTCGGCCACGTAGCGCCACTCCTGCAGGGCTTCGACCCCGAGGCCGATGCGTTCGGCCGTGTCGGTCAGAACCGCTGCGTCCTCCATCGCCTGGAATGCGCCTTGGGTTGCGATGGCCACAGTGCCCAGCACCGCCGCCAGAGCCATACCGGCGAAGCCGAATGCGCCCAAGGCGACACCGGCGGCGCCCGCACGGCTGGTTAGGCCGTCAATCGCCCCTTTCGCTTCTCCAACCCCGAGGGAAAGAGCCCTGATGGCCGGGTTCGCAGAGCGTTCGCCCAACGCGATTTCGGACCACATCTTGCGGCCGCTGTCGCCGATCTGGTTGAACGTGCGGCGAACAAGGGCGCCGCCCTCAACAAACAGGCGAATGCCGACGCCGCCGCGACCAGCTGTCGTGTCAGTCATCGTCCGCCTCCGTGTCAGGCTTCTGCGGCCCGCCCGCCCGTTTCTTCCGAGCGGCGGCCTGTGCCGCCAGCGCTGCGGGCTCGAAGTCGTCGAGCAGCGTTTCCACGATCCAGCCGGGAACATCTTCGAGGCGAGTTCGCACCGATTGTCGGTCCACCCGCACGGGGGTCATTCCGCCCCCGGTCCACCCGCTGGATCGCTGAACGGCGTCCCACACCCGGCGCCCTTCTTGGGTGCGGCAGGCGTGTTCGACTTGGGGGCAGTTGCGCCCAGAAGCGTCGGGTATGCCGCGCGCGCAGGCCGCCCCGATTTTCGAGCAGTTGTTGCAGTAGTCGGGGCCGATGCCGTCCTTCCGGGCTCCGAAGAGCCACTCGGCTAGGCCCCGGAGGGCTTTCCCTCCACGATCAACAGCCGGGCCGCCTCCGTCAGGATGTTCATCAGCTGGTCGCTCATGCGATCATCGAGAAGCAGCACCTGCAGAACCTCTCGGGTGATCGGTGCAGGCTCGCGCGTGTCCTCGTCGACCACGCCCTCCCAGCTGATAAGGCCGACGAGGGCGCACTCGACCGCCGTCAGCCAGAGGCCGATGCCCGACAGGAAGACGGCATACTGGAGCGGCGACTTCTCGCGCATGTGACGCAGCGCCTTCACGCCGCCATCGGGGAGCAGTTCATGCTCCATCAGAAGCGGGAGCAGTTTGCCGTCGTCGCGCAGGATCGCCTGTGCCGCGTCGCGAGCGCCCTCCCATTCCGGTGTGCGGAGGCGGCGGACCGTCACTGTCATCGACTGGAAGGGCGGGCTGAGGGGCCTCGTAACCGGCTCGGTCCGCGTGGAAACGACGACCGTCACGGATAGGTCTCCACGTCGTTCGTGATCACGATGCGCGCGGCGCCAGCGGCGGCCGTCTGATAGGGCGACCAGTTGATCGTTCGCTCAATCGCCCCGACGCCGTCGATGGGCAGCGGGCTCGGCGACAGCAGCGCCTGGGGGTGCTCGAGGCGGATCAGATGGTCATCCACCACCCCAAGCAGGTCAAAGGCCGCCGAGAAGGTGGTTTCCTCCTCTTCCATCACATCGAAGGCCAAGCCGATGGCGCGATAGGAGGCCGAACCCGAGTGCTGGGCGCCGTTGGGGCGAAGGCTCGACATGGTCGGGGTGGCACTGAGGTAGATGCCCTCCTGCAGCGTTCGGCTGTAGCTGAAGCTGCCGGAGAGCATGTTATCCGCCGCCGTCGCGTTGACCTTGAACAAGGCGCGCAGAATGGGAGCCTCAGCCGGAGCGGCCGCAACCGTCCCGGCCGGGAAAGCCGTCGCCTTGCGGCGACGAAGACCAGCCAGCGAAATATTGATGTTGAAGTCCTGCGTGGTCTCGCCCGTGAACTGGGTCGAGATTTGCGCGATGGTCAGACCCTCGTAGACGCGGATGTCGTTGTCACCGACCTTGATCGCGATATCGAAGTACTGCTCGGCTTTCGAGCCGCTCTCGAAGACGTGGTCAAACAGGGCGCCATTCTCGACCGCAGCAGCGGGAGCGCCCATGCCGAAGCGCAGCCAGATCGGAAGCTGACGGGTGTCCGCGTCCAGCACCAGTTCTCCCGCCAGGCGGAAGAAGCCTTTACGCGGGCGGGTGGGATCGAGGACGTTCTTGCGGATGCCAGGATTGCCCAGCTTGTTTCGCGGGCGCCATTCCTGCGACGGCGTGATGCTCAGCGTCAGAAACTCGACAGCCTGCCAGGCCGTCGGGGCGGTGTTCAGGTCGGGGCGGCGGCCGATGCGGGTTTCGCAATCGCCGCCGTACCAGATGTCGTTCGGCATGGTCGTGCTCCCTTAGGGGGTACGGCCCAGCGCATCGCCGGACCGGACTCGAATGGTGAAGGTCAGGAAAAGGCTGACGCCGTTCGGCGGCAGTTCGTCATCCGTCTGTTCGCCGAGGATCAGCCGCTCGGCCTTGCCCGAAAGAGTCGGGTTCCTGCCGGGGATGACGGCCACTGCATCGAGGACTTCATTCACGCGAAGGGATCGCATGAGACGGGCGGGCCCGGCCGCCGCCAGCTCCAGTCGACACTGTCGGTCGATGACGTAACGCGTAGCGGATCCGCCGAGGATATGCCGCACAGGTGCGGTGCCGAGTTTCACCAGCGCTGCCGCACAGACGAGCGTCCTCTCGTCACCTGTCGGGGTGAAGGGCGCCTCAGGGTCGATCTTCAGTTTATCACCGCTGGAGATGAAGCCAACGGCGACGAGCGCCTGCGCCAGCTGCTCAGCCAGTTCCTGATACGCCGGTTCAATCATTGCTCGGCCCTGTCAGAAGCGGGACAGATGAGCCCTGCTGGAAATAGCGGATGAAGCGCCGGTCGATCTCGCGGCTGGCGTTCGCGCGGGCCCGATCCCGGATCACGCTGCCCCGCAGCATCCGAGGGAGACGGGCTTCCTTGACGACGTAGAAGACGACGATGGTGGTCAGGCCCCGGCCGGTTCTAAGCGCTGTGGCGCTCGCCTTCTTGAAGGTGCCCGGTCGAGATGCGCTCGACCTGGCTTCAGCAACGAGAAGGCCCGCCTTGCCGGGGCGGTAGATCAGCCGGAGCTTGCCGAAGCGCTGCTCCGCGAGCGCGAGGGTGTTGGTTCGCTGGCCGCCGTTCCGGCTCGGCCTGACAACCCGGCCATTGGGCCAAACATCGGGGTTCGGGATGAGAAGGAAATGACCTTCAGGAGACCGAACCACCGTCGCCTGCTCAAAGGCGCGCTGAAGGATCGGGAAGGTCGAGAAAACCTGCGCGGCTGGGTTTAGGCCGCTGTTCTTGTACTTGCGGACACGGATGGTTTTAGTCAGGCGCTGGGCGTTCCGAAGCCCTGACTGCGCCACGTCCTGGCGCCACTTGGCCTGCGTATCGACGGCGTAGTCGAACAGGGCGGCCTGTAGCGCGGTCTCGACGTTGGTCAGGCCCTTGTCGACCTCCTTGTCGAAGTCCCCCGTCAGCGCCGCACGGAGCTGGACCCCGTTGAGGTTCATCCCGGTTCGACCTCGGCGGCCCACCACCGGCCGTCGTCCTCGGCGACGGGCGCCTCGGCGAGAGCCCATACGTCGTCGTCAACCCGGAACAGGTGGCCTTCAGCCAAGTGCGGGAGGATGTCTCGAGCGACCCGGAGAACCGGACGGGATCGGGTAAACGACATGCCCCCGGAGAGCCGGTCGGCTGACCGGGGGTGATCGATCATCACCCGAACCCGGAGGCCCTCTGCCGCGTCTGGGTCGTCGTCGCCGAAATACAACGCATCGTCACAGAGCTTGCGCTCGACGGCACGATCGAGGCGGACCAGGAGGCTGCTGAAGTTACGCATCAACGCCTCCTGACCTCAGTCTCAAGCCGCAGGGATCAGCTTGACGTCGACGGCTGCGGCGTTGGCCGCTTTCGCGGCGGCGAAGTAGCCGATCTTGGTATTGCCGGTGGCGGCGCCGGTGGCGGCGCCAGCGGTAGCGTCCCAATAGGCGGTCGCGAACTGCGCCGCTGCGGCGCCAGCGGCGGGCAACTCGTACACGCCCTCGACAGCGCCGGAGTTGGCCTCGCCTTCCTCCGTGGTGCTGGCGGGGATCAGGAACGCCTTTTCGATGATCAGCGGCTTGCCGGCGACGGCGCCGCCCGCAGGCGTGACGAAGTCGAGGATTGCGCCCTGCTGTTTGTAGTTTTTCATGGTCGTCTGGTCCTTAGAAACGACGAGGGCGGCCGAAGCCGCCCAGGTCAGGGATGATGAGACGGGCGATCAGCCCTCGTTGAGCCAGGTGCCGCGATGATCGACCGCGCCGAATGCGAAGTCGTGCAGCACCTTCCAGACGATGCCGTCCTGATTGAACGGCTCGTGCTGGCTGACCATCGGGCCTTCAGCGTCACGCAGGTAGCCGTAGACGAAGGCCGCCAGTTCATTCGGGTCCGTGAACAGCCGCCAGCTGTTGTTGGTGATCCGGGCCGTGACCTCGACGCGCAGGCGGCCAGCCCACGGGTTGAACTCGTCCTGGCTGACGGCGTTGACCACCGCCACGAACTTGCGGGCGGCCAGCTCCTGCTTCGGACCCACCAGCAAGATCGCCGGGCTGTAATCCAGCACCTCGTCGCCGAGCCCCTTCTGGAAGCGGATGGCTTGGTTGCCCGCGTCGACCGTGGTCTCGCTGATCGCGCCGCTCGCCGCAGCCAGGTTGCCGTGATCGGCATGGTACAAGGTCTTGCCGTCGGCCAGCTTCAGGCCCTTGCCGTTGTTGCTGAGCAGGCCATCAAAGGCGACCTTGTCCTCAGTCCTGGCGGCAGAGCGACCGGCCGCAGCCGCCATGTCGGCGAAGGCGCCCAGATCGTCGTTGATCAGGGCTTGGCGGGTCAGGGCGATGTTGCGGCCGCGGGTCTTCAGGCCGACCTTCTCAGCGGACTCGGGGATGGTGCCGGACTTGATCTCGCCCGACTGGTTCACTTCTTCCAGCAGCGGGAACTCGCCGATGCGCAGCATGCTGTGCGGGCGGAAGTCTTGGAAGTTCCGGCGCGCCGAGAAGGTGCGATAGATCGGCTGAGCCTGAGTGTAGGACGCGAGCAGCACGCGGCTCGCCGCCTGTTGGAGCAGGTTCGGGAAGTCCGACGTGGTGTGCATGCCCACCGACCGCTCGATGATCTCGTCCACGTTGCGCGAGGCGATCCCGTTGCGCTCGGCCATCAGGTCCACGATGCGCAGACCCCGGTACTGACGCCCGATGTCCGTCGGTTGAGCGTGGGTCATGCGCGAGACCAAGGCGTCGACCATGCCGCGGCTTTGGGTCTCGCGCTCGTCCGAACTCACGCGAGCGCCGGCGCCTGCCGCCACCGCCGCCGTTTGCGCGGCCTGAGCGCGAGACGCAGCGGCCAGGATCGCGCTTTCGACGGACTGGACCGTCTGAGCCGGGTCGGTGACGAGCGCGCGGATTTGAGTTTCGACATCAGCGCCGAACGAGCGAGCCTGCTCCAGAAGACGAAGGCCGTCGGTCAAGCCGACGCCGCTCGGAACCGGCTGGGCGGCCGGAGCAGCTGCGCGCGTGGCGGTTTCGCCAGTCGGGGCCACGGGGGCGGCGCCCGTGTCGGTGTTCGGGGACAGCGCAGCGGCGGCCGCGCCGCCCATGAGGCGGGTACGCATGGTCTCATTCTCCTGTTGGGGATCGGCGGGCTCGCCGGGGGTTCCGGGGGATTGGCCCGCAGAACGCACCCCGGCGTTCGCGTCTGCGGGAACTGATACGAAGCTGACCTCCATCAGCGACCACCGGGTGGCTCGCCAGATTTCGCGATCATCTTCGATGCCGACCAGTTCGAAGGTCTCGATGGTGTAGCCGCAGCTGATGCCCGTGAGCTCGCCGCGGGCGACCATGCCCTCGACCTTCCGGCCGATGTCGGTATCGGCAAACACAATGCGGCCGACGAGGTTGGGCCCTTCGAACCGAGCCTCGACCACCGAGCCGACGACGGCGTCGATCTGGCGATCATTGTGATGGTCAAGGGCTCGGACCTGGCCCAGAGCCACGCGACTGATGTCGCAGGCTTCCGGCGAGACCTCGAGTTCCTCGTACCCGAACCAAGTCCGGCGACGGACGCCGGTCGAGATGATCACCTCAACTGAGCGGGTCGCGGCGTCGTAGGTCGTGGGGGCGAAGGCGGCGAACCGCTGCACGGTCTGGCCGTGATATCCGGTCGGTGCGGAGCGGCCGTCCGCGTCGGTAGCAGGCGCGCGCACGGGGGCAGCGCCCATAAGGCGTGAGCGAAGCAACATGGCTATTCCCTGTTCTCGGGTTCGTCGGCGCCAGTCAGGGCGCCGATGATGGCGGCCATTGCCTGGCCGTTCGGATCACCGTCGCGAAGCGCGGTGGCGGCTTCGACGAAGCCCTGATTGATCGCGGCGCGGTCGCCGCGCTCCGTGGCGTCCAGCATACGGCCGAAGAAACTCACGACCGACCGACTGTCTGCATCATCCTTGGGCAGGACAAACCCGGACGGCGGCTGCAGGGCGCCCGATCCATTGACGCGCCGCGGGTCGGTGTCGAAGACCAGCCCCAGTTTGTCCCCCAGCGCCTGGACCGCTGCCTTCTCCTCGAAGTGGGCCCTGTACTCTTTGCCGCGCTGGGCGAGGATTTCCGGCTTGTTGATGAAGCCCGCACGCTCTTGCATGACGAGCGCGGCTACATCCTTGATCGGGTCAACCCACTGGCGCGGCGGCGGCGTCCATTCGGCGGTGCATTCCGCCAGGCGCGGCTCTCGGCGAAGCAGGGCCTCGCGCCGCATGACACGGGCGAACGCCGGGTCGCAGAGGAAAGGAACGATGACGTTCCACTGCCAGTCGTCAAGCACAGCCCAGAACGCCACGGTAGCAGCGCGGAGGCTCGAATAGTTCGCCTGGCCGACATCGCCGGTCATCAGGTGATCGGGAATGCCTATGGCCGCAGCCACGCTCCGAAGCTGCTGGCGATAGAATGTGTCGCTATCGCCGTCCGCCGTCGGGGTGATTGTGGTATATTCCTCGCCGGGCAAGCCTTCGACGACCATGCCGGGCACCATCCGCTCCAGAGCTGGAGAGCCGGAGCCTTCATCCTCGCCCGCTTCCGTCTCGGTGCCGACGTCGACTTCTTCCTCGTCCTCGTCACGCGACATCGTGCGGATGATGCCGATGCACGCCTGCATCCGCTTTTTGGTCGCGATGGCTACGTCCAGGTCTTGGAGCATGCGCACGACCATCATGCTCGGCGCGAGCCAAGGAACCCCTCGGGTCTGACCTGGGCGCGTGGGCTCAAACATGTGATCCACGTGCTGAGCGTCGACGCGATCATACTTGCGGAGCAGACCGCGGAGCATGTCGCCGGGGTGATCGCGCAGCAGATGATAAGCCGCTCGGTCCCCTGCCCCGTCGAATTCGACGCCGTCACGGATCAGAGGCCCGTTGGTGTTGAGCAGACCCCAAAGGCCGGAAGGCGTTTCCAGTTGGTCGCCCTCGACCAGACGGCAGCGGGCGTCAGGCACGCCGTCCTTAGCCGTCCACACGTTCAGAACGTCGCCGCCCTCGACCATCGTGCGCACGGCCAGCTTTTGCAGGCCGTAGAAGTCGTGGCGCCCGTCGACCTTCGAGCGAGCGAACTTGAGCCAGATCTCCTGCGCCAGTTTCTGGATCGCTGGATCAGGATGCGCGGCGCGCGCCTCGATCCCGTCCCCTACGAGGTTCGCGACGAGCTGGCGCACCAGCGCGGCGACGTATGGGTTGTTCCGCGCCAAGTCCCGCGAGCGATTGCGCATCACCCCGAGGTCTTGGGTGATCGTCGCATCGGCGCTGCCGGAGCCAGGGTGCCAGTCGCGCGTCAGGCGGTTGTGGCGCCCGGCCTCATAGCGCCTGCGCCCGCCACTCGGGCGGGCTGCCTTCAGGGACATATCGACCAGCTCGGCCCCAGCCCTCGCGGCCATACGGCGGCGCATGGCGCGGGGCGAGATGATGCCGACGAGGCGGTCCGAAAGGGCGGCCTGCATCAGTAGCGCCCCAGCGAGGCGGCCTTGTATCGGGTCCGACGCTTCCGCCTCTTCCCCCCCAAGCCCTCGAAGTAGTCTATGGCCATTCGGATTTCATCGACGCCGCGGTAGGTCACGCGGCGGCCGTTGCTCTCGACGGTCACATGCTCGCTGGCCAAGCCCTCGCGCAGCTGCGCCAACTCGGTTGCGTAGTTGTCCGATACGGGCATGCAAGCCTCCTAGCGACCAGACCAAAGCCAGTCGTCGTCTGAGCCGGGCCCTTGCCGTCGAGGGCGGCGGCGGCGCTTCGCGGGCGCTGCGGGCGGGGTCTCCGACCCCTCATCGGGTTCGGCGGGCGGCGGGCCCGGTGGAATGGGTTGTTCGGCTTCGACTGAGGTGGCGTGAGCGTTCAACTTCAGCCCTTTCGCGATAAGGCCCATCAGTGCGGCGTACGCGTAGACGCGGCAGTCGAGGCCCTCGTTCGCCCGACCTGGGATCTGTTCCCAGACCCAGTATTTCCGGCCACCCTCGACCTTGACCTTGGGGCGCTCGGCCGTGAGCTGGCTGAACCAGTGGAAGTCGCGGTCTGCGGGGAAGTGCATGTAGCCGGGGCCCGGAAGCGCGACTTGTAGCCGGTGAGATATCGTGTCCTTCGCCGTCTGCGTCCCGATGATGTAGGGCCTGAACTTCTCCCTGCCCTTCTTGGTGGGGCGCTTGGCGGGCCAAACAGGCGAGCGGCGCCCGGCGCGGTCGCTGGCACCTTTGATCGCCCAAACTTGTCGCCCCAGCCTCTCCTTGCTGAACTGATAGACGCTGTCGGTGAAGTGACCGCCGGAGTCGTGGCAGGCCGCGGCGATGCGGAACTCGCGCCCATCTCCACGCCGAAAGACGGTCAACAGGTATTCGTCGAGCTTCTTCCTCGTGACTGGGTCGTCGAACGCGCCTTCGATGACCTTGTAGTCGACGGACCACGACTCCTGATCGAAGCCCCAGCCTACGACCTCGACCTCGACGCGGTCGTCCTGCGTGTCGATCCCGGCCGTCAGGACCGCGACGCCGTTCGGAACGTGGCCTTCTTTCCAGTTCTCGCGACGCGCCGCCAGCGTCTCGGCCGCAATAAACTTCCCGGCGCTGCGGCGATAAGGGAGCCCCATCTGCGTGTTCCACCACGCCTGAAGCTTGTCCTCGTCCCCCTGCGCATCGAGCCATTTCTTGGCGATCCGGGCGGGGGCGTCTTTTCGGCTCCAGGGGCTGTACAGCTTTCCGGCGTTGAAGCTGGCGTGCTGATTGGAAACGGCCCAGTCGCCACAGCAACGGCACTTGGCGCGATAGACCGCCCAGCGCGAGCTCTCCCACCAGTCCCAGAGCGAACCGACAGGGTCGGGCTCCCCTGCCTTCGACAAAGAGGTGTACGCCTCGAGCGGTATCTGACGTTCACCACAGCAAATGAACGGCCGCGTCTGGTGCCACCGGATCGTCGCGAGCGACTTCAGGCGCTCGCCTTCACTCCAGCCAACGCCGCAAGCCTCACAGAAGACCTGGGCCTTCTGGTGAAGGTGTTCCTTCTCGTGGCCTTCGACCTCACGCTTCGGCCACTGCACATGATCCCAGGTCAGGAACTGGCGATGCGAACAATGCGGACATGCGACCGACGGCTTGCGCTGGTCGCCGTCGAGATAGCTGCTCTCGATCCGGCTTTCGCCCGCGATGGTCGGCGAGCAGGTCCGCACGCTCAGGGCGTCGGAGAAGGTCGCTTGTCGTTCGTCGCCCAGGACGAACGGGTCGCCTTCCTTCGTGACCGGATACTTGTCGACCTCGTCGTAGAGGGTCAGGCGGATCGGGCGACGGGCCAGGTTGTCAGGGCTACCGGCGCCCACCAGCGCCAGAAAGCCGCCTGGGAAACTCTTGAACGTCAGAGTGTCTTCCGACGTCCGCGTGTGGCGGTGGCCGACCAGCCCCTTAAGAACCGGCGTCACCCGGATCATCGGGGCGATGCGCTCCTTTGAGAACGCCTCGGCGGCGTCATCCTTCGGCTGCACGAGCAGGATCGGACAGGGGTTCAGGTGCGCGTGATAACCGAAGATGTTCTCGAGCAGCGCCGTCTTCAGAAGCTGCGTCGACACCATCGCCGAGAGCACCTCAACGCCCGGCTCTGTGACGGCCAGCATCGGGCCCCGCCCGATCTCGACCGTGGATGTGCGCCAGCGGCCAGAGCTGCTGCCCGCCTCAGGGGCAAGGCGGCGAAACTCGTCAGCCCACTCGGGAAGGCTAAGCCGCGGAGGCGGGTTGAACGCCTTCTTCGCTGTCAGCCTGAGCCGCTCCATCTTGTCGGAGCGGGTTAGATGGTTGGCCCAGATCGGAGAGCTGCTGGTGGACATGAACCGTCAGCGCCTCCAACACCTGATCAGCCTCGACGTCGAGCTCGGCCGCGATCAGGGGGGCCACGCGAGACGGAAAGTTCAGCCAGGCGTCGCGCTGGAGGCGGAACATTTCGAAGATGACGGCCTCGGCGTCGGCCATCTCGACAACTTCACCGGCGCGCTTGCGGGCGTCGATCAGGCGAAGCAGGGCGAGGCCGTTCTCCTTGAACGTCTCGGCCGTAATCTTGTCGACGTTGTGCCCCTCCGCGAGCCGATTAGCGAACGCGATCAGGGCGGGTTGCAGGTCTTCCGCCTCTTCGGCGGCGCCCGTCAGCTCCTCGGCCAGCCCAGCGAGTTCGCGGACAACTGGTTTACTCGGTTGACGGTTGACCGTTGACGCCTCAGTTGACCGATCCGCGAACCGCCCGAGGCCCGCATGAGCCATGATGCGATCCGACGCCGCAACGTCGACCTTGCCGTCGATGATTTTCAGGCAGCCCCTGGCTTTCCACTTGCTGGCCGCCTGCTTCGAGGCGCCGTGCTGCTTGGCGTATTCAGCCATGCTGACGAGGGCCATCGTCAACCTCCGTCAACCGTCAACCGGGTTTGGCGCCCATAGCTGAAAAACGTACATGCCTCAGCCGCCCGTATACGGAGCCGCCCCCCTCAGAAAGAACCTATACCCCCACGGGGGCAGACGTCGGTCTGACGGCGCTTTGCCGTCATGCCTCCTCCCTAGCGATCAGGTCTGACGAGTGGTCAGACCGACGTTGGAGCGGCGGATGTCCGCGCGCTCATCGGTGACGCCGGGCGGAGGGGATTGGCGCGACATCGGCGCCGGGCGCGAGACCTGATGATCGCCGTGAACTCGTGGCGCTTTGGGCATCTGTCCCCCTCGGTGATGGTGCCGGGCGGCTGCGCCGCAAGGGCAGACGGCAGGCCCGGCCGGGAACTCCCAACCCTAAGCCTGCCGTCCTCTCGCCCTTAAGGGAGGCCGGATACGAAGAAGGCCCGCCCGGTTTCCCGAGGGGCCTATCTTGTGGACGCGCGAAGCGACCTTGATGTTTTCTACCACATTTGGTGGCGTTGAAAAGGCCTAAGCCGCTTCGGCTTTGCGTTCGTGATATTGGCGCCGAAGCATCGGCATCCGGTCCTTGACCCAGACCAGATGAGCGCAGGCCGCCCTCACCCGTGCGGCCTGGGCTCGGGGATCAGTCTCGAGGGTGTACTTCTCCACGACTGCCCGCCAGCGCGTCATCAGGTCAGCGTCGGGCTGCATGAGGGCCATGAGCATCCTAATATCATCCGGGCGAAACTGTTGTTCGATGATGTGAAGATCAAGGCCCGCGGCGATCATCCAGTTCGTGACATTCTGACCCGGCGCTCCAGATGCCGTGCCCCGAATGTAGTCCGGCCGACGCTCGGCGCCGTTCTCTCCAGAAGCCGTCCTGATCGTCTCCTCCAACCAGTCAATGGCCATGCGTTCATGACCACCGGCAGGCAGCAGCGTGTTGAAGCAGTTCAGGCGCCAGGCTCCGGTCAGGCGGCCCGTGCGCTTGTCGACATTGACGGCCGTGCTGGGCTGGGCGCGCAGACGAGCGATCTCGGCCGCGCTCTCTGCCCGTTCCTGACGATGGCGAGCGGCGGCCGCCGGATCATACGGCTTCTTCTTCCCCTTCTTGCTCATGCGGGCACCCGGTATCCGGCGCGCTCGACCTGCCCGATGCGTTTGTCGAGTTCTTCGCAGCGCGACACGAACGCCTGTAGCGCCTCGTCCTGAAGCGCCTTCAGTTCAGCCTTCAGCGCACCGATCTCGGCGCTGAAAGCCGAACCGGCTTCGTTGACGTCAGGCCCGAAGCCCAGTGTCTCGCGGGCGGCGGCCACCCATGCGAAAGGGACGTTCAGGCCCTTGGCGACGGATCGATCGCTATGGGCCTTCGCATAGCAGCCGCGATCCTCGAGATAGGTCTCGAAGAGGGCTTCACGGATTCGGCGACGGTCTTCGGTGCTGGGCTGACGGGGCGGCTCTACGGCCATGATGCTCTCCTGGGCGATGGGGGCGGGTTTGGGTTTCGGGGCGGAACAGGCTGGGCAGACGCCGCGATCTGGCCTGACGCTCGTCCATCCCGCGCGGCGGAAGGCTTGAGCGCAGGGTGACGACGCCAGCGGCCGCTTGGCCGTGTCCTTGATCCGGCCTTCGGCGCCGCACCGACATTCGAGGACGCGGTAGCGGGTCCACTGGCCGCCCTCCTGTTCCATGACGGTGCGGAAGTTCGCTCGGCTCATGCTGCCTTCCCCAGTTTCGCGCGCATCTCTGCGCTCATGTGGCTGCCGGGCGGGAGCGGGGCGGACGGCGTGCGGGGCCGGGCGGCATGACGGGCCGCCATCAACTTCGCCGTCGGTGTCTCCGACAGCGCCGCCAGCGTCTCGGACACCATCGCCTTCACCTCTTCCGGCGAATGCTTCGGACCGGGCAGAGGCTTCGGCGCCGTCGCCTGCTGGTGCTGAACCACCGCCGCCTTGGCGCGATTGTACGCGCGGGCGAAGCGGCCCGTCGTCGGTGTAGTCCGGGCGAGGTGCGCCAGCTTGCCCGGCTTCGGCGCCCAGTCGCTGTCCGGCAGGGCGATGTACGCCTTCATCCCGGACTCGATGGCCGAGGCCGTCAGACCGGCCAGGGCTTCGAAATAGTCCGCGTAGAAGGTGGCCCACTCGCTCTCCGTGCGGCTGATCCTCAGATCGCCGAACGTCTGCTCCCGGCTGCGGATGATGGCGACGATCTCGGCCTCGGTCGCGGGCCGCAGGGCCTCCTGCCTCAGAACCGGCAGCATCATCGCCGCCTGGCCGCGCAGCAGGTCGCTCTTCGTGATCACCTCCACGGCCTTGGCGTCAGAAACCTCCTCGAGCAGCCACGACCTGAGAGGCCCACTCAGCTCCGGCATCCGAACGGTCTCGGTTTGCGCTGCGGGCAGATTGGCGGTCGGAAACTCGGTCATCGGTCTGGGCTGCATGGCGGGCCTCGGGAATTTTCAGGGCTTGGCGGTTGTCCGCGATGGACTGGGCGACGGCGGCGTCGAAGAACTTCCACGACGTGATCGGCCTGCCTGGGCGGCTGGCGAGCGCGGTGACCACCGGCACCACGTCGAACTCCCACGACGCGCCGTCACGTCTCCAAGCGAACAGCCGGGTCGACGTGGTCAGCAGGTCCGGTGTCTTGGCCCAGTCCAGACGAGGCGAAGCGACCTCCTCGCAGAGCCGACTAGCCAGCTTGCCGCCAGTCTCCTCGGGCCAATCGGTTGCTGCGACCACCGCCAGGACGGGCTCGGCCCTCTCGTGCGTGCGGGTAGTCTCATATCCGGGGGTATGGGTGGGTGGTTGGGGGGTCTGGGGGGAAGGAGGGAGGGAAAGGGGGGCGTCACATGCGTCACCGGCGTCACGAACGTCACCACCGTCACACGTGACGCTTTGTGACGCCTCGCGACGCTCTCTCCAGCGACGGGTCCGTTCCGCCCCCTTCGAACGCTGCGGCTGCAGGGCCTCGTAGACCTCGCCAGCGCGCAGGGCGTCCTCATGAGAGAAACCGGCCTCCACCATGGCCTTGATGAATGCCACCGCGCTCATGCCGCCACCTCGATCTGGGCGAAGAGCCCCTGATCCGCGGAGAGCCGACGGCGGGCGATTTCCGCGTATTTGGGATTGAGCTCGATTATCGTGCAGTCGAGGCCGTGGCGGTCGGCAACGAGGGCCGTGGTCCCGGCGCCACCGAAGGGGTCAAGGACAACGCCCGGTACGGTGCCAGGGTCGACGCAAGCGCAGGACTTGGCGAAACCCGTTGTGGTGACGCGATTGCTCCAGCCGAGGACATGCCCGTCTTTCGCCCTGTTCGATCCTGCGTCCTGGCGATCCGCCCGGCCGTCTCGATCATCGACGACGTTCCGCTTGGCGGCCTTCGCCGTCGGCACGAGTTCGGTTTCCACGGCACGGACCACCGGCGCCCCGCAAGTCGAGCAACACTTCGCCGGCGCACCGGCGAGGATGCAGCGCTCGGCTAGTTCTGGCGGGAACGTGGCGAAGTGCGCCTCGCTGAAGGGCCGGGTCGCGATGGGCCAGACCTCCAGCGAGGCAGGTTCCCAGTTTCGGAGGCTCCGCCCAGCGCCGCGCGGGTATGCGATGTCTTCTCGATCTGGGCGGTTCTGCGGCTTCTGGCCGTGCGCTCCGGGCGTGTCTTTGGACACGCGAGCGAAGCTGTCTCGACGGGCTGTGCGAGTTCCACTGTGCGCAGGCTGACCGGGCGGCGCATAGCGGCCCCCGGTCAAGTCATGAGCGGTCTGACCTACAGCCTCCTGCCGCACGGCAGCGGCGTCATAGTAGTAGTGCGGCGCTTTCGACAGAAGGAAGATTTTCTCGTGGCTCGATGCGGGACGATCCTTGACGCTTTCCGGCATCGGATTGGGCTTGGCCCAGATGATCTCCGAACGAACCCACCACCCCGCCTCTTGCAGGGCGATGGCCAGCCTGTTCGGCACCATGCAGAGGTCTTTCGGCTTCAGCACGCCTCCAATGGTGGAGAAGGGCTTGTCGCGGAACGTGCGGTCATCACCACCGACCGCCTTCGCTTCGGCGGCGCTGCGGCCATTCGGGGCCGTCGCGTAGCAGTCGCCGTAGTTCAGCCAGAGCGTGCCCGTCGGCTTGAGTACACGGCGCACCTCTTCGAACACCTCGACCATAACCGTCAGGTGCTCGGCCAAAGTCGGCTCCAGGCCGATCTGCCCATCGACGTCGTAGTCGCGCAGACCCCAATAGGGCGGCGATGTCACCACGCAGTCGACGCTCTCGGCGGGCATTGTGCGCAGGCGATCGCGAACATCGCCAATGAGGATTGAGACCGTCATGCCGACACCTGCTGCACGGTCTGGCGGATCGCCTTCAGTCGGGCCAGGCGCTGCTCTGCTTCTTCGATGCGGTCCTCGAGGTAGGCCTGATCGAACCACGCCTCCAGACGCGCCAGATCTTCACCGAACTCGCCCTGCGCGATCTGGCCCTCCACCTTCCGCAGGCCGTGCAGGATCGTCGTGTGGTCCCGCCCGCCCAGCGCGCGGCCGATCAGGTTCAGGCTGAGGTGGGGGCACAGCTGTCTGATCGCGTACATCGCAAACTGTCGGGGTCTGACGACCACGCTGCGGCGACAGTCCCCCGTCAGCGCTGCGGGCGGCAGGCCATAGCTAGCGGCGACGAACTCGATCACCGTCCTGGCGTGAATCCTCGCTGGCCTCGTCATGGCTTCCGCCTCCTGATGACCTGGCGGATACGGCGCTGCGCCTCGACCACCGAACAGCCGAAGCGGGCCGCCACAGTCTCCGCGCTGGCGCCTCTCTCGATCAGCGGCGCCGATCGCTGCAGGGCTTCGTCGCTCCACTGGAAAGGGCGCGGGACCGGCGCCCCCACGGCCTGGGCGGCGCCGTTCATCGGCTCCACCGCCATCACGTCTTCACGGCAGCGCCCGATGATATTAGCGATGGTCTGCCAGCCCCGGCCGAGGCGGCGCAGGCGGCGGATTTCGCTCACCTCGCTCGGCGTCAGGGCGCCGCGCGGGCGGGTGACGAACACCGCCGCATGGATTTGGGGACCGCGATTACTGGCTACTGACATGGCGTGCGCGCCCCCCATTGTCCGGGGGGCGCTCTCCGTCTCAGTCGACCTTCCCGAACAGGGCAGGCTTGCCCGTCCGCGAAGAGGCGTCGGTCACGATCTCCTTGAACACGGCCTGGCGGACGTGCTCGGCGCGGTGCAGTTGGATGCCCAGCTCGAGGCTCGTCTCCACCAGTCGCCAGCGCAGGAAGGCGTACAGCGTCACCGACTGGCCGCCGAAATAGACCGGGATGCGCAGCTGGAACTTCGACGGCACCTCGACGCTGCCGTTTCTCGTCCGCGTCTCCGTCTCGTCCGTGTACTCGAAGTTCTCGTTGTCCGTGTTGGTGCGGACCGCCTTGCGGAAGTCCACCCTGCGGACCGCCTGCAGGTCGCGGCAGACCTCCAGCAGGTCAGCGCCGCTGGGCGCCTCGATGTCGACCGCGTTTTCTTCGAGGAAGCGGGCGAAGCTCAGCTGATCCAGCATCTTGCCGTCGATCGCCTTCCACGTCCGCCACTCTTCCGAAAACGGCAGGGTCAGCGTCACCCGGTGATCGACATGCTGCGGAATGCTGGCGGCGCCGCCTGCGCCTTCCGAAGCGCCGTGATAGTCGATCAGCCCGCGGATCGTGGATGCGTCGATGTCCGCGAACAGGATCGTCTCGTCCTGGCCGAAGAAGTCGACGTAGTCGACGAGGCTGTCCGCGGTCTGAACGACGACCGCCTGCTTCACGCGCGCGGGCGCCGTCAGGATCATGCCGTGCGGGTCGGTGATCTCGGTCGCGGTCGTGCTGTTCGGCTTGATCAGCCAGGTGCGGCCGTCCGCGCCGCTGATGACGGAGGCGGCGGCGGCCGATGCGCCGAGGGCGGCGATGGCCCCGGCTTCAGTGGTGTGGGTGTCGGTCAAGGTCAGGCCCTCCGGGCATCGACGGCCGCGTCGCCCAGATCGGCGTGGCGGAACATCTCGGGTTGTCGGGGATCGTTGCGGTGCAGGTCGCCGTCGACGTCAGCGAAGAAGATCGCCTCCGGCATGTCGGCAGCCGGCGCGCTGGCGCTGATCTTCGAACTGATCACCACCTGCTCGTTGTCGCCCTTCTGGGGCTTCACGGTCAGCTT
>NZ_DLNP01000009.1:0-3018 GCF_002478355.1 Brevundimonas sp. UBA7507 | reverse complement strand
ATCTCGTCCGAGTGGTCGAGCGCGCCATCCAGCTTTCGACCGTCGACTTCTCAGTGCTGGAGGGTGTTCGCACCCCGCAGCGCCAGCGCGAGCTTTATGCGCAGGGACGCGCGAAGCCCGGCAAGGTCGTCACCTGGACCCTGACCAGCAACCACTTCGTCAACCCTAAAACCGGCTATGGGCACGCAGTCGACCTGATCCCGTTCCCCGTGGACTGGGAAGGCCCGACCCGCTTTCCGAAGTTCGACGCCATCGCCAAGGCCATGTTCGCTGCGGCAAAAGAGCGTGGCACGCGCATCCGCTGGGGCGCGGACTGGGACATGGACGGCAAACCGCGTGAGCGCGGCGAAACCGACAGCCCCCACTTCGAGCTGGTCCGATGAGCGCCCTCCTGACCACGGCGGCTGTCGTCGCCCGAACGCTCGGCCGCGCTCTTGTCCCTTTCCTGCCGTGGATCGCAGCCGGCGTAATGGGCGCCGCCATCTGGCACTTCCTGCCCGGCGTCGGCCCGGCTGACCGGCTGGAGCGCGCCGCCCAGGAGGCGGCCGATTTGAAGCGCGCGGCTGGCGACTATGAGCGGGCCGCCCGCAACTGGAAGGCGCAGTTCGACGCCTCCGAAACCCTGCGCAAGCAGGAGACGTCAGCTGCCATCGAGGCCGTGGCCAGCGAGATCGATCGCTGCGCCGCGCGCGTCGCCGAAGCCCGTCAATCCTGCCGCATCATCGAGCGCATCGTCACCAAGGAGCCGACCTATGATGAGAACCGTTGCCCTGTTCGCAGCCTCGTTGATCCTGACGAGCTGCGGCGCGCTCTCCAGCCTGCCGGTTGAGACCGTCGCGCCGGTCGTCCCGGCCGCCGTCGACCCGCGCCTGTGCGCTCCGCTGGAGGCTGAGCCCCCCGTCGCCGGAAGCATCGTGGCGCCGGTCACGGCTGCCGAGGCGGGCGCCGTTCGCGATCACCTCACAAGCGACGCCGAGGCGAGGTCGTGGGGACGTCGCGGCTGGGAGCGGGCGTCCGTCGCGAGAGAGGGCTGTAGGGTGAAGCCGGAAATCCGTCCCCGGCCGGGCTAGTGTGATATGCTCAAGGCATGGTCGACCACACGCTAACCCTTGAGCCGCAGCCTATTGCTGACCAGTGGATGGCGAAATGCTCCTGCGGCTGGCGTCAGACGGAAAGCTTCTGGAAGACGCCAGATCGCGACGTGCTCCTCCAGAAGCTTCGGAACGCGCACCGAGATCACGCCACCAATCAGGACTGAGCGTCGAGCCCTCAGGCTCCGCTACCGAGGCCCGTCATTCTTCGGGGTGGCGGGCTTTCGTGCTACTGTGGTTCGGCGTAGCGGTCGATGCGGTACCAGAGTGTAGCTCAAAGCTGGAGCGGCGCTTTAAATGCAGCGCAAGGTTGGAGGTGGCGGCAAGTCCTCTCACTCAGGCTTAGGCCTAACCATCGACGGGACGAACGACTCGCCCGCCCCGATTCGCCGGGGCGGGCCTTTCTTCGTTTGGAACCGTGCGTCTCCCTGCCGGTTGGATCATCGCAGCCCTCCCCATCCTTTGGGGCTGTCCTCTGTAGAACCGCCCCTCGCCGGATGCCCCAAGCGCTGGCGAGGGGTTTTCGTATCGAAAGCAGGATTTAAGCGTCGACGCTGTCGGCCTGAATCTGTGCCCGGCGCGTGCTGGAGGCGAGCAAGCTGCCCCCTACCAGCAGCGGCCCGTCCTCTACAGACAGCGGCGGCAGGCAGATGAAGCGCGCGGCCTGTTGGCCGTTTCGCAGGTGCAAGTGGATTTCGACATGGTCGCCGGCGGCCGCGAGCCTGTGTGCGATCTGTTTGGCGGCGTCTTCCGCCGCGCGGCCGCGGGCGAACAGCTGCGGCTCAACGTCGTCCAGTCGGACAGCCCAGATATCGCCAAAGGGTTCAACAACGACGGTTCGCATCGAAGCTTCTCCAGTGAAGATTGAAGGCGGCCGCTATCTGGTTAGAGATCGCGGGGTTTCAAGGGCTGGTCGCCCATCAGTTCTGGAGGACGCCGCGCTCGATCAGTCCGAGTACGACCGGATCCTGGAGAGAGGCCGCGACCTCGCGCGCAAAGGCCCTGTGCGCCTCGGCTTCATCCGTAATCAGGCGCTGACTGCCGTCCCGGTGGGACGAAAGCCGAAAAGAAATCTCGCGCTGCTGCTTCGCCAGGCGCTCGATGCGAACCAGCTTCACACCGGCCTGATCTCTGAGTGTGGCGCGTGAACGAACAACCATGATCGACCTCCTGAGCAGGCCGTTAAAGTCGAAGGCGCGGAGAAGGGTTCCAAGCGCAGGGGAACCCTCTTGCGCCGGGTATGTTGGCTCCGCGCGCTGCGATGCTGGCTCGCGTGCGCATCGGGGGAGAAGCGCGCGCCCTCCATTGTTGTCTGCGGTGGAGGGCGCGTCAGCTTCGCGACACTAAATCCCGATACGGCGCGCCCCGCTCCCCGGCCTCCGCTCGGGTCAGCACTCGTGTTTTGTATGCAGATGAGACGACCACCTTGATCTCGCGGTGCCGGATTCCCTCGTCCAGCGACCTTGTCGTCTTCTCAATCGCGTAGAGGGTTTCGCACCATTCGTCGCTGTTGACCTCGATGAGGCCGGGGAGAAGGTCGATGTTGTCGCCAGCAGCGGCGGTCATGGCGTCGAGGGCGGTGGTCAGTTGTTCGGGCGTCATGGCGCGGCGGTGTAACTGAGTCGCCCAGTCGCGGCCTAGCGCTGGCGCCGCAGCAAGCGCGCCGCCTCTTCCTTCCACAGCGCGCGGAAGCGCAGGACGATGGAAGCGGGTAGGTTGGCCGCCGCGCGCGAACGGCGGTGAAGCTCACGGGCTTCGGCTTCGAAGCGGGCGGCCTTCTGCAGATCGGTCTCGGCCGTCATGGCGATTCCGGCCAGACCTTCTGCACGGTCAGCGAACCGGCGTGGGAGGGCTGCAGAATGAGGTCTTCGGCTGCGCTCAGGTCTAGCCAGTGGACGCCTGCACCAGGCGGCAGGAGGACAATCTG
>NZ_DLNP01000021.1:0-40059 GCF_002478355.1 Brevundimonas sp. UBA7507 | reverse complement strand
TTCTTGTGCGTGTAGTCGATCTCGGCCTTGCGGCTGATGGACTCGCGATAGGCCACCTGCGGCGCGCCGATGGTCGCTTCGACCTTATAGGTGCGCTTCAGGATGTCGATCTTGATGTCCAGGTGCAGCTCGCCCATGCCCTTCAGGATCGTCTGGCCCGACTCGTGGTCGGTCGAAACGGTGAAGGACGGATCTTCCGAAGCCAGCTTGGCCAGGGCGACGCCCAGCTTCTCCTGGTCGGCCTTGGTCTTGGGCTCGACGGCGATCTCGATAACCGGCGCCGGGAATTCCATCTTCTCGAGGATGACCGGCGACTTCAGCGGATCGCACAGGGTGTCGCCCGTGCGGGTTTCCTTCAGGCCGGCCAGGGCGACGATGTCGCCGGCGTAGGCTTCCTTGATGTCCTCGCGGTTGTTCGAGTGCATCAGCAGCATGCGGCCGACACGCTCACGCTTGTCACGCGACGAGTTCAGCAGCGATTGGCCGGTCTCCATCTTGCCCGAGTACAGGCGGCAGAAGGTGATCGAACCGACGAAGGGGTCGTCCATGATCTTGAACGCCAGAACCGACAGGGGCTCTTCGTCCGAAGCCTTGCGGGTGATCGGCTCTTCGGTCTTGAAGTCGATGCCCGGCGTCGGCGGGATGTCCACCGGCGACGGCAGGTAGTCGACGACGGCGTCGAGCAGGGGCTGAACGCCCTTGTTCTTGAAGGCCGAGCCGGCCAGGATCGGATAGAAGGCGCCGGTGATGACGGCCTTACGGATGCAGCGCTTCAGCACTTCGACCGAGGGCTCGTTGCCTTCCAGATAGGCTTCCATCGCCTCGTCGTCGATCTCGACGGCGTTGTCGACCAGGTACTGGCGAGCGGCGGCCACGGCGTCAGCCATGTCGGCCGGGATGTCGCGCACGTCGGCCGAGGCGCCGACTTGGTCGGTTTCCCAGACCAGAGCCTTCATCTCGACCAGGTCGACCACGCCCTTCAGGTTCGATTCCGAACCGATCGGCAGTTGGATCGGCACGGCCTTGGCGCCCAGACGGTCGCGGATCGACTCGACCGACTTCTCGAAGTCGGCGCCGATCTTGTCCATCTTGTTGACGAAGACGATGCGGGGGACGTTGTACTTGTCGGCCTGGCGCCAGACGGTTTCCGTCTGCGGCTCGACGCCGGCATTGCCGTCCAGCACCGTGACGGCGCCGTCGAGCACGCGCAGCGAACGCTCGACCTCAATGGTGAAGTCCACGTGGCCGGGGGTGTCGATGATGTTCAGGCGCTTTTCGCGCCAGAAAGCGGTCGTCGCGGCCGACGTGATGGTGATGCCGCGTTCCTGCTCCTGGTCCATCCAGTCCATGGTGGACGCGCCGTCGTGCGTCTCGCCCATTTTGTGGTTCTTGCCGGTGTAGAACAGGATCCGCTCGGTCGTCGTCGTCTTGCCCGCGTCGATGTGGGCCATGATGCCGAAGTTGCGGTAGTCTTCGATTTTATGAGTGCGGGGCATTGAAGTTGCCTTCCGGGAGCTTCGCGGACGCGGCGAGCGCCCTGGGGTGTCGGATATGACGGCGCGGGCGGTTCAACCTGAACGCCCGCGCCGGATCGTCTTAAATAGTCGCCGCCATTGGCGGTTTTAAGACGCTTACCAGCGGTAGTGGCTGAAGGCGCGGTTGGCTTCGGCCATCTTGTGGGTGTCTTCGCGCTTCTTGACCGCGGTGCCGCGGTTGTTCGAGGCGTCCAGCAGCTCGGCGGCCAGCTTTTCCGTCATGGTGTTTTCGCCGCGGTTGCGCGCGGCGTTGACCAGCCAGCGGATGGCCAGGGCGCGACGACGGTCCGGACGGACTTCGACCGGCACCTGATAGGTGGCGCCGCCGACGCGACGCGAACGGACTTCGACCGACGGGGCGACGTTTTCCAGGGCGGCGTGGAAGGTCTCGACCGCAGTCTGCTCCTTCTTCTTGTCCGCCAGGATGTCGAAGGCGCCGTAAACGATGTTTTCGGCGACGGCCTTCTTACCTTCGTACATGACGTAGTTCATGAACTTGGTGACCACCAGGTCTCCGAACTTGGGATCCGGCAGAACTTCACGCTTCTGGGCGCGGTGACGACGCGACATGGGTTATTCCTTCTCGGGCCCGACTGACGTCGGGAAAATCTCTGAAACGTAGGCCGGGGCCGATTACTTCGGACGCTTGGCGCCGTAGTGCGAACGACGCTGCTTGCGGTCCTTGACGCCCTGCGTATCGAGCACGCCGCGCAGGATGTGGTAGCGAACGCCGGGCAAGTCCTTCACGCGGCCGCCGCGGATCAGCACGACCGAGTGCTCCTGCAGGTTGTGGCCTTCGCCGGGGATGTAGCACACGGCTTCGACGCCGTTCTTGGCCAGGCGGACCTTGGCGACCTTACGCAGAGCCGAGTTCGGCTTCTTCGGGGTCGTGGTGTACACGCGGGTGCAGACGCCGCGACGCTGGGGCGAACCCTCTAGGGCCGGAACCTTGTTGCGAACCGGCTTCGGCTTGCGGGGCTTGCGGATCAGTTGGTTGATCGTGGGCATTCGAATTCGTCTCTTTTCGATGTGGAGGCGTGTGTCTTTCGACCGGAGCGCCTCATGAGCCTTCTTTTGAACGGGACCGAAGCCCCGCCCGGGTGTTATCGAGCCGAGGTCACGACGCCCAAACAGAAAAACCGGAACGCGCGCTTCGGGCGTTCCGGCGGGACACAGCCCGTCCGTTCAATTGTCACGATCTCAGCGGACGGCGAACCGCCCACGTCTCGAAAGTGCGCGGCTTCTACGCGCGATCCGTTAACAGGTCAAGGGATTCGGACGGACGCCCTCCCGCAGCCCCGCGCTGGCGTCCTGTTCAGGGATCAATGATACTGCGCCTATATATCGCCATGCTTGCCTAGGCATCATTCGTTCGGACGATGGGGGAGCCTTCATGAGCATCGCCGTTCTGACCGCAGACCCCGAGAAACGGGCGCGACCGCGCCTCAAGCGGACCCTGACGGCGGGGGCCTCCCTGTTGATGCACGTGATCGTGCTGGGCAGCATGGCTCGCTATGCGGCGGACGATCGGCGCGAGGCTCTCCCTCCGCCGCCGGCGCCGCCGATCATCCAGCTTGAACTCGAACGTCCGTTCGTTCCGCCGCAGCCGTCGCCGCCCCTGCCTGCGCCGACGCGCGTCCCGACGCCTCCGCCCACGCCGATGGAAGCGCAACCGCCCCAGAGAACCGCAGCCCAACCTTCGCCGGCTCCTGCTCCGGCGCCCGCTGCGGTTCAGGCGACGCCGCCTCCTCGAACTGCGCCGCAAGCCGCGCCCCTGCCGACCCCTGCGCCCAAGGCGGCCCCCGCGCCGCCCGCCGCCGCGCTGGAGCGGGCGCCGGCCGCCCCCGCCGTGATCGCCCCCCTCCGCCCGCGCAAGAAGGACGAAGAGGACGGCCGCGACGGACTGCCCGCTCCGCCGGCGCCGCGCCTGGCCAATCCGGCGCCAGGCGCGCCTTCGGCCGCCGCCTCAGGCGTAGACGGCGTGTCGGATGCCTGGCGGGTGACGCCGGAAGGCCAGTTCGGCCGCAACGCCCGGGCGCTGCGCACCTCGCCCGCCGGCTGCCCCGCCGGCCGACTGTTGCGACGCGGTGAAGAGATCATCTGCGACGAGCGCTTCAACGCCCGCGCGGCGCAGGGCGCAGAGAACGGCCGCATCACCGGCACCGGCAACGCCGAGCGCGACGCCCGTTTCGCCCGCGAAGGCGCGCGCGAGATGCAACGATACGAAGCCCAACGACGCCCGCTCAGCGGCGGCGTCGGCGTGCTGGCGCCGCAGGACTGCCCCGGCTCCAACTTCGGCACAGGCTGCGCGGGCGCGCACCTGGATTCCTCGATGCAGATGGACTCCAACCGCAACGTCCAGACCCGCCGCGACGGCGCCCCGGCCTCGGGCCGCCCGATGACGCCCGGCGCCGCCGGTCCGCGCGAGCCGATGCGGCCGCAGTAGAAGCGGCTCCTTCTCCCCTTGTGGGAGAAGGTGGGCGCCGAAGGCGCTCGGATGAGGGGTCTCTCTGCCGCCGGGTGAAGGAGACTGGGCCAAACTCTCGCCCCCCTCATCCGTCATGCGCAGCGGCGCCCCTCCCTCGGTCTCAAGCAGCGAAAAGCGCGCTAGGCCAACAAAAAAGAGCGGCGCCTTTCGACGCCGCCCTCTTCTGTCTTTCAGGTCTGAACCCGGATCAGTCGGCCGACTGCTCCAGCTCCAGGGCCAGGTCCGCGGGAAGCGGCTCGACCGCGTCTTCGCGGGCCTGGGTCAGTTCAGCGTCACGCTCGTTGGCGATCTTCTGCAGGCTGCGCAGATAGGAGCCCGTGCCCGCCGGGATCAGACGACCCACGATCACGTTTTCCTTCAGGCCTTCCAGCGTATCCTTCTTGCCGTGGACCGAAGCCTCGGTGAGGACGCGGGTCGTTTCCTGGAACGAGGCCGCCGAGATGAAGCTGCGGGTCTGCAGCGACGCCTTGGTGATGCCCAGCAGGACCGGCTGCACGGTGGCGATGCGGCCCCCGCGCTTCTCGACCTTGGCGTTCTCGATGTCGACTTCGACGCGATCGACGTGGTCGCCCTTGATGAGCGTCGTCTCGGCGGAGTCGATGACTTCGACCTTCTGCAGCATCTGACGGACGATGACTTCGATGTGCTTGTCGTTGATCGGCACGCCCTGCAGTCGGTAGACCTCCTGCACTTCGTTCACCAGATACTCGGCCAGCGCCTCGACGCCCTGGATGCGCAGCAGGTCGTGCGGATCCGGGTTGCCGTCGATGATGTAGTCGCCCTTCTGGATCAGATCGCCGTCGTGGACGGAGATGTGCTTGCCCTTCGGGATCAGGAACTCGACCGCCTCGGCCTGGTTGCCGTCGGCATCCGGCTCCGGGGTGATCTTGATGCGGCGCTTGTTCTTGTAGTCGCGACCGAATTCGACGCGGCCGTCCATCTCGGCGATGACCGCGCAGTCCTTCGGACGACGGGCTTCGAACAGTTCGGCCACGCGCGGCAGACCGCCGGTGATGTCGCGGGTCTTGGCGCCTTCGGTCGGGATACGGGCGATGATGTCACCCGGCTTGACCTCGTCGCCGTTGGCCACCGACAGGATGGCCCCCACGGGCAGCAGGTAACGCGCGTCAGAACCGCTCGACAGCTTGGCGTAGCTGTCGCCCTGGGTGACGCCCATGGCCGGACGCAGGTCCGCACCGCGCGGGCTGGCGCGCCAGTCGGAGACGACGCGCTGGGCGATGCCCGTGGCCTCGTCCGTCTCTTCCTTGACCGACAGGCCCTCGACCAGATCCTCGAAGCGCACCACGCCGCCGACTTCCGTCAGGATCGGGGTGGTGTACGGATCCCACTCGGCCAGGCGCTGGTTCTTGACCACCTCGCCGCCGTCCTTGACGCGCAGGCGCGCGCCGTACGGCACCTTGTAGGATTCGCGGTCCTTGCCGTCGACGGTCACGGTGACCACGACGTTGCGGCTCATGGCCACCGGATCGCCGTGAGCGGCGATAACGGTCGGGCCGACGACCTTGATGACGCCCGCATTGGTCGCCTCGAAGAACGAGGTTTCCGCCACCTGGGCCGTACCGCCGATGTGGAAGGTACGCATCGTCAGCTGGGTGCCCGGCTCGCCGATCGACTGGGCGGCGATGACGCCGACCGCTTCGCCGATGTTGACGTTGGTGCCGCGCGCCAGGTCACGGCCGTAGCACATGCCGCAGATGCCGGCGTCGGCTTCACACGTCAGGGCCGAACGGACCTTGATGGACTGGACGCCGACCTTGTCGATCAGCTCGACTTCCTCTTCCTGCAGATAGGTGTCCGCAGGGAACAGGACTTCGCCGCCCGGCTCCTTGATGTCCTCGGCCGCGTAACGACCCAGGACGCGCTGGCCCAGCGAGACCAGCACGTCGCCGCCTTCGACCACGGCGCGCAGGGTGATGCCGCGCGTCGAGCCGCAGTCTTCCTCGGTGACGATGGAGTCCTGCGCCACGTCCACCAGACGACGGGTCAGGTAACCCGAGTTGGCGGTCTTCAGCGCGGTGTCGGCCAGACCCTTACGGGCGCCGTGGGTCGAGTTGAAGTACTCAAGGACGGTCAGGCCTTCCTTGAAGTTCGAGATGATCGGCGTCTCGATGATCTCGCCCGAGGGCTTGGCCATCAGGCCGCGCATGCCGCCCAGTTGCTTCATCTGAGCCTGCGAGCCACGAGCGCCCGAGTTGGCCATCATGAAGACCGAGTTGATGTCCGGCTCCTGACCCTTGATCAGGACGCGCGGCTGAGCGATCTCGCCCATCATCTCATCGGCGATCTTGTCCGTGGCCTTGGCCCAGGCGTCGACGACCTTGTTGTACTTCTCGCCCTTGGTGATCAGGCCGTCAGCATATTGCTGCTCGTACTCTTCCACCTGAGTGCGGGTTTCGTTGACCAGCTGTTCCTTCTTGGCCGGGATGACGATGTCGTCCTTGCCCACCGAGATGCCGGCCTTGGCCGCTTCACGGAAGCCCATCTGCATCATCTGGTCGGCGAAGATGACCGTCGCCTTCTGACCGCAGTGACGGTAGACCTGATCGATCAGGTTGCCGATTTCCTTCTTGGTCAGGTTCTTCTCAAGAAGCTTGTAGCCGATGTTCGGGTTCAGCGGCAGCAGAGCGCCCAGCTTCATCCGGCCCGGCGTGGTGTCGATCACCTTGGTCACGACTTCGCCGTCCGAGTTCATCTCGGTCCAGCGCGCCTTGATCTTGGTGTGCAGCTTGACGACCTGGGCGTCCAGCGCCGCGTCGATCTCGCCCATGTTGGCGAACAGCTTGCCTTCGCCCGGCTGGTTCTCCTTGACCAGCGACAGGTAGTACAGGCCCAGGACGATGTCCTGCGACGGCACGATGATCGGCTTGCCGTTGGCGGGCGACAGGATGTTGTTCGTCGACATCATCAGCACGCGCGCTTCCAGCTGGGCCTCGAGGCTCAGCGGGACGTGCACGGCCATCTGGTCACCGTCGAAGTCAGCGTTGAACGCCGTACAGACCAGCGGGTGCAGGCGGATGGCCTTGCCCTCGATCAGCTTGGGCTCGAACGCCTGGATGCCCAGACGGTGAAGCGTCGGCGCGCGGTTCAGCAGAACCGGGTGCTCGCGGATGACCTCATCCAGGATATCCCAGACGGCGGGCTGCTCGCGCTCGACCATGCGCTTGGACTGCTTGACGGTGCCCGACAGGCCCTTGGCGTCCAGACGCGCGTAGATGAACGGCTTGAACAGCTCCAGGGCCATCTTCTTGGGCAGGCCGCACTCATGCAGCTTCAGCTCGGGGCCCACGGTGATGACCGAACGGCCCGAGTAGTCGACGCGCTTGCCCAGCAGGTTCTGACGGAAGCGACCCTGCTTGCCCTTCAGCATGTCGGCCAGCGACTTCAGCGGACGCTTGTTCGCGCCGGTGATGACGCGACCGCGACGGCCGTTGTCGAACAGGGCGTCGACGGACTCCTGCAGCATCCGCTTTTCATTACGGATGATGATGTCCGGCGCGCGCAGCTCGATCAGACGCTTCAGGCGGTTGTTCCGGTTGATGACCCGGCGATACAGGTCGTTCAGGTCCGAGGTCGCGAAGCGGCCGCCGTCCAGCGGCACCAGCGGACGCAGTTCCGGCGGGATGACCGGCACGATGGTCAGGATCATCCACTCGGGCTTGTTGCCCGACTCGATGAAGGCTTCCATCAGCTTCAGACGCTTGGAGGCCTTCTTGGCCTTCAGCTCCGACGGGCTGTCGGCCAGTTCCGCGCGGTGCTTCTCGGCCTCGGCGTTCAGGTCGATCGCCATCAGCAGGTTGCGGACGGCCTCGGCGCCGATCTCGGCGGTGAAGCCGTCGTCGCCGAACTCTTCCTGATAGTGATAGAATTCGTCTTCCGTCAGCAGCTGGTTCTGCTTCAGCGGGGTCAGGCCCGGCTCGGTGACGATGTAGTTCTCGAAGTACAGGACGCGCTCGACGTCCTTCAGCGCCATGTCCAGCATCAGCGAGATGCGCGACGGCAGCGACTTCAGGAACCAGATGTGAGCGACCGGAGCGGCCAGGTCGATGTGGCCCATGCGCTCGCGGCGGACGCGAGCCAGGGTGACTTCAACGCCGCACTTCTCGCAGATGATGCCCTTGTACTTCATGCGCTTGTACTTGCCGCACAGGCATTCGTAGTCCTTGGTCGGGCCAAAGATACGGGCGCAGAACAGGCCGTCACGCTCGGGCTTGAACGTGCGGTAGTTGATGGTTTCCGGCTTCTTGATCTCGCCGAACGACCACGAACGGATCTTCTCCGGCGAGGCCAGGGCGATCTTGATCTGGTCAAAGGTCGGCGTGACCGGGACCGGGTTGAAGATGTTCAGGACTTCCTGGTTCATCTTTATTCCTTCTGCGGGGCTGCCCCGCGAAAATCATTCAGAGAGGAGAACAGGCGGACCGCCCTCCCCCGCCGAAGCGAGGAAGGGCGCTTGATCCGGTCAGCTGTTTTCCAGCTCCACGTTCAGGCCCAGCGAGCGCATTTCCTTCACCAGCACGTTGAAGGACTCGGGGATGCCGGCCTCGAAGCTGTCGTCGCCGCGGACGATGGCCTCGTAGACCTTGGTCCGGCCGGCCACGTCGTCCGACTTCACCGTCAGCATTTCCTGCAGGGTGTAGGCGGCGCCGTAAGCTTCCAGAGCCCAGACCTCCATTTCCCCGAAGCGCTGACCGCCGAACTGCGCCTTACCGCCCAGCGGCTGCTGGGTGACGAGCGAGTACGGGCCGATCGATCGGGCGTGGATCTTGTCGTCGACCAGGTGGTGCAGCTTCAGCATGTACACATAGCCGACCGTGACCGGACGCTTGAACTGCTCGCCCGTCTGGCCGTCGAACAGGATCGACTGACCCGAACGATCCAGGTCCGCCGATTCCAACAGATCCTCGATGTCCGAGATGCGCGCGCCGTCGAAGACCGGAGTCGCGAACGGAACGCCCTTGGACAGGTTCTGGGCCAGTTCGATCAGCTCTTCGTCGCTCTGCGGCAGCGGGGTGTCGGCGCCGTAGATCTGGGTCAGACGCGACACCAGGGCGTCGCGCATGCCGCCGTCCATCCACTGCTCGAGCAAGCCCTTGATCTGCTTGCCCAGACCAGCGGCGGCCCAACCCAGGTGGGTTTCGAAGATCTGGCCGATGTTCATGCGCGACGGCACGCCCAGCGGGTTCAGAACGATGTCGACGTGGGTGCCGTCGTCCAGGTGCGGCATGTCCTCGATCGGCAGGATCTTGGAGATGACGCCCTTGTTGCCGTGACGGCCGGCCATCTTGTCGCCCGGCTGAAGCTTGCGCTTCACGGCCACGAAGACCTTGACCATCTTCATGACGCCGGGCGGCATCTCGTCGCCGCGCTGCAGCTTCTCGACCTTGTCTTCAAAGCGGCGGTCGAGGGCCTTACGGGCGTCCTCGAACTGCTTCTTCATGGCCTCCAGCTCGCCCATCGCCTTCTCGTCGTCGAGGGCGACCTGCCACCACAGGCCCTTGGACACTTCCGCCAGCTTCTCTTCGGTCACTTCGCCGCGGCCCATGCCCTTCGGGCCGGACACGGCGGTCTTGCCGAGCAGCAGCGGCTTCACGCGGCCATAGACGTTGCGCTCAAGGATCTTGAGCTCGTCGTCGCGGTCCTTGCCCAGACGCTCGATCTCGGCGCGTTCGATGGCCACGGCGCGCTCGTCCTTGTCGATGCCGTGACGGTTGAACACGCGCACGTCGACGATGGTGCCGGCGACGCCCGGCGGCAGACGCAGCGAGGTGTCGCGCACGTCCGAAGCCTTCTCGCCGAAGATGGCGCGCAGCAGCTTCTCTTCCGGGGTCATCGGGCTTTCGCCCTTCGGTGTCACCTTGCCGACCAGGATGTCGCCCGGCTGGACCTCGGCGCCGATGGCCACGATGCCCGCCTCGTCGAGATTGCGCAGGGCTTCCTCGCCGACGTTCGGGATGTCGCGGGTGATTTCTTCCGGCCCAAGCTTCGTATCACGCGCCATCACTTCGAACTCTTCGAGGTGGATGGAGGTGAAGATGTCGTCGCGCACGATGCGCTCGGAGATCAGGATGGAGTCTTCGAAGTTGTAGCCGTTCCAGGGCATGTAGGCGACCAGGACGTTGCGGCCCAGAGCCAGTTCGCCCAGGTCCGTCGACGGACCGTCGGCGATCACGTCGCCGGCCTTCACCTCATCGCCCACGCGCACGATCGGGCGCTGGTTGATGCAGGTCGACTGGTTGGAACGCTGGAACTTCGACAGGCGATAGATGTCGACGCCCGAACGACCGGCGTCCACGTCGCCCGTGGCGCGAACCACGATGCGGGTGCCGTCGATCTGTTCGACCACGCCGTCACGACGCGCGATCACCACGGCGCCGGAGTCCACGGCCACGACCGCTTCCATGCCGGTGCCGACCAGCGGCGCGTCCGACTGCACCAGAGGCACGGCCTGACGTTGCATGTTGGCGCCCATCAGCGCGCGGTTGGCGTCGTCGTTTTCCAGGAAGGGGATCAGGGCGGCGGCGACCGAAACGACCTGTTTCGGTGACACGTCCATCATGTCGACCGTTTCCTTGGTCAGCAGCTGGGAGTCGCCGTTGATACGGCCCGGCACCAGCTCCTCGACGATCTCGCCGTCCTTCAGATCGATGTTGGCCTGGGCGATGACGTGCTTCGCCTCTTCCATGGCCGAGATGTAGACCACCTCGTCCGTCGCCTTGCCTTCGACCACGCGGCGGTACGGGCTTTCGATGAAGCCGTACTTGTTCACGCGGGCGTGGGTGGCCAGGGAGTTGATCAGACCGATGTTCGGGCCTTCCGGCGTTTCGATCGGGCAGATGCGGCCATAGTGCGTCGGGTGAACGTCGCGGACTTCAAAGCCCGCGCGCTCGCGCGTCAGACCGCCCGGGCCAAGCGCCGAAAGGCGACGCTTGTGGGTGATTTCCGACAGCGGGTTCGTCTGGTCCATGAACTGCGACAGCTGCGACGAGCCGAAGAATTCACGCACAGCCGCGGCGGCCGGTTTGGCGTTGATCAGGTCGTGCGGCATGACCGTGTCGATATCGACCGAGCTCATGCGCTCCTTGATGGCGCGCTCCATGCGCAGCAGACCGACGCGGTACTGGTTTTCCAGCAGTTCGCCGACCGAACGCACGCGACGGTTGCCCAGGTTGTCGATGTCATCGATCTCGCCGCGGCCGTCCTTCAGGCCGACCAGGATCTGCAGCACCTTCAGCACGTCGTCCTTCTGCAGGACGCGGATTTCGTCCGAAACCTCGGGGGTTTCCAGACGCATGTTCATCTTGACGCGGCCCACGGCCGACAGGTCGTAGCGCTCGGCGTCGAAGAACAGGGAGTTGAACATGGCCTCGGCCGCTTCCGGCGTCGGCGGCTCGCCCGGGCGCATGACGCGATAGACGTCGAACAGCGCATCCTCGCGGCCCGTGTTCTTGTCCACGCGCAGAGTGTTGCGCATGTAGGCGCCGACCGTCACGTGGTCGATGTCCAGCACGTCGATGGTGGTGAAGCCGTTGGCTTCCAGCAGTTCGATCGCCGCGGCGTCCAGCTCGTCGCCCGCCTCGGCGTAGATTTCGCCGGTCTGGTAGTTGACGGCGTCAGCGGCCAGATACTTGGTCAGCAGGGCGTCAGCCGCCAGCGACAGCGACTTCAGGCCGCCGTCGGCCAGCTTCTTGGCGGCGCGGGCGCTGATCTTCTGACCGGCCGGGGCGACCACTTCGCCGGTGTCGGCGTCGACCAGATCGAACTCCGGCTTCACGCCGCGCCAGCGCTCCGGCTTGTAGGGGGTGACCCAACCTTCGCCGCGCTTCTCGTAGGGGACGGTCTCGTAGAAGGTCTTGAGGATCTCTTCCCCGTCCATGCCCAGGGCATAGAGGAAGGTGGTGGCGGGCAGCTTGCGGCGACGGTCGATGCGGACGTAGACGATGTCCTTGGCGTCGAACTCAAAGTCCAGCCACGAGCCGCGATACGGGATCACGCGGGCGGCGAACAGCAGCTTGCCCGACGAGTGGGTCTTGCCCTTGTCGTGGTCGAAGAAGACGCCCGGCGAGCGGTGCATCTGCGAGACGATCACGCGCTCGGTGCCGTTGACGATGAAGGTGCCCTTGTCCGTCATGAGCGGGATGTCGCCCATGTAGACGTCCTGCTCCTTGATGTCCTTGACCGAACGGGCGCCCGTTTCTTCCTCGGTTTCAAAGACGATTAGGCGCAGCTTGACCTTCAGCGGCGCGGCATAGGTCATGTCGCGCTGGATGCACTCCTCGACGTCGTACTTCGGGTCTTCGAACTCGTAGGAGACGTATTCCAATACGGCGCGTTCGTTGAAGTCCTTGATCGGGAAGACCGACTTGAAGACCGCTTCAATGCCCTCGTCGTTGCGCAGACCGGGGCGCGACTCGCGCTGCAGGAACTGCTCATAGGAAGCGCGCTGAACCTCGATCAGGTTCGGCATCTGCACGGCTTCGGGGATGCGCCCGAAGCTGTAGCGAATGCGCTTCTTGCCGGTGAACGACGTGGCGGCAGCGATCTTACCCAAGGCGAGACCGTCGGTGGACTTGGCCATTCTGTTTTCCCAATCGCGGCCCCTTGCGAGGCCCGCTCTCAATGCAGCAGCCACGGCGCGCCGACCGGCGATCCGTGACCGTAAATGTCTCTCGGCGCCCACCCTCGATCCGCGAGCGGATCAGGACGCCTGGATGTATCCGCCCCCTTGGGGAGGGGCGACGCCTTCGCACCGGTCGGAGGGCGACAAACCGGGCCTCGGCGCTTTCGCGCGGGATTCAGGGAATCTGCGAACGCGCATATATACGCCCTTCTTCGGCGAAATAAAGACCCCTCACGCGGGCAGTCGACAGTTTCAATCAGCGTGATAAGCCTAGCCTTATGAAGCACATCGCCCTGCCCGTTCTCGCCGCCCTGTCGCTTGCCGCCTGCGCCTCGACGCAAGACGCTCGTCTCGCCGAACCGCGCACGCCCGTCGGCCCCGCCACCCAGGAGAACTGGGAGGTCGGCCAGGCCGCCTATCTAATGTGGAACAGCCAGCAGCGCGGCTGGACCGTCACGCCCTCCGGTCTGCAGTATCGGCGCGTCGGCAAGGCCAACCCCATGGGCGAGCAGCCGACGGCGACCGACACGGTCAAGGTCCACTATCGCGGTACCTTCATCGATGGGCGTGAGTTCGACAGCTCCTACTCGCGCAACGAACCGACCAGCTTCCCGCTCAACCGCGTCATCAAGGGGTGGACCGAGGGCGTGGCCCTGATGCGCGAAGGCGAGACCTATGAGTTCGTCATCCCCGCCGACCTGGCCTACGGCCCGCGCTGGATGGGCACGGAAATCCCCGCCAACTCGGCCCTGCGCTTCACGGTCGAACTGCTTGAAGTGAACCCGGAGCGCTAGTCCAGGTTCATGCCCGGCCTCCAACCGCTCTCGGCGAGGAAGCCCTTCACATCCGTCATCTGCAATATCTGTCGCAGGGCTTCGCGTTTATCCGGAGCGTTCCTATAGTAGGCCTTGGCGATCCGGTAGCCGACCCAGTAGCCGAGGTCGCCAGGCTTCTCTGGCGTTGAATTATAGACCCAGTCCTTAAGGTCGGTCTTGTCGATATCGGCGATGAAGGCGGTCTCGATCTCGAGTTCGCGCCCACGAGTCTGCGGCGCGAGATAGGCATAGGCCGGCGCGCCGATCATCAGCTCGGTGACGAACTCCGCGACGCCCTCAGCCAACGACACCTCCAGCACCGTGTACTGTTCCTTTTCGGTGAGTTCCGGCGCCTGCTGGGTGTGGACATACTCGTGGATCAGAACACCCACGAAGCGGTCCTCGATGTCGGGATTGATGAAGTCGGTGGCGCAGAGCGCCTCCAAGCCCACCTGGATTCCGTCTACCGGACTGCCGACCGCGACCGGGCGGCCGCGACCGATCACAAAGGTCGCCGACGGAAACTGCGCCTCGGGATACTGATCGATGAAGCGGGCCAGCCCCTCGGCGACCCGCGCACGGACGCGCGGCAGGTGGTCGGCGCAGGCCCGCGCCTCAACATAGATCTCGGGTCGAGCAGCCATGGCCTCCGCCATCCTTGCGCCCGTCACCCTGCGCACCTTCGCCAGGTGCGTCAGACCGGCGGAGCCCTCATCCAGATAGGCCTGAAGCTGCTCAGCGCTCGGCCGTCCGGCGGTGCTGTCGTAAAGCACATAGAAGCGATCGACGTCGCCGGTCTCGATCACGGGTTCGGGGCTGGCGCGATCCGGCGCCGCCATCTCGGCCGCGCCTGTCGACGACGACACCGTGATCGCCAGCACGGCGGCGACGCTCGCCAGAATCCGCTTCCCGTCCATGTGATCTTCCTCGTCTTGTGACGCCGCTGTCACGCTAGTACGCAATCGGAGCCGGTGAAATGAGTCTGCACGCAGACGACCCAAACATGACGGCGAATTCATCCGCCCACTTCGGGCTTGACCATAGCCGCAACGCACAGTGATCTGCGGCGTCCTCGCCGCCTTGCCGGAAAGTCCCCTCTGATGATGCGTCCCGCCGCCCGCCTGCTTGTCACCGCCTGCGCATCCGCCTTGCTGTTCAGCGCCGGTTCGGCCCTGGCCCAGGTGGGAACGCCCGCCCTGCCCGTGGCCCTGGCGCCGATCCCGGCGGCCAAGGACGAGGCCTATCCCGGCGTCATCAAGCTGGACGTCGACGCCACCGACATCGACCGCCGCCTGATCCAGGTGCGCCAGACCATCCCCGTCAGCGGCCCCGGCCCGCTGATCCTCTTCTATCCGCAATGGATTCCCGGCAACCACGGCCCGGTCGGCCCCGTCGCCAACGTCGGCGGATTGACCTTCACCGCCGAGGGGCGGCGGCTGGAGTGGGTGCGCAACACCGTCCAGTCCTGGGCCTATCAGATCGAGGTTCCGGCCGGCGTGACCGAGGTCGAGGCCGCCTTCCAGTGGCTGACGCCCATTGAAGGCAATCAGGGCCGCGTCGTCGTCACGCCCGAGATGCTGAACATCCAGTGGGAAAAGGCCCTGCTCTATCCGGCGGGCTATTATTCGCGTCAGATCACCTTCCAGCCGACGCTGAAGCTGCCTCAGGGCTGGAACTACGGCGTCGCCCTGGACACCGTCAGCTTCGAGAACGGCCTGGCGACCTTCGCCCCCATCACGCTGGAGCATCTGGCCGACAGCCCGGTCTTCGCCGGGGCCCATTATCGCCAGATCGACCTGGATCCGGGCGGTCGCTCGCCGGTGCGCCTGAACGTCGTGGCCGATGACGCCAAGATGCTGGAGGCGACGGACGAGCACGTCCAACTGCACCGCAACCTGGTCCAGCAGGCCGACCGCCTGTTCGGCGCGCGCCACTTCAACCACTACGACTTCCTGCTGGCCGTGACGGACAAGCTGGGCGGCATCGGGCTGGAGCACCACCGCTCGTCCGAGAACAGCGTCGATGTGAAGTATTTCACCGATCGCGAGGCCACCCTGGCCGACCGCGACCTCTTGGGCCACGAGTACGTCCACAGCTGGAACGGCAAGTGGCGCCGCCCGGCCGACCAACTGACCCCCAATCTGAACGAGCCGCTGCAGAACTCCCTGATGTGGGTCTATGAAGGCCAGACGCAGTATTGGGGCCTGGTCCTGACCGCCCGCGCGGGCCTGATGTCCAAGCAGCAGGCGCTGGACGTCCTGGCCATGAGCGCCGCCAGCTTCCAGCACATCCCCGGCCGCCAGTGGCGCGCCATGCAGGACACCACCAACGACCCCATCATCAGCCAGCGCCGCCCCCAGCCCTGGAGCAGCTATCAGCGCAGCGAGGACTATTACCGCGAAGGTTCGCTGATCTGGCTGGACGCCGACACCCTGATCCGCGAGCGGACCGGCGGGAAGAAGTCGCTGGACGACTTCGCCAAGGCCTTCTTCGGCGTCGAGGACGGCGACTGGGATCCAACCCCCTACACCTTCGCCGATGTGACCTCGACGCTGAACGGGGTGCAGACGAACGACTGGGCCGCCTTCCTGCGCGAACGTCTGGACGCGGTCGGCCCCGACTCGCGCGGACCGCTGGACGGCATTGAGCGCGGCGGCTACCGCCTGGTCTTCAAGGAGGAGCCGTCCGGCTACATGGGCGCCCTCTACAAGGAGCTGGGGCGCAACGACTTCACCTATTCGCTCGGCTTCATGATGAACGGGTCGAACAGGATCACCTCCGTCCTGTGGGGCGGCCCGGCGTTCGAACAAGGCCTGACCTCAGGCTGGGAAGTCGTCGCCGTCGGCGGGCGCGCCGCATCGGCCGACGCACTGAAAGAAGCCGTCACCGCCGCCAAGGGGACGTCCGAACCGATCGAGTTGATCCTCAAGAACGGCGACCGCTTCCGGACGGTGCGCTTCGACTACCACGACGGCCTGCGCTATCCGCATCTTGAACGGATCGAAGGCACGCCTGACCGACTGGGCGACATCCTGTCGCCTCGCCGCCGATAACGCCTCCTGCCAAGCCTAATACCGACCGCTTTCTGAGTTCTGGATACCCGATGACCCGACGCCTGCCCGCCGCCGCCCTCGCCCTGCTGCTGACCTCGGTCGCCTCGACCGCGCTCGCTCAGCAATGGACGGGCCCGCAGGCCCCCGCCGCGCCGACGCCGCAGAACACGCCGCTGGCCCTGCCCCGCGCCCTGCCGCCGATCCCGGCGCCGACGGCCGAGGCCTATCCCGGCGTCATCCGGTATGAGGTCGACGCCACCGACGTCGAGAAAAAGATCGTCCGCGTGCGCCAGACCATCCCGGTCACGCCCGGGCCCCTGGTCCTGCTCTATCCGAAGTTCCTGCCGGGCAACCACGCGGCGACCGGGCCGATCCAGCTGGTGTCCGGCGTCACGGTGCAGGGCGGCGGCGCCCGCATCGACTGGCTGCGCGACACCATCGACCCCTATGCCTTCCATATCGAGGTGCCGCAGGGCGTCAGCGAGATCACCGTCGACTTCCAGTGGCTGACCCAGCCGGACAGCTCGACCTGGCGCGTGGTCATGACGCCCGAGATGGTCAATCTGCAGTGGGAGAAGGCCCTGCTCTATCCGGCGGGCTATCGCTCGACCGGCATCACCTTCGCCCCGTCGATCCGCCTGCCGCAGGGCTGGAAATACGGCGTGGCGCTGGATACCGAGAGCTTCGTCGACGGCCTGGCGACGTTTGCGCCGACCGACCTCTACACCCTGATCGACAGCCCCCTGTTCGGCGGCGCCAATTTCCAGCGCATCGCCATCGACCCGCGCCGCGGAAACGGCGAAGGCGCCGTCCACCTGAACATCGTCGCCGATGCGGCCAAGGATCTGGCCCCCACGACCGAGCAGTTGGGCTGGTTCGAGAACCTGGTCACCCAGACCGACCGCCTGTTCGGCGCCCGGCCCTATGACCGCTACGATTTCCTGGTCGCCGCCACGTCGAAGATGGGCGGCATCGGGCTGGAGCACCACCGCTCGTCCGAGAACTCGGTCCCGACCGACTTCTTCACCAACTGGGGCAAGAGCATGGGGGCCGTCGGCCTCTTGCCGCACGAGTTCGTCCACGCCTGGAACGGCAAGCGCCAGCGCCCGGTCGACGAACTAACCGCCAACCACAACATCCCGACCCAGAACACCCTTCTGTGGGTCTATGAGGGTCAGACCGAATACTGGGGCGATGTGCTGACCGCCCGCTCGGGCCTGGCCTCCAAGGAAGACATTCTGGTCACCGTGGCCGAGAACGCCGCCTTCTATGACAACCAGCCGGGCCGCGAGTGGCGCCCGCTGCAGGATGCGAACAACCACAACCTGCTCGGTTATCGCACCTCGAACCCCTATTCGTCGTGGATGCGCGGCACGGGCGACTACTACCGCGAGGCCCTGCTGATCTGGCTGGACGCCGACACCCTGATCCGCGAGGCGACGGGCGAGAAGAAGTCGCTGGACGACTTCGCCAAGGGCTTCTTCGGCGGCGACGACGGCTCCTGGGCGCCGCGCGGCTATACGTTCGACGACGTGGTCGCGGCGCTGAACGCGGTCCATCCGCACGACTGGACGACCTTCCTGCGCACGCGCCTGGACGCCAGCGGCCCGGACGCCAGGGCCCCGTTGGACGGTCTGGCGCGCGGCGGCTACCGCCTGACCTACACCGACACCCTGACCGCCGACGAAAAGCGCATCCAGTCGGGCTGGGCCAACGACTTCCAGTATTCCCTGGGCTTCACCCTGTCCTCGTCGAACAAGCTGACCGGCATTCGCTGGGGCGGCCGCGCCTTCGAGGCCGACATCGGGCCGGGCTGGGAGCTGGTCGCCGTCAACGACATCGCCGCCTCGGCCGAGAAGCTGCGCGACGCCGTCACCGCCGCCAAGGGAACCGACGCCCCGATCCGCCTGCTGCTCAAGAACGGCGACCGCTACCGCACCGTCGATTTCGACTATCACGACGGCCTGCGCTACCCACGCCTGGAGCGGATTCCCGGCACGCCGGATCGGTTGGGCGACATCCTCAGCCCGCGCCGTCGCTAGGGGTCTAAAGGCGCGCCGAGCAGATCACGGCTTGGCGCGACCGGCCGGGGCGGTTTAACCTGTCAGGGACGGGCGCCGCTTCGGACCGCCCACATGAGAACTCGGCCCATGCCGGAGACCCCTGGCGCGCCCGGACGGCGCGACACGCGGTCCCTGCCTCGGAGGCCCCGCAACAGCGGTGCTTTCGATCGAGACGCGCCCCTCTACGGCGCGCTCGACCTGGGGACCAATAATTGCCGCCTGCTGATCGCGCGTCCGGCGCGTGACGGCTTTCGCGTGGTGGATTCCTTCAGCCGCATCGTACGCCTGGGCGAGAGCCTGTCGCGCACCGGCCGCCTGGACGATCGGGCGATGGACCGGGCCTATGACGCCCTGGCCCTGTGCGCCGAACGCCTGGTGCGCAAGGGCGTCGATCCCAACCGCCTGACCGCCGTCGCCACCCAGGCCTGCCGCATGGCCGAGAACGGCCCTGCCTTCGTCGAGCGGGTGCGGCGCGGCACCGGCCTGCGGCTTCGGATCATCGACCCGTCCGAGGAAGCCGCCCTGTCGGTCGCGGGCTGTCTCAACCTGTTCGATCCGCGCGCCGAGGCGGTGCTGGTGATCGACGTCGGCGGCGGCTCGACGGAACTGTCCTGGCTGATGAAGGGGCCGCGCGGCTTCGAAACCGCGGCGTGGATGTCAGCGCCGCTGGGCGTGGTCAGCCTGGCCGAGCGCCACCCTGAGCCGGATGGCAGCCCGCCCGAATGGTATGAGGCCATGGTCGCCGACTTCGGCGCCGCCATCGCTACGGGCGGTCCCGAAGGCCCTGACTTTTTGGCGCGCGTCGGCGCCGGCCGCGGGCATATGGTCGGCACCTCCGGCGCCATCACCAGCCTGGCCGGGATTCATCTGGAGCTGAAACGCTATCAGCGCGATCTGGTCGACGGCCTCTGGATGACGCGCGGCGACTGCGAAAAGGCGGCCGACCGTCTGATCGCCCTCGGTCCCGTCGGGCGCGCGGCCGAGAACTGCATCGGGCCGGACCGCGCCGACCTGGTGCTGGCGGGCGCGGCGATCCTGGAAGCCGTACAGCGCGCCTGGCCGTGCGAGCGGGTGCGCGTGGCCGACCGCGGCCTGCGTGAAGGCCTGCTGCTGCAGAAGATGCGCGAAGACCGACAGCCGAAGCCGCGTCGCCGTCGGCGTCGCAGGGGCGGCGGGGGTGCTGGCTCAGGCGCTGGCGCTGGCGGCGGCCAATAATCGCCCTTCTCCCCTTGTGGGAGAAAGTGGCCCGTTAGGGCCGGATGAGGGGTCTCGCCACGCCTTATGCGGACAATGGGTTGAGCGTCCTGCAACCCCTCATCCGTCAGGCTGACGCCTGCCACCTTCTCCCACAAGGGGAGAAGGACTTTGAAGCGGCTAGTCCACCTGGACCGGCAGGTCGATGTCACAGACTGAGAAGTCGGCGCCCCTCGCCGTCCGCGTGGTTTCGACCAGGGCGCGGAACGGGGCGCTACTCGTGCTCAGGACGCGCACCGTGGGCCGCTCAGCTTCGACCATATCGCCCGCCACGCGCACACGCGTCATGCGGTCGGGATCGCTCACAATGCCGTCGGGATTCGGACTGAACTTCAGCGCGCGCACGACATCCAGACCCGACACCACCCGTCCCCAGACGGTGTAACGCTTGTCCAACGCCGGATAGGGCTGGCGCATCAGGAAGAACTGGCTGTTGGCGCTGTCGGGCGCATCGTCGCGCGCCATGCCCGCGACGCCGGGACAATACAGGCCCCAGGCGTGGACCTTGCCGTCCGCCGTCGTCCTCATCACGGCGTCAGGCTGGGTCTGCACCGGCAGCGACTGGAGGAAGCCCATCAGGGCGCCCGCAGGCGCAGCCACGGCGGCGAAGGGCGTCTGTGCGTCACGGCGGAAGGTGAACTCGGCCTTCAGGTCGGGATGCCAGCTCTGGCCCTCGCCTGTGCCCAGGGGGTCGCCGGTCTGGGCCATGAAGGCGTCGATGACCCGATGCCAGTTCAACCCGTCATAGAAACCCGCCTTGGCCAGCAGACGCATGCGCGCGACATGGCCGGGCGCGGCCTCAGGCGTCATCTCCACCAGGATGCGGCCCTTGCTGGTGTCGATGACCAGCAGATTGTCCGGCGCCACCACGCGCCAGTCGCTGGCGGCGATCGCCGGGGCCGCCTCACGAGGCGCAGCGTCGCTGGGCGCCGGCGCCGCATCCTGGGCCGTCGCCGCGCTCGCCATCAGAGCGGCCAGCAGCGCCGCCCCGGTCATCCGAAGTTGGTGCCTCATGTTCCGCGCCCCTCCCCTGGCGTGGATGTTCGCCTTCAGCCGCCCTGAACCGGAGGCTGGACGTCGCAGATGCCGAAGGACGCGCCCTTCTCAGCCCGCGCCGCCTCGACGGCGGCGTTGAACGGCGCAGAGCCGGGCACAGCCACGCGGATCGTCGGCCGCTCGGCCTCCGGCATGGCCGAGGCCAGACGCGCCCGCGTCATGACGTCGGCGTCGGGACCGACGGCCCCGTCGTTGGCGTCGTTGCCCGCCTTGAGCGCCTTGAGCACGTCCAGGCCCTGCACCACCCGGCCGAAGACCGTGTAGGCGCCGTTCAGATTGTCGTTCTGGCCCATCATCAGATAGAATTGGCTGTTGGCGCTGTCAGGCGAGCCGGCGCGCGCCATGCCCGCCACGCCGGGGCAGAACAGCCCCTGGGCCGAGGTCTTGAAGTCCGCCGTAACAAACATCTGGGCGTCGGGCTGAGTCACTACCGGGATGGAGCCCATGATGCCGCGCAGGCCCGGCCCGCTGTTCTCAACCGGGGCGAAGCCGCTGTCGCGGCCGCGACGGAAGGTGAACTCGCCCTTCAGGTCCGGCAGTTCGCTGCCGCCCGCGCCGGTGCCCTGTGGGTCGCCGGTCTGAGCCATGAAGTTCGGAATGACGCGGTGGAATTTCAGCCCGTCATAGAAGCCCTGATTGGTCAGGGTGCGGATGCGCTCAACATGGTTCGGCGCCGCGCGCGGCTCCAGCTCCACCAGGATGCGGCCCTTGGCCGTGTCGATCACCCACAGGTTCTCGGGCGACACCGTGCGCCAATCACTCGACATGGCGCTCGACTGAGCCATTGCTCCGCCGGCCAGCAGGGCCATGCCCGCCGCCAGCGCCATCACAGACTTGATCTTCAAACCCGACCTCAACCCTTCTTGACCTTGGCCAACACGCTCGCGGCGACCGCCGGACTGACGAAGCTGTCGATCCGGCCGTCCAGCCGGGCGATTTCCTTCACCAGTCGCGAGGCGATGGCCTGATGCCGCGGATCGGCCATCAGGAACACCGTCTCTATGTCGCTGTTGAGGCGCTGATTCATCGCCGTCATCTGGAACTCATACTCGAAATCGGCGACGGCGCGCAGGCCGCGTATGATGACGCTGGCGTCCAGTTCCTCGGCGAAATGCATCAGCAGGCTGGAAAAGGGCCGCACCTCGATGTCGGCGTTGAAGCGCGCCACCTCGGCCTTGAGCATCTCGACCCGCTCGGCGGTCGAGAACAGCGGACCCTTGTCGTCGTTCTGAGCGACGCCGATGACCAGCCGGTCCACCAGCTTGACCGCCCGCCCGATGATATCGAGATGACCGTTGGTGACCGGATCGAAGGTGCCCGGATAAAGTCCGATACGCATGGCCGGCGGCCTCCCCATCGTTTGGGTCCGTTTAGCAGGTGCGAAATGAACGGCCTAGATTTTCTGACGCGGCTGTGATCGCCAAAAGGCGTCTATCTGCTGCACCGCATCCGTCGCGCCGGTGAAGACATGGTCGTCGATGGCCGCGATTCCCGCCGCGGGCGTGGCGCTGTTGCACAGGAAGGCGCCGTCAAACCGGGGCAGGTCCGACAGGCGCACGACCTCGGTCCGCTGCGGCGATCCGGCGCGGTCCAGCGCCTCGCGGATCAGGGCCTGCGCCACCCCGTCCAGCATGAGCGCCTGGGGCCAGACCACCGTCTCGCCCTCGATGAAGCCGACATTCCACAACGAGCCCTCGGAAATCCGGCCCTCGGCGTCGGTGAACAGGGCGTCGTCGAAACCCGCCAGCCGCGCCATGCGCCGCGCCCGCAACAGCCCCATCGTGGCCACGTGCTTCAGATGCGGCGCCTCGCGGGCATAGACCTGGCTTTGCAGGCGCACCCCGTGCGGCAGAGGCGACGGCAACGCCGAGACGCTGATCATCACCTGCGGCGCGCCGACCCAATCCGGCTGACGCAAAGAAAGCTCGTTTGAAAACAGGCTGATGCGCAGCCAGGCCTCGTCCCGCCCGGCCAGCGGCGTCCGCATCTGATCGCGCAGGCGATCTTCGGCTACAGCCTCGCCGAACAGTTCGATCGCCGAACGGTTGAGACGGTCCAGATGCCGATCCAGCCCGCGCACCCCGCCCCGCTCCACGCGGAAAGAGGTCAGGGCGCCGTAGTTGAACAGGGCCTGGCGGCCCAGATCCTCAACCTCGGCAGGTCGGCCGTCGATCCAGAGTTCAGGAGCGACGGCCATGCAGGATCAGGCCTCGCCGCCCTCGTCCGTCGACGTCTCGCTGACGTCGCCGTCTTCATCGTCGCCGCCGGAATCGGCCAGACGCTCGACCGAGACGACCTTCTCGTCCTTGCCGGTGCGGAAGATGGTCACGCCCTGGCTGGAGCGGCCGACGATGCGGACCTGGCTGACCGGGGTGCGGATCATCTGGCCGCCATCCGTGACCAGCATCAGGTCGTCCGACTCCTCGACCGGGAAGGCGGCGGCCAGGCGCGTGCCTGCGCGTCCGCCCAGGCCGTGCGCCGTCAGCCCCTGGCCGCCGCGACCCGTGCGACGATACTCATAGGCCGAGGACCGCTTGCCGAAGCCGGTTTCCGTGACCGTCAGGATGAACTGCTCGGCCGCGCCCAAGGCGGCGATACGCTCGGGCGAGATCGGGGCGTCGCCGGCCTCTTCGTCATCGGCCTCGACCGTGACGACATCCTCTTCCGCATCCGCCCCGGCCAGCGCCTTACGCATGGCGTTGGCGTGCTTCACATAGGCGGCGCGTTCTTCCGGCGTCGCGTCCACACGGCCCAGGATGGCCATGGAGATGACCGTGTCGCCGTCCTGCAGGCGGATGCCCCGCACGCCGGTGGAGTCGCGGCCCTTGAACACGCGCACGTCGTCGGCCTTGAAGCGGATGGCCCGGCCCAGAGCGGTCGTCAGCAGCACGTCGTCCTCGGCCGTGCACAGGCCCACGCCGACCATGCCGTCGCCGTCTTCCAGCTTCATGGCGATCTTGCCCGCGCGGTTCACCGTGGCGAAGTCGCTGAGCTTGTTGCGTCGCACGTCGCCCGACTGGGTGGCGAACATAATGTCGTAGTCGCCCCAGGTCGTTTCGTCTTCCGGCAGGGGCAGCACGTTCATGATGCTGTCGCCCGGCTCGATCGGGAGCAGGTTGACGAAGGCCTTGCCGCGCGACTGCGGATTGCCCAGCGGCAGGCGCCAGGTCTTCAGCTTGTAGGCCTTGCCGTTGGTGGCGAAGAACAGGACCGGCGTGTGGGTCGAGGCGCTGAAGACGCTGGTGACGACGTCCTCATCCTTCATCGCCATGCCGCTGCGGCCCTTGCCGCCGCGATGCTGGGTCCGATAGGCGTTCAGCGCCACGCGCTTGACGTAGCCCGAGTGGGTCACGGTCACGACCATGTCCTCGCGCGGGATCAGGTCTTCGTCCTCCATCTCGGCGTCGCCTTCACCGATGAGGGTGCGGCGATCCACGCCGAACTGATCCTTCACCAACAACAGGTCTTCGCGGATGATGGCCAGGACGTTCTTGCGATCCGACAGGATGGTCAGGTGGCCCTGAATGGTGTCGGCCAGCGTGCGCGCCTCGCCGAAGATGTCGTCGCGGCCCAGGCCCGTCAGACGCGACAGCGTCAGGGCCAGAATGGCGCGGGCCTGCTCGTCCGTCAGGCGGATCTTGTCGCCTTCGACCAGGACGGTGCGCGGGTCGGCGATCAGCTCAACCAGAGCCATCATGTCCCCGACCGGCCAGGCCTTGGCCTGCAGCCGCTCGCGCGCCTCGGCCGGATCGGCCGAGCTGCGGATGATGTGGATGACCTCGTCGATGTTGGCGACGGCGACGGCCAGACCGACCAGGACGTGGCCGCGATCGCGGGCCTTGGCCAGTTCGAACTTGACCCGGCGGACCACCACCTCCTCGCGGAAGTCGAGGAAGAGCTCCAGCAGCTTGCGCAGGCCCATCTGCTCGGGACGGCCGTGGTTCAGCGCCAGCATGTTGACGCCGAACGAGGATTGCAGCGCCGTATAGCGATACAGCTGGTTCAGGATCACATCGCCCGAAGCGTCGCGCTTCAGCTCGATGACGATGCGCATGCCCAGACGGTCGGACTCGTCGCGAACGTCGGCGATGCCTTCCAGACGCTTCTCGCGCACCATTTCGGCGATGCGCTCGATCAGGGTCTGCTTGTTCACCTGGAACGGCAGTTCGGTGATGATGATGGCGTCGCGGTCCTTGCGGATCTCTTCGATCGACGCCTTGCCGCGCACGATGACCGAGCCGCGGCCGTCGCGCAGGGCGTTGCGCGGGGCCGTGCGGCCCATGATCTCGCCGCCCGTGGGGAAGTCCGGTCCCGGCACGATATCCAGCAGGGCGTCGTCCGACACGTCCGGATCGTCCAGCAGAGCGACCGCGGCGTCGATCACTTCGCGCAGGTTGTGCGGCGGGATGTTGGTCGCCATGCCGACGGCGATGCCGCCCGCGCCGTTGACCAGCAGGTTCGGAATCCGCGCCGGCAGGACGACAGGCTCCAGCTCCTTCTCGTCGTAGTTCGGCTGGAAATCGACGGTGTCTTTTTCAATGTCGGTCAGCAGGGCCACGGCGGCCGGGGCCATCTTGGCCTCAGTGTAACGCATGGAGGCCGGCATATCGCCGTCAACCGAGCCGAAGTTGCCCTGGCCGTCGACCAGCATCAGGCCCATGGAGAAGTCCTGGGCCATGCGGACCAGGGCCATGTAGACCGAGGCGTCGCCGTGCGGGTGGAACCGGCCCAGCACGTCGCCGACCACGCGTGCGCACTTCGAATAGGCGCGCTCCGGCGTCATGTTCAGATCGTGCATCGAATAAAGGATGCGACGATGCACCGGCTTCAGACCGTCGCGCGCGTCCGGCAGGGCCCGGCTGACGATCACGCTCATGGCGTAGTCGAGATAGGAGCGTTTCAGCTCATCCTCGATGGTGATGGTCGAAATATCGCCCGGCGCCATGGGGGCGGCGTTTTGGTAGCTGTCGTCGGTCAAGGAAATCAGGCTTTAGATGGCCGGAATCGGAACGTGATCCGCTATTCAGGTTTCTATCATCAGGGGGCCGTGGTGGCAAAGAAACGCCGCTGAAATCCCCGCATGTAAAAGGACAGGAAATTCATGCGCTTGACACCAACCGCCTTCATCGCGCCCGGCGTTCTGGCGATCGCCCTCGCCGCTGGCGCCGCGTCGGCTCAACAACATGCGGGCCATGCAGGCCATACGCCGGATCAGCACGCCGCCCACATGGCCATGATGCGCGCTACGCCGGGCCAGACCTCTCAGGTCGCCATCATCAACGGTCAGGGCGCCGACATCGGCAAGGCGACCCTGACGCAGGGCTCGACCGGCCTGCTGATCAAGGTCGAGGCCACGGGCCTGACGCCCGGCTGGCACGGCATCCACATCCACGCCACGGGCCAGTGCGAGGCGCCCTTCACCTCGGCCGGCGCCCATATCAACCACGGCGATCCCAAGAAACCCCACGGCCTGCTGAACGCTGAAGGCCCCGATGACGGCGACCTGCCCAACGTCTTCGCCGACGCCGCCGGCGCCGTGAACGCCGAGGTCTTCACCAGCCACGCCCGCCTGTCGCAGAACGGCCCCGGCCAGTGGCTGCTGGACGCCGACGGCTCGGCCCTGGTGATCCACGCCAACGCCGACGACCACTCCAGCCAGCCGATCGGCGGCGCGGGCGACCGCGTGGCCTGCGCCGTCATCAAGGCGCAGTAAGCAACCTCAAACCTTGGCGGGAGCGCCGGCGCGCAGGCCGCGCTCCCCCAGGGCCACCGTCACCACGCCCGCCAGGGCGATCGCCACGCCGGTCAGGATCTGCGGCGTCAGCACGTCGCCCATGAACAGGCCGCCGATCAGGATCGACACCAGGGGCGAGCCCAACAGATAGGGCGTCACCCGCCCGGCCTCGCGCCTCTGCACCAGCCAGAACATCAGACTGGTCGCGAACACGGACGAGATCACCCCCGCCCAGATCAGGGTGCCCCACACCAGCGGCGTCGCCGCCTTGGCCGCCTCCCACTGCCCCGTCTCAAACAGGGCCGACCCCAGCGTCAGGGCCGGCAAGGCCATCAGCGCCAGCAGCCCCTGCATCTTCAGCGGCGGAATGGAGGTGGTGCGCCGCGCGATCACCGTCGTCAGCGCCCAGGCCGAGGCGCCCAGCGCCCCCACCAGAATGGCCTTCCAGTCCTGCAAGGCATGGGGGTCCAGCGTCATCCAGGCCACGCCCATGAAGGCGATCACCAGGCCGACCGTCGCCATGCGCGAAATCCGCTCGCCCAGCAACAGGAAGGCGAACAGGGACGTCAGCGGAATCCACAGCTGGGTCGCCACCGTCACCGGGCTGACGTCATGGGCCAGCCAGAAGGCCAGGTAGATCAGGCCATAGTGGATCGGTCCGCCCACCACGGCGATGATGAGCAGGCTCTTCCAGTTCGGAAACGGCGGCCGCACGAACCAGACCAGGCAGGCGGCGGCGATGGCGAAGCGCAGCGCCCCCGTCATTAGCGGCGGCAACACCTCGGTGGCGACCTTGGCGGCGGCGTTGTTGACGCCCCAGATGACCAGAACGGCCACGATGGCAGCGATCTCGAGCGGCGTCAGCGCGTGCGGGGAGGAGGAGGAACTGGACACGCCCCATGCTTGCCACAGGGCGCGACGATTGGCCTCTCACGAAGCATGACCGCAGGTTACCCGTCCGCGCCTCCTGCCCCGCCCGTGCGAACCGGCTATAGAGGCGGCCATGAATACCCCTGCCCTGCTGTCTGCCGTCGCCGTCCTGACCGCCTGCGTCGCCGCCGCGCCCGCCGTGGCCGAGCCGACGGTCGTCGTTTCGCCCCAACCCCTGCCGATCGACGACGCTCGGCCGCGCGTCTTCCTGGGCGGCAGCATCGACATGGGCGGCGCGCCGGACTGGCAGGCGGCGCTGACGCAGGCCCTGAGCGACATGGACGTCACGGTCCTGAACCCCCGCCGCCCCGACTGGAACCCCGCCTGGCGCCCCGAGGCGGACGAGCCGGAGTTCCGCCGCCAGGTCGAGTGGGAGCTGGCCGCCCTGGAAAGCGCCGACGTCATCGTCATGTATTTCGCGCCGGGCACGCAAAGCCCGATCAGCCTGCTGGAAATGGGCCTGCACGCGCGCGGCGGAAAGCTGATCGTGCTGGCCCCCGAAGGCTTCTGGCGCAAGGGCAACGTCGACATCACCGCCCGCGCCTATGGCGTGCGTCAGGTCCAAACCATGGACGAACTGACCGCCGCCGTCCGCGACGCCCTGACCGAAGCCGCGGCCAGGGGTCGTTTCGCGCGCTAGAAGACCGGCTTGGCCACCATCAGCCAGTAGATGCCGATCACGCCTGCAAAGGCGGGCCAACCCAGGATGAACCAGCCCCGGAACAGGCGGTGATAGGTCTGCGGCAGGGCCTCCCCTGCCTCCGCCGCCGTCTGGGCCAGACGCGCCATCTTCATCTGCATCCACACCACCGGCAGCCAGCAGACCCCGATCAACACATAGAGGGCGTAGGCCGCTAGCAGCCACGACTCGGTCAGGGCGTATCCCTGCAGGTGGATCAGGCCCAGCCCGCTGAGCGGCTGGACCACCACGGCGCTGGCAGTGAAGACGAAATCGGCCAGCACCACGATCTTGCCGACCGCCGCGATGGTCGCGACGTTGCGGCTCATGTGAGCGCGCAGCATGAAGAAGGCGATGCCCGCCCCCGTGCCGAACAGCACCGCCCCCGACAGGATGTGGATGATCTTCAGGATCAGATACAGCATCACCGCCTCGCGTCCGTCGCCGCCACGAACAGGCACAAAGCCATCATCGGCAGCACCTTGAGCCACGGCCCCAGCGGGTCGATCCAGTAGTGCGGCAAGCTGAGCGTCCCGGCGATTAGATAGCCTACCGTGGCCAGACACATCAGGATCGCCACGCGCGCCGTCCACGGCCGCACGAACAGCGCCAGCCCCAGCACCACGTCCAGCAGCGCCCCCCACCAGGCGATCGGCCCGGCCCAGCGGCCGAAGCCCCCTTCATGAAGGACGGCGATCGCCCCGCTCCAGCCCGGCCCGAAGCTGATCAGGCCGGTGATCAGCCAGAACAGGCCCAGCGTCAGGATGGAGACGGGCCGCACGAACCACAGCCGCGCGTGCCACACGTCCTGAACCGAGGCCGGCGTCTCGGCCAGGAAACGGCGGAAACCCCGCGCGCGAACGCCCAATCGCTCGGCCCAGCCGCTGTCAACGCCGGACACGTCGTGATCCATCTGGCGTATGGCCGTGCTGCGGATCGGCGAGGACCAGCCCAGCCGCCCCAACAGGTCGCCGATCATCAGCGCCGGCGCGGCCAGGGCGCGCGGAACCCGCACGACCGGCGCGGGCGAAAGGCCCAGCCAGCCGCGATAAAGCCGGACCGTCTCGATCATGCTGACCGCCTCGGGCCCCGGCATGTCGAACGTCTCACACACCGGCGCGCCGGGCTTCAGCGCCGCCACGACCGCCTCGCCCAGATCGGACAGGGCGATAGGGCGGAAGACTTGATCGCCGCCCACCACCGGGCTGAACAGGGGAAAGGCCGCCAGCGCCCGGATCAGGCCAGTCCCGCCGAACGCCGCCCGGTCCACCACCAGCGACGGGCGCAGGATCAGCCAGTCCAGATCGGCGGCCCGCACCAGCCGCTCCGTCTCGGCCTTGGTGCGGGCATAGACCGTGCCCGCCGCATCATCGGCGCCCACGGCGGAAATATGGATCAGGCGACGCACGCCCGCCTGCTCGCAAGCCTGAATGAGGGCGCGCGGTCCCTCGACATGGGCCAGCGCCGTGCTGTCGCCCGCCCCGTCCTGCAACACCCCGACGCAGTTCACCACGACGTCCACGCCGTCCAACAGCGGCGCCCAGGCTTCAGACGTCGTCAGATCGGCGAAGTCGGCCCTGATCCAGTCAAACCCAGGCGCGCGGCGCGCCGCCTCGTCTGGCCTGCGCGCTCCAGCCCGGAGCGTCCAGCCCGCAATCGACAGGGCCGCCGCCAGATGAGAGCCGATGAAGCCGTTGGCCCCCAGAACCAGAACACGCCCGCTCATGATGAACTCACCCCAGCACTCGATCCGACATATCCACGCCTTCGGGCGGCATGGCGCACCAGGCCTGACCGGGAAAGCGCCGCCGATGCCGGGCGACCCAGCCATAGACCACGTCTCGCACCGGCCGGGGGATCAAGCGCCCCGCCGTCGCCAGTCGATAGGGAAACGGCAGGGACGCCGCCAGATGCAGCACCCCGTCCGAGCGGCAGATGGCGCGCCCGTCCTCGATCACCAACATGGTTGAAGGATCGTCCGGCGACAGGCCGTAGTGCCGCAGCAAGGCCCGCCCCAGTTCCGACTGCGTCGGAGCCAGGCGAAACCGTGGCCCGTACTTCAGCAGGGTCCGCGCGGAATGGGAGCACAGGGCGCAGTCGCCATCGAACAGGACCAGCGGCCGGTCGTCCGGAAAGGACGGCACCGCCGGATCGTCGCGATAGCTGTAGGCCCCCAGCCCCACGCCGCGCCCTTTCGCGTCGGGCCTAGAACGGAATGTCGTCGTTCAGGTCGTAGCTTTCCTTCGGACCCGAGGGCTTGTTGGCGCCGCCGGTCGAGAAGCCCGAGGAGTAGTCGTCGTCGCGACCGCCGCCGCTGTAGCCGCCGCGATCACCACCGCCGCCCTGGCTGTCGCCGCGACCGCCCAGCATGGTCAGTTGGCCGTTGAAGCGCTGGATGACGATCTCGGTCGAGTATTTCTCGACGCCCTGCTGATCGGTCCATTTGCGGGTCTGCAGCGAGCCTTCGACGTAAACGGTCGAGCCCTTCTTCAGATAGTTCTCGGCCACCTTGACGATGTTGTCGTTGAAGATGACGACCGAGTGCCACTCGGTCTTTTCCTTGCGCTCGCCCGTGGCCTTGTCGCGCCAGGTTTCCGAGGTGGCGATACGCAGGTTGGCGACGCGGTCGCCGTTGTTCAGCGAACGGATTTCCGGGTCGCGACCCAGGTTGCCGACCAGAATGACCTTGTTGACGCTGCCCGCCATGACCGATGTCCTTTTATTCGTCTTGTCGTCCGCTCCTTAGCCGAAACGGACGAAATGTTCTAGTTTCGTTCACCCCGTTCAGGGTGGATTAGTTGGGCGCCACCGCCACGGGGCGCCCGTCGATCCGGCGCTGGATGGCCCCCGGAATGGCCAGACGGCCGTCCCCGGTCCGCGCCAGGGCGAAGAACCGCGCGCCGTCCAGGCTCTTGCTGAATTTGACGCCCGTGCGGTCGATGAAGATGAACTGGCCCTGATAGGCGCCGACCATCTCATTGTTGCTGCCGCCCAAGCTCAGGAATTTCAGGCGCATCTCTTCCAGTCGCGCGGCGCAGAACTCGATCTGCGGCTGATCGCGCGCCACCACGTTGAAGCGGGGCGCGTCGCTGGCCAGTTCGCCGACGTGATAGCAGACTCCCTTGTCGGTCGGCGCCTTGAGCTGAGGCGCGCCGCAAGCCGCCAGGGCGGCCGAGCCGAGCACAACGGCCAATCCAGAGGTCAGAACACGCACCTTCGTCACAGCTCCGGGAACTGACAGTTGCGGTCCTGCTGGGCCAGGGTGCGGAAGCGGTTGTTGTCGCTGGACTGCTCGACGCGGCGCGGCACCAGACGCAGGGTGGTGTCGCCCCAGCGGCCGTACTGGGCGTCGCCCGGCCGCACGCAGGTTCCGGCGTAGAGGGCCTGAACGCAGGCGCCCAGGCTCATATTGCCCGACACTTGCCGCCATTCAGAACCCGTATGGCGCAGACAGGCCGTGCCCGATGCCGCGGCCGCAGGGCGTGCGGCGTCGGCGGCGCTGGGTTGCCCCACAGGCGCGGCGTCGGCCATCGTCACGACGGGCGCTTCGGGCGGGGGCGCGAAGGAGGCGGTCGGCGCTGCGACCAGGGAGCCGGTCGAATCCAGGCCGACATCCAGGGCGCTGGTGGCCACGCCGTTCTTCCGGGCGCAGTCGGCCAGGGTGGCCAGGCCGACGAACTGTCCGTTGACGAAGCAACGCAGCTCGCGCGTCGGCTCCAAGGTCGGGGCTTCGGCGACATCGATGGTTAGTCCGCCCTTGGACGCCGGCGGCGCCTCGACAGGTCCGTCGCGCCCGCCGCTGAACACCAGGGCGGCCGCCACCGCGCCGACGACGGCCAGGCCGGCGCCGACGATCAGGACCGTGCGATTGTCTTTGGAAAGGGCCATGCAGCTCTCAACGCTAACGAAGGCTCCACTAACCCCGTCAGCCCTACAGCCGTCAACCGAAAGCGCCGTTCACCCCAGCTTAGCCTGTGAGTCGCGCCAGTGCAGCCTGATAGTTGGCCAGTTGAGCCTGCAGATAGGCCGGCGCCTGCCCCGTGACCGGCGGCTTGGACGCTTCGGGCGACAGGGCGCGATAGGCGTCGCGCATGGCCTTGATCGCCAGTTGCACCTGATCCTTGGACTTGGCGATGGCCTCCGCGCCGGACAGGTTGAGCAACGGCGACAGGTTGACCCCGAAGGTCTTCTTCTTGTCGTCCGCCGACTTGCCGATGAAGCCGGGCGTCAGGCCCAGCCCCGCCAGGGCGTCGCGCCCCCCTTCGCCGGGGATCAGCACGGCTCCGGCCCGCCCGTCGGCGCTGGTGATCGACAGACGCTGGACCCCGCCGCTGGTCACGCGCGTGTCGCCGTCCATGCCCGTCAGATAGTCTCGGTCCGTCTTGATCGTGACCTTGAGATGGCGCCCCGAGGCCAGTTCGATCTTGCGCGCCAGGGACTGTAGCGTGTCCTTCGCCTCGATGGTCACGGCCGTCTGCCGCCCGGTCGCGGGATTCTGCACATAGAAACGGTCGCCGGCGCGCACGGCCGTGGCGTCCACCAGGGCCTTGGAATCGCTCTGATCGATCTCGCCCTGCGGCAGGCCCAGCCGGTCCAGAACGCTGGCGCCGCCGGACGAAACCGTCAGGGCCAGCGGCTTGGCCTGTCCTTCGGCCGCCGTCCAGTTCTGGCTCCATTCCACCTGGCCGGTCTGAGCGTCCAGCCGCGCCAGATAGCCGCGCGTGGGATCGTCCTTCTTGGCGCCGACAGGGCGGTCCGAAACGCCCGTGAGCCAGACCTTGCCGTCGTGCACCTTGACGTCGGCGGCCGTGTCGTCGCCCTCCCCGCCGTAATAGGTCAACCGATCGGCGCCCGAGGCGGTCAGGTCCGTGGACAAGCTGGCGACGAAGGCGTCCTGCCCCCCCGCGTGGGCGTTGGCGACCTGACCCGCGTTCAGGGCGCCGTTGCCGGTCGCCCCCGACACGATCAGCCGCCCGTTCGCCACCGCCAAACCGGCGATCTCGCCGCCCGAGGACGCGCCCAGGTTCCGCACGCTGAGCAACTCAGGCGCCCCGGTCGGACCGACGCGGAAGTGACGCAGCACGAAGGCGCCGTTCTCGACGCCCGCCGTATAGAGGTTGTCGCCGTCGACGGTCATGGCCTGGACGTTGTCGTCGCCCGCCGTGCCGAACTGGGCCGCCCCGGTCGCGGTCGCCTTGATCGGCGCCAGGCTGTGGATCTGGCTTTCGCTGAAGGCCTGAACGTAGCCGTCCCAGCCGCCCACGGCCGAAGCGCCCGGCATGGCCGACTTGGCCCGCCCCGCCACATACACCCGGCCGTCCGCGCCGAAGGAGACGGCCGTGGCCTCATCCTCGGCCCTGGCGCCGCGCCTCTGGGTCCACTGCTCGCGGCCGTCGGCGTCGAAAACGGTGACGAAGCTGTCCGCCGTCGTGGCCGAAGCCCCAGCCTCGCCCGGAACGAGCGCGCCGACGACTGAGCCGGCCACCGCCACCCGTCCATCCGCATCCACGGCGATGGCGTAGCCGCTGGCTTTGGAGGCCGCGCCCAAAGCCCGGCTGACCACCACATTGCCCGCCGAATCCAGCTTCATCAGGACGACGTCGGCCTGGCCCTTGATCGGCTGCGTGGAAGAGCCGGCGCTGACGTCGGCCACGATCCACATGGAGCCGTCCGGCCCCGCAGCGCTGGCGCGCACCGTCTCTACGCCGTCCGGCAGGTTGGAGACGCCGCTGCGGCCTTCGACCCAGAAGCTCTCGCCGCCCGCGCCGGCGACCGGATTGCCGTCCGGATCGAACTTCAGCACTTCGTGACCGCCCTTGGTCCCGACGCCCTGCACCACCTGGATCGAATCCCGCGTCTCTGCGGGAACGAAGCTGATCGTCTCCGCCGGGGTTCCGCTGACCGTCAGCCCCCAGCGCGTCGATCCCGCGGGCAGAGTGATGGTCTTGTCGCCGACCTTCACGGTCCGCGGCTCGGCCTCGATCATCTGGCGCTGAATGCGAGTCTGCACGCCCGCCGCCTCCAGCTTGCCGTTGATGTGCTCCAGCACCGCATCCATCGTGCGCGGGGTCGCCCCCATCTCAGCCAGGTCGATGGCGACCGTCTGGCTGCCCGCGATCGTCTTCGCCGTCACGCCGAAACGCACATCGCCCTGGAAGGCGGCGACCTCGTCAGTCAGGGCGCCGTCATGAATCGGGCCGGTCAGATATTTGGAGCTGTCGCGGGCCACGGCCGCCGTCGACTGGCTCTGCGAGGCCGATACGCCCTGAACGATCCGCACGCCGTCGAACTGGGCCGAGGCCAGAAAGTCCGTCACTTCCGCCATGCCCGAGGCGAAGCGCCGAGACAACTGATCGGACTCCAATCGTCCCACGTTGCGCTCGCCCGCCCGCGTGGTCAGGGCCTCCAGCATCGTCAGCCCCTGATACAGGGCGAAGATCTTGCGATAGTCGCTCGAAGAGGTGCCCTTGACGTCGAGCACCGCGTTTTCTTCGTTGACGAACTTGCGTCCGCTCAGCGCCGAGCGCAGCAGCTCCGATTGGCTCGGCTTCTCCTTGGCGTCCAGGCTCCAGGGCGCCGTCGGCTGGGTCTTGGGCTTGGCCGCAGGCGCGGCAGAAGGCAGGCCGCCGAGACCCGCTCCGCCGCCGAAAAGACCCAGCAGATAACTGTTGTTGATGGCCGCCAAGCAAACCTCTGCCCGTCAGCATCGCCCGCCACGGTAACGAACTGTTTAACAGTCGCCAGGAACCGCGCGCCGAACACCGCCGTTTTTCGCCTCGCCACAGCCGAGGTGAGACCGACCATGTCACGCGTGCGCTGGATATTGATGAGGCTGATGAGCCTCTACGGCCTGATCCCTCGACCGACCCGCCGTCGGCCGCCCCCATTGTCGCTAGGACACGGCGCGCAACGACGGCTGGGCTAGGGCCGCGATCAGCCCTTGAACAGCGACAGGATGATCTGCGGCGCCTGATTGGCGATCGACAACGCCTGAGCACCCAGTTGCTGCTGAACCTGCAAGGCCTGCAGTCGCGCGCTTTCGCGCGCCATGTCCGCATCGACCAGGTTGCCGACGCCGACTTCCAGCGAGTCCATCAGCTTGGTGACGAACTGGGTGTGCTTCTCGATCTGCTTGGATTGAGCGCCCAGTTCAGCCAGCCTGGAGCTGGCCGTCGACAGCGCGGTCTCGACAGCCGCAAGTGCCGTGGCGGCGCCCGTCTGCGTCAACAGATCAGGCATGACGTCAGGGTCCGCCGGCGTAGCCCCCGCCGTCGCCAGGGCGAGGCCGCGCAGCGTCATGTCCTGGCGGTTCATGGTGATCGTCTCGGACGCGTCCGCATTAGCCAGGAAATTCAGCGGCGTCAGCGGGTTCGGCGTAGGCGTGACGCCCGGCACCTTGCCATTCAGAATGTTCTCGCCATCGAAGGCGGCATTGTCCGCGAACGACTGCAACGACTTCAGCAGCGACTGGAACTCATCGTTATAGGCCTTGCGGGTCGCGTCGGAGGCCGACGGATCAGCCGCCGCCGTGGCCTTCTGGCGCAGCTCAACCAGGATGTCGGAAATCTGCTGACCGGCCGCCAGGGCGACATCGGCGATAGAGGTGGCGCGGTTCAGGCTGGTCTTGACCGATTCCAGCGCATTCATGTCGGCGCGCTGGTTCTGGGCGACGGCCCAGGTGGCGGCGTTGTCCCTAGCGCCCTGCACCTTCAGGCCCGTGTTCACCCGGCTCTGGGTCGCCGCCAGCTTGGAGTTGGTGGCGTTCAGGTTCTGAAGCGCGACAAGCGCCGACGCATTGGTGATTACGCTGTTGCTCATGGCTTTCTCGCCTCAGATCCGATTCTGGCGAGCATTAATGACGCTGATTCCTGAGCGTATGGTTAACGCCGTCGCAACGCCTGTTAACGCCGCCCGGCCATGCCGAGGGGCGTTTCATTGCTTAGGACGCGCGGATCAAGCTTCTGTCTTGATGATCTTCCCGACGTCGTAGGCTGGGCTCTGGCGCAGTTTCAGCACTTCCTCACGCGGAAACTGACGGATCACCTCTCCCGTCACGCGATCCAGGGTCTTGTAGACATAACCCGTCGACTCGCGCTCGATCGTCAGCCGGTAGCGGCCGGCGTCATCGGCTGCGCCCTGCGACGCCTGAACAGCGGGCTTCGCCTCGACCACGGCGCCCTGCGGCTCGCGGTCCAGATAGGTTACGCTGGAAACTCCTGCGACATTGTCAGCCATATCCCTCTGCGCGGACCTGCCGCGCCTCCCGTCTCAAACGACGCGAGAAAGGGGCGAACCCAGCGGCCCGCCCCTTCCCTAACCGCGTCGGATTAGCGGAACAGGCCCAGCAGGATCGAGCTGGACTGGTTCGCGATCGACAGCGCCTGCACGCCCAGCTGCTGCTTGGTCTGCAGAGCCGTCAGGCGGGCGCTTTCCTTGGCCAGGTCGGCGTCGACCAGGTTGCCGATGCCGACTTCAAGCGAGTCTTGCATCTTGCTGACGAAGGTCAACTGGCGATCCATCGACTTGGACTTGGTGCCCAGGTCGCCCAACACGGCGGTGAAGGCCGTGATGGCGCCTTCGACCGCAGCGGCCGTGGCGGTGGTCGCGTCAGCCGTGCCGGTGGCCGTCGCTACAGTGGTGGCGGCTCCACCGGCGGCTTTCAGCGTGAAAGTAGCGCCCGCTCCGGTACCGGTACGAACCTCCACCGCGTCGGTATTGGCGCTAAACAGGTTCACGCCGTCGAAGCTCGCGCCGCCCAGGGCCTTGGTGATTTCATTGCCCAGGGCGTTGAAATCGGCCAGATAAGCCGTTTGCGCGGCGCCGGTCGACGAAGCGATGGCGACCGCCAGACCCTTCTGTTCTTCCAGAGCCTTGGTGACGATCTCGCCCGCGGCCAGAGCCACATCGACGATCGACTGACCGCGCTGGATCGACTGCTTCACCGAGTCCAGAGCGCCCATTTCAGCGCGCTGCGACGTGGCGATGGCGAAGATGGCGCCGTTGTCCTTGGCCGTGGAGACCTTCAGGCCGGTGTTGACGCGGTTTTGCGTGACGTTGAGGTCGCGGTTCGTCGCGTTCAGATTCTGCAGGGCGATGAGAGCGCCAGCATTGGTGTTGATGCTGTTAGCCATTTTGGCTGTCCTTTGTCTTCAGACGATGGCCGACGCCGTTTTGGCGTCGGTGAGCATTCTGCTCGGTAGCGAGAGGTGGTCAGGCGGCGGCTTAAACCGCCGCCTTCAGCGTTAGCGGAACAGGCCCAGCAGGATCGAGCTGGACTGGTTCGCGATCGACAGCGCCTGCACGCCCAGCTGCTGCTTGGTCTGCAGAGCCGTCAGGCGGGCGCTTTCCTTGGCCAGGTCCGCGTCGACCAGGTTGCCGATGCCGACTTCAAGCGAGTCCTGCATCTTGCTGACGAAGGTCAGTTGACGCTCCATCGACTTCGACTGGGTGCCCAGCTTGCCGAGTTCGGCGGTGAAGCCGCTGATGGCGGTGTCGACGGCCGTGATGGCGGCTTGCGCGGCCGTGGCGTCGGCCGGAGCCGTCAGCGTAGCCGTGGTGGCGACGGTGATCGCCGCGCCCGTGCCGATGTTCTGGGTCGCGCCCGAGGTGCTCGTCAGAACCGACTGCTGCGTGGTGTTGGAGAACAGGTTCACGCCGTCGAAGGTCGCGCCGGCCAGGGCCTTGGTGATTTCGCCGCCCAGGGCGTTGTAGTCGGCCAGGTATGCCGTTTGAGCCGCGCCGGTCGAAGAGGCGATGGCGACCGCCAGGCTCTTTTGTTCTTCCAGGGCCTTGGTGATGGTCTCGCCGGCGGCCAGGGCCACGTCGACGATCGATTGACCGCGCTGGATGGACTGCTTCACCGAGTCCAGAGCGCCCATTTCAGCGCGCTGCGAAGTGGCGATGGCGAAGATGGCGCCGTTGTCCTTGGCCGTAGAGACCTTCAGACCCGTGTTCACGCGGTTTTGCGCGACGTTCAGGTCACGATTCGTCGCGTTCAGATTCTGCAGGGCGATGAGAGCGCCAGCATTGGTGTTGATGCTGTTAGCCATTTTGGCTGTCCTTTGTCTTCGACGATGTCCGACGCCGTTTTGGCTGCCGGGAGCTTTCTGCTCGCAGGCCATGACCGCAAGGAGCGGGCCAGGCGGCGCCAGCCCCATCTCGAACGCACAGCCTTGATTTTTCAGCGTTAGATTCTGGAAACCATGTCGCCGAGCTCGGCAACATCTGCCCACTCACCCGGCAGCTCGGCGTTTTTTGCCTAGTCGCCCGGCAATATCGGCCCAGCTTCCTTTCGCCCCCGCACCCAGGCGTCGATCAAATCGCGTTCCGCCTTCAGCGTCTCCACCGCCAGGCGCCGGGCGGCGTCGCACGCCGCCACCTGCGCGCCGCGCCGCACATAGGCCGCCTCCAGATCCGCCGCCGTCGGACGCTCGGGCAGCATGGCCAGTTCGCAGGGCCGCGTCGCCGCCTCAGCCAGGATCAGCCGAGGCGGCGCAACCGGCGACGACGGGCGCGAGGCGGCACAGTTCGCGGTCATGCTCGCGCAGACGCCGAGTGCGATCAGGGTCCAGGGGCGTATCAGCATCATCAGCGGTCCTCGCTCGAGTTTCAGCCGCGACGGTCGCCCGCGTCACGGCCTGGGCGTTGCGGTGAAAGGCGTCGAGATTCTCGAGTTGGCGAGCGCGTGCGGCGGCCTCCAGACTTCGGGCAGACGCCTCGGTCTGCGCCCGATCGAGGCGTTGCTGGGCCGCCTCCAGCCGACGCGCCTGGAGGTGCAGCGGATCCCAGCGCAAACCCAGTCCCCGCCCGACGATCAGCAACAATACGCCGACCGCCAGCATCGCCGCCCACCAGCCGAGCGGCGTCAGAACCCGCAGGAAGCGGCCCGTCATGGATAGGCCCTCCGATCCAGTTCGAAATGCGGTCCGTCGCGCAGGCGCGGCCAGTCTCCGCCCCAGATCAGCGGACTTCCTGCAGCGGTCGCCGCTTCCTTGAACGCCCCGGCGATGCGCGGATACAGCGGCCAGTCCCAGCGCACCCCGCCGTCGACCCAGGCCGCCACGTCGACCGCATGGCCGGTCAGGTGCCGCGAGTTCAACGTCCGGCTGGCCCCGGCCCGCACCAACTCCGCCTGACGCGCGGGCGTCCGCAGCCCCTCCGTGACCATGAAGTCCACCGGCGTCAGCAGGATGGCCGCCTCGACCACGGCGACCAGATCGGGATGGACGCCCTTCAACCGCTCGCGCGAGCGTTGCGACAAACGAAAGCTCATGGCTTCCCGCCCACGCGTAGTCGCGCCAGATTGACGATCTGCTGGGCGCTGGGCGCCACCAGATAGAGCAGCAGCATCAGGGCCATCAGCCCCATCAGCCCCTCGGCGATGCGCGGCAGGTCGTTCGCCGCCGCCCGCGTCACCGCCAGCCGCAACAGCAGCCACAGCGCCAGGCTGGCGGCATAGACATAGAGGCGCCGCCACAGCCAGCGGCCCTCGGCCAGCTCCTGCGGGCGCGCGGCCGGTTTATCGTGATGTTCAGACGTCATCGCCCGTCCTCCGGGTCATGGGGCGCGGCCGAGCTTCGCCAGTCGCCGCCCAGGTGGTCGAAACAGTCGTCGGCCGAGAGGCGATCGGGCGCGGCCCAGGCCTCCTCGTCCAGCAACGGCTCCAGTTCGCCGAGCGACAGGGCGTCTTCGGCGTCGATGATGCGATGCAGGCGTCGGATCATGGCGCTCACCCCACCGCCGTCAGCCAGACCACGCCGGCCGCGCCTGCGCCGCCTGCGCCCGCCGCCGTCACGCCCGCGCCGCCGCCGCCGC
>NZ_DLNP01000022.1:91181-91347 GCF_002478355.1 Brevundimonas sp. UBA7507 | reverse complement strand
TTGCGGGTCGCGCGGGCCGGCGCCGCCGGCGCCGCCGGCGCGGCGGCCGAACCGCCGTTCAGCGCGGCGGTCAGGCTTTCGGGCGGGCGGTTCTCGGCGCGACGCGCCGACGGCGGCGGCGTCACCTCCGTCGGCAGGTTGCGCGGCGGCGGACCGGCGACATAGG
>NZ_DLNP01000022.1:0-90955 GCF_002478355.1 Brevundimonas sp. UBA7507 | reverse complement strand
GGCGGCGGACCGGCGACATAGGCCACCTCGGTCGAGGAGCCGACACCTTCGCCGTCCTCATCCGACAGGGAGGCGTAGGCGATGGGCGGCGAGGGATCGGCGCTGATCCCAAAGCCGCGCTGTTCGAAGAAAGCCTGGGCCAGTTGGATGCGCTCGCCCTGGCCGCGGCGACGCTGAACCTCGAAGCCGGTGTCCATCAGTTCGGCGACGTGGTCGTTGCGGCTCTTGGTCGAGCGGCCGCCCATGACGATGGTGATGATCCGCTTGCCGTCGCGCACCGAGGAGGCCGCAAGGTTGTAGCCCGAGGCGTTGGTGAAGCCGGTCTTGATGCCGTCATAGCCGCGCCCGGTGGCCAGCAGGCCGTTGGTGTTGCGGTAGTCGCGGCCCTTGTAGAACCAGTCGTGCAGGCCGAGGTAGCGATAGTACTGTGGATAGTCGCGCATGACCGCGCGGCTGAGGATCGACAGGTCGCGGGCCGTGGTCGCCTGGCGCGTGTCGGGCAGGCCGTTGGCGGTGGTGAAGCGGGTCTGCTCCATCCCCAGTTCGCGCGCCTTTTCCGTCATCATCTGGGTGAATCGGCCTTCCGAGCCGCCGATGTGCTCGGCGATGACCACGGCCATGTCGTTGGCGCTGCGGACGGCCGTGGCGCGCATGGCGTCGTCCAGGCTGATTGTCTGACCGGCGGCCAGGCCCAGCTTGGACGGCGGCTGCGACGCCGCGCGCGGCGAGACAGTGAGGGTGTCGTTCAGGTTGACCTTGCCGGACTCCAGCGCCTCGAACGCCAGATACAGGGTCATCACCTTGGTGATGGAGGCCGGATAGCGTCGCGCGTCGGCGAAACGCGAGAACAGGACTTCACCCGAGGCGGCGTCGACCACGATGGCCGCATACCGACTATCGGACGACTGCGCTTCCGGCGGCGCGACGCCGATCGTCGGCGTCAGGACGATTCCGCCCAGGACCAGGGCGGCCAGGAAACGTCGGCGAAATAGGGCGTTCATGGGCAAGCTACTAGCCTCGTCACTGTGGCGCGAAGACGGCTGCGATCACGCACGTTACAAAGGCTAACATCCGCTTCCCCGGTTTCGAGAGGGTTAACGGCGCGTCAACAGACTTGTGATCGGTCACCGCGTCCAGGCGGCAGGTTATCAGCGATCATATTGTGCGTCGCACAAATTTCACTTGAAGTTTCTTCGCAGGTGCACCATATCGCCGTTGTCGCGATGGGCCCGCCTGTCGCCAGAGCCCTTTTGCTTCAGGAGAGTCCCCATGGCTGACGCCGCTGAGACCGTGAAGAAGACCGTCGAACAAACCACCGCCAAGGCCAAGGCCCAGGCTGAATCGATCCAGGCCGCCGGCGCCAAGGCGTTCCGCGAAGGCGTCGACAAGTCCGTCGCCTCGCTGAGCGAGCTGAACGCCCACGGCAAGAAGAACCTGGAAGCCGTGGTTGAATCCGCCGCCGCCGCCCAGAAGGGCGCCGAGGCCCTGTCGCGACAGGCCGTGGCCTACGGCAAGAAGTCCTGGGAAGACGGCGTCGCCGCCGCCCAGTCCTTCTCGCAGGCCCGCTCGGTGCAGGAACTGTTCGAGCTGCAGACCAACTGGGCCAAGTCGGCCGCCGAAGCCTATCTGGCCGAGTTCGGCAAGGCGACCGAGACCATGACCGCCTCGGTCAAGGACAGCTTCAAGCCGATCAATGAGCGCGTTTCGGCCGCCGTCGAGCAGTTCCAGGCCGCCCGTTAAGAGGCGCGACTGCACGCTTAATGCGAACGAGGCCCCGGCGGAGACGCCGGGGCCTTTTTCATGGCTTCGCTTCGGCGCTCATGGACGCGTGGTCGATGCTGAAGGCGCGGGCCAGCCGCCAGCGCCCGTCAGGCTCCAGCCGCCACAGGACGGAGAAGCGGGCGCGCCCGACCAGTGTTTCCGGCCCGTCGCCCTGCCGTTCGTAGAACAGGTGGCTGCCTTCTTCGACGGTGCCGACGCCGGGGATGGCGTAGACCCGCATCGTGCCGGGCACGAGTTCACGCCGTGAGCGCCAGGCGTCAGGGGCGGTCCGCGCCGCGCAGCCTTGGCGATAGTCGGCGATGAAGCGCGCCCGCGTCGCTGTCAGTCCGCCCCGGTCGTGATAAAATTCCAGATCGTCCGTCACCAGATCGGCCAGGGCCTCAGGATCGCATCGGTCGAACATAACCGAAAACAGGGCCGCGTCCCGTTCAGCGATGATGGGGGCGAGGGCGGCGTCATCGTGAGGGGCGGCGGGCGTCTGGGCCAGCGTCAGGGCGACGAACAGTCCGGCGATCAGGGGCATGGCGGCGGTCCAGGGCAGGGAACGGAAGCGCATTGGTGCGGTTCCTGAGCCGAGATGTCCCGTGAATCTTTGGTCAGGCGACCGGGGTCACGCAGGCTGTGACTGGACGCATCTACAAATCAGGCCATCATTCCCTATCTGATCTTTTGACACTCCCCGATTACGGACCACGAATGCCTAACAGACGGCCAGGTGAGCAAGGCGGAGGCGCAGGCGCCGCCGTCGTCACCGAGACAAAGCCGAAACTTCAGCGGCCCTCGCTCTATCGGGTGCTGATCCTGAATGACGACTACACCCCCATGGAGTTCGTCATCTACGTGCTGGAGCGGTTCTTCCAGAAGAGCCGCGAGGACGCGACCCGCATCATGCTGCACGTGCACCAGCATGGCGTCGGGGTCTGCGGCGTCTTCACCTACGAAGTGGCCGAAACCAAGGTCGCCCAGGTGGTCGAGACGGCGCGACGCCACCAGCACCCCCTGCAATGCACGATGGAAAAGGACTGAGAGGAACCTGCCATGCCTTCGTTTTCCCGTCCTCTCGAAGAGACCCTGCACCGCGCGGTCCACTACGCCAACGAGCGTCGGCATGAATACGCCACGCTCGAACACCTGCTGCTGGCCCTGATCGACGATCCGGACGCCTCGGCCGTGATGACGGCCTGCAACGTCGATCTGGGCGCGCTGAAGGCTGCGCTCGGCTCCTATGTCGACACGGACCTGGCCGCCCTGGCCACGGCCGACGGCGACGACGCCAAGCCCACGGCGGGCTTCCAGCGCGTGATCCAGCGCGCGGTCATCCATGTCCAGTCGTCCGGCCGCGAGGAAGTGACCGGCGCCAACGTCCTGGTCGCCATCTTCTCCGAGCGCGAAAGCCACGCCGCCTATTTCCTGCAGGAGCAGGACATGACGCGCTACGACGCGGTCAACTTCATCGCCCACGGCATCGCCAAGAAGGCCGGGGCGGCCGAAGCCCGCTCGGTGCGCGGCGCCAGCCCCGAAGAGGCCGAGGACGGCTCGGTCGTCAAACAGGGCGGCGAGGCGCTGGAAGCCTATTGCATCGACCTGAACGAGAAAGCCCGCAACGGCAAGATCGACCCCCTGATCGGGCGTCAGGCCGAGGTGGAGCGCTCGATCCAGATCCTGTGCCGCCGCACCAAGAACAACCCCCTGCTGGTCGGCGATCCCGGCGTCGGCAAGACGGCTATCGCCGAAGGTCTGGCCCGCAAGATCGTCAACGGCGAGGTGCCGGAAGTCCTGAAGGACGCGACGATCTATAGCCTCGACATGGGTTCGCTGCTGGCGGGCACCCGCTATCGCGGCGACTTCGAGGAGAGGCTGAAGCAGGTCGTCAAGGAGTTGGAGAGCCACGAGAACGCGGTTCTTTTTATCGACGAGATCCACACCGTGATCGGCGCGGGCGCGACCAGCGGCGGGGCGATGGACGCTTCGAACCTGCTGAAGCCGGCGCTGGCCTCGGGCAGCCTGCGCTGCATGGGTTCGACCACCTATAAGGAGTATCGCCAGCACTTCGAGAAGGATCGCGCCCTGGTGCGTCGCTTCCAGAAGATCGACGTCAATGAGCCGACGATCGAGGACACGGTGAAGATCCTCAAAGGTCTGAAGACGACTTATGAGACGCACCACAAGCTGCGCTACACGGACTCGGCCATCCGCACGGCGGTCGATCTGTCGGCGCGCTACATCACCGACCGCAAGCTGCCGGACAAGGCGATCGACGTGATCGACGAGGCGGGGGCGTCGCAGATGCTGCTGCCGGAATCCAAGCGCAAGAAGGTCATCGGCCAGAAGGAGGTCGAGGCCGTCATCGCCAAGATGGCCCGCATCCCGCCCAAGTCGGTGTCGAAGTCGGACACGGAATCCCTGCGCGAGCTGGAGACCGATCTGAAGCGCGTCGTCTTCGGTCAGGAACAGGCCATCGACCAGGTCTCGGCGGCGATGAAGTTGGCGCGGGCGGGTCTGCGCGACCCGAACAAGCCGATCGGCGCCTTCCTGTTCAGCGGACCCACCGGCGTCGGCAAGACCGAGGTGGCCAAGCAACTCGCCTCCACCCTGGGCATCGAGATGCAGCGCTTTGACATGTCCGAATACATGGAGCGCCATACGGTCAGCCGTCTGATCGGCGCGCCTCCGGGCTATGTCGGCCATGACCAGGGCGGTCTGCTGACCGACGCCGTCGATCAGCATCCGCACTCGGTGGTCCTGCTGGACGAGATCGAGAAGGCTCACCCCGACGTCTACAACATCCTGCTGCAGGTGATGGACAACGGGACGTTGACCGACGCCGTCGGCAAGAAGGTCGATTTCAGGAACGTCATCCTGATCATGACCACCAACGCCGGCGCCGCCGACAACGCCCGCGCCTCCATCGGCTTCGGCCGGGGCAAGGTCGAGGGCGAGGACGACAAGGCCATCCAGCGCCTGTTCGCGCCGGAGTTCCGCAACCGTCTGGACGCCATCGTGGCCTTCAAGCCGCTGGGCGCCGAGACGATCCGCTCGGTCGTGACCAAGTTCGTGCTGCAGCTGGAAGCCCAGTTGGCGGACCGCAACATCACCATCGAACTGACCGATGAAGCGACCGACTGGCTGGCCAAGAACGGCTTCGACGAACTGTATGGCGCACGGCCCCTGGCCCGCGTCATCCAAGAGCACATCAAGAAGCCGCTGGCCGACGACATCCTGTTCGGCCGCCTGACCCGTGGCGGCCACGTCAAGGTCGAGTTGAAGGACGGCAAGATCGCCTTCGACATCACCCCGACCAAGGGCGCGGCGGTGAAGGAAGAGGAAGAAGAAACGGCCTGATTTCGCTCAGGCTCAAAGAGAAAGGCCCGGACGTCGCCGTCCGGGCCTTTTTCATCCTTCTCCCCTTGTGGGAGGAGGCGGCCCGTCAGGGCGGATGAGGGGTCTTGCGACGTGAAAAAGGGGTTGCGGGATTTGTCGTCCCGCAACCCCTCATCCGTCTCGCTTCGCGTGCCGCCTTCTCCCACAAGGGGAGAAGGCCTTAATCAGCGTTTGCGGCCCAAGGCGCCAAGCAGAACCGCCGCGCCGGCGATGATGCCGGTGGTCAGCAAGGGTTTGCGGCGGGCGAAATCCAGACCCTTGCGGGCGGGATCGCGCAGGTCGGCGGGGGCCTTGTCCACCATGCCGTCCAGGCCGTCGATGACGCGGCCATAGGCGTTCTGCGCCTTGCCCTTGAATTCGTTCAGCTTGCCTTCGACCTGAAGCTTGCTGTCGCCGGTCAGGCGGCCCAGGCCGTTCTGCAGCTTGCCGCCCGCTTCGGTCACGGCGCCTTCGATGCGTTGGTCAGTCATGATCAATTCCTGATGCGAGTGAGGAGGAGACTCCGGGAAAAAGCGCATCTGGACGGCGACGGTTCCTGATGTTCTGCCGTTCGCGACGAAATGTCAGGGGTCAGCCCTGACGGTAGGGCGACAGCTCCGCCGCCATGACGTGCATCTCCGCCTCCACCGCCGGGCGTTCCTGCTCCAGATAGCGGGCGACTGGATCGCGCAGAGCGGGATCGGCGATGAAATGGGCCGAATAGACGGGGGAGGGCAGGTAGCCGCGCGCGATCTTGTGATCCCCTTGCGCGCCCGCCTCGACCCGCGACAGGCCGCGCGCGATGGCGAAGTCGATGGCCTGATAATAGCACAGCTCGAAATGCAGGAAGGGCCGGTCGACCAGCGTCCCCCACTGGCGGCCATACAGCGCCTCACGTCCGATGAAATTCAGCGCCCCGGCCACCGGCGTCTCGCTCTCGAACGCCATGACCAGGGCGATGCGGTCGGCCATGCCGGCTCCGACGCGGGCGAAGAAGTCGCGCGTCAGATAGGGCCGGCCCCATTTGCGGTCGCCGGTGTCCATGTAGAAGGCGAAGAAGGCGTCCCAGTGCGCCTGGGTGATCTCCGCTCCGGTCAGGATGCGGATGTCGAGACCGGCCTGCGCCTCGCGCCGCTCGCGCCGGATGGTCTTGCGCCGGTTGGACGACAGGGCGGCCAGGAAGTTGTCGAAGCTCCGATAGCCGTCGTTGCGCCAGATGAACTGGATGTCCCGGCGCGGCAGCAGGCCCGCCTCGATCATGGCGCGCCATTCGGCCTCAAGCGGGAAGTTGACGTGCAGGGACGAGACGCCCAGTCGCTGGGTCAGCGTCAGCGCGCCTTGCAACAGGGCCTCGCGCGCCGCGGCGGCGTCGGTTCCCGGCGCGTTCAGGAAGCGCGGGCCGCTCGCGGGGGTGAAGGGCACGGCGCCCAGCAGCTTGGGATAGTAACGCCCGCCGGCGCGCTGATAAGCGTCGGCCCAGCTGTGGTCGAAGACGTATTCGCCCTGACTGTGGCCCTTCAGATAAAGGGGCATGACGCCGATAACGGCGCCGTCTTCATCATGCAGGGACAGATGGCGCGCCGCCCAGCCCTCGGACGGGACGGCGCTGCCGGACGCCTCGCAGGCGTCAAGGAAGTCGTAGGAGACGAAGGGATCGCCGCTGGGGGCCGCACAGGCGTCCCATGCGTCCCGGCCTATGGCGGCGATGCAGTCGTTGACCTGAAGGGTGAAGCTCACTTCACCTCGATGACGGCGTCCACTTCGACGGCGAAGCCGAGCGGCAGCTTGTAGACGCCGACGGCCGAGCGCGAGTGCTTGCCCGCGTCGCCGAAGACCTGGACCATCAGGTCCGAGCAGCCGTTGATGACGCCGGGGATGGCTTCGAAGTCCGGCCCGGCCTGGACGAAGCCGCCCAGCTTGACGATGCGGACCACGCGATCCAGGTCGCCGTCGACGGCGGCGTTGATCTGGGCCAGCAGGTTGATGCCGCACAGGCGGGCGGCCTCGGCGGCCTGCTCCGGGGTCACGTCCACGCCGACGGTGCCCTTGATGCCGCCGTTGGCGTCGTTCGACAGCTGGCCTGAGATGAAGATCTGCTCGCCCGAGCGGACGTAGGAGACATAGCTGGCGACCGGCTTGGCGGGCTCGGGCAGGGTGATGCCGAGTTCAGCGATGCGGGCGTGAATGCTCATGGGGCGACTCCGTATGAAAGTGTGGAGGGGGTTTAGCGCGGCGCGGCGGCCGCGTCATCCGGGGCGTTCATTTGGTCGCTTCAACGCGCGTCCGGCCACCACGGCGGCGGCCCCGAACTTGTCGCGCAGGGCGTCGATGGCGGTCTCGGTTTTCAGGGCGCGCGTCTCGGCCGTGGCGAACAGGCCGGCGGGGGCATCTTGAGCATCGGCGATGTCGGCCATGCCGATGCCGATCAGCCGATAGGGCACGCCTAGTTCCGGCTTCAGCAGGTCGCGTCCGGCGGCGAATAGGGCGCGCGCCGTCTGCACCGGATCGGCCAGGGTGACGCGGCGGGTGACGATCTTGAAGTCCGTCTTGCGCAGCTTCAGCACCACGACCCGGCTGGCCACGCCGTCGCGCCGGGCCTTGGAAGCCAGCTTCTCGCACAGGGGCCACAGCTCGGCCTCCAGCGCTTCGGCGGTGGTCAGGTCGTCGTTGAAGGTGGTCTCGGCGCTCATGCCGCGACGGTCGTGGTCGGGGTTCACCGGGCGGCTGTCGCGCGCGTGGCTGAGGTCATGCAGGCGCAGGCCCGTCTCGCCATAGCGCCGGACCAGATCCTTGACCTCAGCGGCGGCCAGATCGCCGATCGTTGCGAAACCGTCCGAGCGCAGGGTGCGGCCGAACACCGGCCCGACGCCGGGCAGGGTGGTCACGGGGCGCGGCGCCAGCAGCCCTTGCGCCTCGGCCGCGCCGATGACGGAGAAGCCGCGGGGCTTGTCCAGCTCCGACGCGATCTTGGCGAGGAAGCGGTTGGGCGCCAGGCCGATGGAGACGCTGAGCCCCGTCTCATCCTCGATCCATTTCTGCAGACGCGCCAATTGGAAGGCGGGCGAACCGCCGTTCAGCCGCTCGGTGCCCTTCAGGTCGATCCAGGCTTCGTCCAGCGACAGGGTCTGAACCAGCGGCGTCAGGCGGTGAACGGCGCCGAAGATGCGCTCGCTCTCGGCCACATATTTGCGGAAGTCCGGCTTGATGACCACGGCGTCGGGGCAGGCCTTCAGCGCCTTGAACATCGGCATGGCGGAGCCGACGCCATACAGCCGCGCCACATAGCAGGCGGTGGAGACCACCCCGCGCTTGCCGCCGCCGACGATGACCGGCCTGTCGCGCAGTTCCGGTCGATCGCGTTTCTCGACCGAGGCGTAGAAGGCGTCGCAGTCCAGGTGGGCGATGTGCAGATCGCTCAGCTCATCATGGGCGATGACCCGGCGCGAGGCGCACGACGGACACCGCGCGACCTTGCGGTCGCCGGTCCACAGGCAGTCGCGACAGAGGGCCGTGATGGCCAAGCAAGAACTCCGTTTGTCTCGGCTTCACGTCAACTTAAGACTGCTGCGGTCACAGTGCATCCAAGAAGGCGCAACAGCCCACCGCAAAAGCGGATGAACAAGAGGCGCAACAGCCGGGTGGCGGATGTCCAAGAAAGTCCTCATCGTCGAGGATAATGAGCTGAACATGAAGCTTTTTCATGATCTGCTCGATTCCCAGGGGTATGAAGTGCTGCAGACCCGCGAAGGGCTGCAGGCGCTGGCGATTGCGCGCGAGCACCGCCCCGATCTGATCCTTATGGATATCCAGTTGCCGGAAATCTCGGGCCTTGAAGTCACCAAATGGCTCAAGGACGACGAAGAGCTGAACCATATCCCCGTCATCGCCGTTACAGCCTTCGCCATGAAGGGTGATGAAGAACGGATTCGCCAGGGGGGCTGTGAAGCCTACATCTCCAAGCCGATCTCGGTCATTTCCTTCCTGGAGACAGTGCGCAGGCACCTGGGGCAGGGGGCGGCATGAGTGCGCGAATCCTGGTGGTCGACGACGTCGAGGCGAACGTCCGGCTGCTCGAAGCCAAGCTGACCCTCGAATACTACGACGTGCTCACCTGCCATGACGGCGCGACCGCCATCGCCCTGGCCGGCGCCGAACAGCCGGACCTGATTCTGCTGGACGTAATGATGCCGGGGATGGACGGCTTCGAGACCTGTCGCCGGATCAAGGCGGCGGCGGACACGCGCCATATCCCGGTGGTGCTGGTGACGGCGCTGGACGGACGGCATGATCGGATCAAGGGCCTGGAGGCCGGGGCCGACGACTTCCTGTCCAAGCCGCTGGACGATGTGATCCTGATGGCGCGGGTCCGCAGCCTTACCCGGCTGAAGATGGTCATGGACGAACTGCGCGAGCGCGAGGAAAGCGGGCGCCGGGTCGGCGTCGACACCGGCGGCGTGGCGCGTCTCAAGGGGTCTGGCGGGCGCGTGCTGATCGTCGACGACAACACGCTTCAGGCCCAGGTGATGGCGCAGGAGCTGTCGCGAGAGCACCGCCCCCTGATCGAACCCTCGGCCGAGGCGGGGCTGGAGACGGCGCGGGGTCCGGTCGATCTGGTGATCGTGAACATCACGTCCGAACGGTTCGACGGCCTGCGGCTGATCGCCCAGCTTCGCTCCAAGGAGCCGACGCGGCGTCTGCCTATCCTGGCCGTGGTGGACACCCAGGACCGGCCGCGCCTGCTCAAGGCGCTGGAGCTGGGCGCGCACGACCTCCTGATCCGTCCCATCGATCCCGAGGAACTGGCGGCGCGGGTGCGGACCCAGGTGCGCCGCAAGCGTTACGGCGACTTCCTGCGCGAGAAGCTGGACCACAATCTGGAGATGGCGGTCACAGACCCCCTGACCGGCCTGCACAACCGGCGCTACATGAACGGCCAGTTGGACGCCCTGGTGGCGCGCGCCAATCGCGGCGGCGACCCGGTGGCGGTGCTGGTGCTGGACATCGACCACTTCAAGGCGGTCAACGACAGCCTGGGCCACGACGCGGGCGATGAGGTGCTGCGCGAGTTTTCCGTGAGGCTGGCGACCAATGTGCGGGCCGTGGATCTGCCGTGCCGGTTCGGCGGCGAGGAGTTCGTCGTGGTCATGCCCGGCACGACGCTGGAGGACGCCCATCGCATCGCCGAGCGAATCCGCCGCGACGTCGGCGCCTCGCCCTTCCGCATCCTGGGCGGCGAGCCGTTGAGCATCACCGTTTCGGTCGGCGTGGCGGCGACCAGGGGAGCGGATGACACGCCGGCCTCCCTGCTGAAGCGCGCCGACGAAGGCGTCTATGAGGCCAAGAAGGCCGGCCGTAATCGGGTGGTGGCCCGCGCCGCCTGACGCGCCTGTGGTCGCATGGCGGACAACGAAAAACGCCCGGTCCTGCGACCGGGCGTTTCGATTCTTGCAGATTCAAGCGGAGGGCTAAGCCCTTACTTGATCTTGCCTTCCTTGAACTCGACGTGCTTGCGGACGACCGGGTCGTACTTCTTGACGACCATTTTCTCGGTCATCGTACGGGCGTTCTTCTTGGTGACGTAGAAGAAGCCGGTGTCAGCGGTGGAGTTCAGACGGATCTTGATGGAAGCCGGTTTGGCCATCGGAATTACCTCTGCGACGGCGAAAGCCGCTTGAAATAAGAGGCGCGGAACATACTCAGGACGGGCTCAAAGTCAACGGTTTCGATGTCGCGTTGAGCGGCGCCGCAGAAGCGTTAGTGTTTCGACATGAAAACGCCCCACTTCAAGCCCGCCCACGCCCTGTCCGCCGTCGCCATTGCGGCCGGATTGACGCTGTCCGCCTGCTCGTCCGAACCGGCGACGCCTGCCGCAAAGCCCGACGCGGCCCCGGCCACGGCGCAGGACGCCTTCTTCGCCAATCTGACCGCCCTTTGCGGCCAGCGCTTCGAGGGCAAGGTCGTCACGACCGAAGCCGCGGACTCGGATTTCGTCGGCAAGCGCCTGCTGATGCATGTGCGGGACTGTTCGAAGGATGAGATTCGCATTCCCTTCTGGGTCGGCGAAGACCGCTCGCGCACCTGGGTCGTGACCCGCACCGAATCGGGCCTGCGCCTGAAGCACGATCACCGCCAGCCGGACGGCAAGACGGATCCGCTGCACTGGTACGGCGGCGATACGAAGAACGAAGGTACGGCCGAGCGTCAGGAATTCCCGGTCGACCAGGAATCCATCGATCTGTTCAACGCCCAGGACGCCGCAGTCTCGACGACCAACGTTTGGGCGATGGAGGTCCATCCCGGCAAGACATTTACCTATGAACTGCGCCGACCGAACCGCCATTTCCAGGTTGATTTCGACCTGACCAAGCCGGTCGCCGAATAAGACGCGAGGCCGCTGCGTCAGTCCTGATGGTCGATGACGTGGCGGCCGCGCACCATGCGCACGAAGGGCAGGGCGCGCTGTGGCGTCTCCAGCCGCTCGGCGACCTCGCCCAGCACGAAGCGGGTGATGGCGGGCAGATCCAGCCCTTGCGCCTCTTCCAGCGGAATCCAGGCGATCTCGTCCAGTTCGCCTGAGCCTTCGATGCGGTCGGGATCGCGCAGGGCCTCGACCGGGGCCATGAAGAAGCGGGCGTCGAAGCGGCGCGTGCGGCCCGGCGGCGTGATGGCGCGCGCCACATATGACAGGACCGACAGATCGGGCAGGGCGCCGGCCTGACGATAGTCCCGCCACGGTCCGGCGACCGAGGCGGCCGGCGCGGCGCGGCCCAGGATCAGCCCGGTTTCCTCAAAGGTCTCGCGCACGGCGGCCAGGGCCAGGGCGCGGGCGCGGCGGGCGGGCATCTCCGCCTGCAATCGTCGCGCGGCGTCATGCGACAGGGCGCCGTCGTCGGCGGCGTTGAAGTCCGCCCGTTCGATACGGCCGCCCGGAAACACCCACTTCGACGCCATGAAGACATGGCCCGGCGCCCGGCGGCCCATCAATACCTCGGGACGTTTTTCGCCGCGGGTCAGGATCAGGGTGGCGGCGTCCTTGGGACGTTGCGCGCCGCCGACATGCGGGGCGTCGGCGAGGTCTTGGGCTGCGTCGAAGGGGAGGGGCTTCACCGCCGCTTGCCCTTTCGGACGCCTTTCAGGCCGCCGGAGGGCTTGGCGCCGTTGCGGGGCTTGGGACCGCCGGGGCGGCCTTTTCCGCGCTTGGGCGGGCCGTCTCCTCCCCGTCCGCGCATCCCATAGCGCGGGGCCGGGGCGTTGGGATCGCGCGGATCGGGCTCGGACAGCATCTCCAGCACCAGACCGCCGGTGACGGGCGTGGCCTCCATCAGCCGCACCTCGACGCGGCGGCCCAACGGGAACCGCTTGCCGGTGCGCTCGCCGACCAGGGCGTGGGCGCGATCGTCGTGGGTGAAATATTCGTCGCCTAGCGTCGAGACCGGGACCAGTCCGTCGGCGCCCGTCTCATCCAGCCGGATGAACAGGCCGAAGCGGGTGACGCCGGTGATGCGGCCGGTGAAGGTCGCGCCGACGTGCTCCTCAAGGAAGGCGGCGATGTAGCGATCCATGGCGTCGCGCTCGGCGGCCATGGAGCGACGCTCGGTCTCGGTGACGTGCTCGGCGATGCCGCCCAGTTCGGCGATCTCGCGGTCGGTCAGGCCGTCTGATCCCAGCTTCAGTCCCCGGATCAGCCCCCGGTGGACGATCAGGTCCGAATAGCGCCGGATCGGCGAGGTGAAGTGGGCGTAGCGATCCAGGTGCAGACCGAAGTGGCCGACGTTGTCCGGGCTGTAGATGGCCTGCATCTGGGTGCGCAGGACGACTTCGTTGACGACCTCGGCGTGCGGGGTGTCGCGGGTTTCTTCCAGCAGCTTGTTGAAGCGCTTGGTGTTGGGCGTCTCGCCCTTGTTCCAGGGCTTGCCGATGGTGTGCAGGAAGTCGGCCAGGTTGAAGATCTTCTCCTGACTGGGCGTGTCGTGGACGCGATAGATCAGCGGGGTGCGCGTCTTCTCCAGCGTCTCGGCGGCGCAGACATTGGCCTGGATCATCATCTCTTCGATCAGGCGGTGGGCCTCCAACGACTTGCGCGGCTCGATGCCGGCGATGCCGCCGTCGGGCGACATGATGATGCGGCGCTCGGGGCTTTCGATGGCCAGGGGGCTGCGGCGCTCGCGGCCCTTCAACATGGTGCGATAGGCGTTCCACAGCGGATAGAGGATCGCCTCCATGATCGGCCCGGTGGCGTCGTCCAGCAGCCCGTCGATGGCCGATTGCGCCTGCTCGTAGGACAGCTTGGCGTGGCTGCGCATCAGCCCGCGCGTGAACTTGTGTCCGGTCTTTCGGCCGTCCTTGTCGAAGACCATGCGCACGGCCATGCAGGCGCGGTTCTCGCCCTGCTTCAGGCTGCACAGGCCGTTGGACAGCACCTCGGGCAGCATCGGCTCGACCCGGTCGGGGAAGTAGGTCGAGTTGCCCTTGGCCCGCGCCTCGCGGTCCAGCGCCGTGTTCGGGCGCACATAGGCGGCGACATCGGCGATGGCGACCCAGACGATCCAGCCGCCCGCATTAGCCGGGTCTTCGTCGCGCTCGGCATAGACGGCGTCGTCGTGGTCGCGCGCGTCGGCCGGGTCGATGGTGATGAAGGGGACGTGGCGCAGGTCTTCGCGCCCCTTCAGTGTCGGGACGGCCTGATCCTCGGCCTCGCGCTCGACGGCCTCGGAGAAGCCGGTCGGCACCCCATGGGCGTGGATGGCGATGATGGAGGCGGCGCGCGGGTCGTCCTCGCGCCCGATGTTCTCGAGAATCTTGCCGCGCTTGGGGCCATAGCGATGCTCGCCCTTCTCGATGGCGGCCAGCACCAGGTCGCCGTCGCGCAGGTCCGTCGCCTGGGCGGCGGGCACCAGCAGCACGTCCTTGGAGCGCTTGTCGACCGGCTCAACCCGCGTCTCGCGCGCTGATTTTCGAATGACGCCCAGCACGCGGTTGGTTCCGGCGTCCAGCCGCTTGACCAGGCGCGCCTCCCAGCCTTCGACGCCCCGGCTGAACTTGACCAGCAAGCGGTCGCCCATGCCGGGCACCGGGCCGCGCCCCTCGCGGTCGGGCATCAGGACGGCGCGCGGCGCGTCCTCGCTGCTCTTGACCAGTTCGACGTACAACTCGCCGTCGGCGTCGCGATCCACGACATCGACCACCCCGACGGGGGGCAGGGCGCCGGCTTCGGAAAAGCCCTTGCGGCCGCGCTTGCCCAGGCGGCCCTCGGCCTCAAGCTCCTTCAGCATGTCGCGCAGGGCGCGGCGCTCGGCGCCTTTCAGGCCGAAGGCGCGGGCGATGTCGGCCTTTTCGGCTTCTCCGGCCTCGCGCAGGAAGGCGACGAGGGATTCTTTGTCGGGCAGGCCCGCGACGGGGCGTTTCGGTGTCTTGACCATTGCGCCCTTTCTAACGCGCTTCGCGGCGAAAGGGTGAAAACTTGCATGAGTTGACCGCGAGGGTCGCGACGCCCAGCTTCCACCTGAAACCCGTGCAACGGAGCCTGCATTCATGTCGATGACCGACACCCCTGTTCTCAGCCGTCCGGCGAAGACCCTGCTGGACCTGATCGGCAAGACGCCGATGGTCGAGGTGACGCGGATCGACACCGGCCCCTGCCGCCTGTTCCTGAAGCTGGAGAGCCAGAACCCCGGCGGCTCCATCAAGGACCGCATCGCCCTGTCGATGATCGAGGCGGCGGAAAAGCAGGGCTGGCTGAAGCCCGGCGGCACCATCGTCGAGGCGACGGCGGGCAACACCGGCCTGGCCCTGACCCTGGTCGGGAAGCAGAAGGGCTACAATGTCCTGCTGGTCATCCCCGACAAGATGTCGAAGGAGAAGATCCAGCACCTGCGCGCCATGGGCGCCGACGTGCGCCTGACCCGCTCGGACGTGCCGCACGGTCACCCGGAGTACTACACCGACATGGCCGAGCGCCTGGCCCAGCAGATTCCGGGCGGCTATTTCGTCAACCAGTTCGCCAATGACGCCAACTCCGAGGCCCACTTCAAGACGACCGGCCCGGAAATCTTCGAGCAGATGGACGGCGACATCGACGCCTTCGTCGCCGGCATCGGCTCGGGCGGGACGATCACGGGCAATGCGCGCTACTTCAAGGCGCAAGGCTCGAAGGCCAAGATCATTCTGGCCGATCCGGTCGGCTCGGCGCTGGCGGGCCTGATCAACGAGGGCGTGGCCGGGCCAGACGGCAGCTATACCGTCGAAGGCATCGGCCAGAACTTCATGCCCGAGACGACCGATCCCGATCTGATCGACGTCGCCTATTCCATCCCCGACGCCGAGGCGATCGCCACGGTGCGCGAACTGCTGCTGAAGGAAGGCATCCTGGCGGGGTCGTCCTCGGGCACCCTGATCGCCACGGCCCTGCGCTGGTGCCGCGAGCAGACCGAGCCGAAACGGGTGGTGACCTTCGTCTGCGACACCGGCGCCAAATACCTGTCCAAGGTCTATAACGACGCCTGGCTGGCCGATCAGGGCCTGGCCGAGCGCGAACTGCACGGCGACCTGTCGGACCTGATCAACCGCAAATACGCCGCCGGCGACGTGGTGGTGATCGGGCCGGAGGACACCTTGGACACCGCGTTCAAGCGGATGCGCGGCGACGGCTTGTCGCAACTGCCGGTCATCCAGGACGGCCGCCTGGTCGGCATTCTGGACGAAAGCGACATCGTCCACATCATGAACACCGACGAGATCACGCGGAAGGAGCGCTTCGCCAAGCCGGTCGCCTCGGCCATGACGCGCGATCTGGACACGCTTCAGGTGACGGAATCGCTGGACGCCCTGATCCCGGTCTTTGATCGCGACCGCGTAGCCATCGTGCTGGACGGCGAGACCTTCGTCGGCCTGATCACCCGCACCGACCTGATCAACCACCTCAGCCTGAACCGGTAAGCCCATGTCTGAACTGAAGAACCGCCAGGGCTTTTCGACCCGCGCCATCCATGCGGGCCAGCAGCCGGACCCGACGACGGGCGCGGTGATGACGCCGATCTACGCCACCTCGACCTACGCCCAGGAAAGCCCCGGCGTGAACAAGGGCTATGAGTATGCCCGCGGCAAGAACCCGACCCGCGAGGCGTTCGAGGCCTGCATCGCCGATCTGGAGGGCGGGGTTCAGGCCTTCGGCTTCGGCTCGGGCATGGCGGCGACCTCGACGGCGCTGGAACTGCTGGACGCCGGCTCGCACATCATCACTGGCGACGACCTGTACGGCGGTTCGTGGCGGCTGTTCGAACGGGTGCGCCGTCGCTCGATGGGGCTGGATTTCAGCTACATCGACCTGACCGACCTGGCGGCGGTCGAGGCGGCGATCACCGACAAGACGCGGATGCTGTGGGTCGAGACGCCGACCAATCCGCTGATGAAGCTGGCCGACATCGAGGCCCTGTCGAGGATCGCCAAGGCGCACAAGCTGATCCTGGTGGTCGACAACACCTTCGCTACCCCGTGGAGCCAGCAGCCGCTGGCCCTGGGCGCCGACGTGGTCATGCACTCGGCTACCAAGTACCTGAACGGCCACTCCGACATCGTTGGCGGGGTTCTGGTCGCCAAGGACGCTGAGATGGCGGCCCAGCTGAAGTTCCTGCAGAACTCGATCGGCGGCGTCATGGGGCCGTTCGACGCCTTCCTGGCCAACCGGGGGCTGAAGACCCTGGGCCTGCGCATGAAGGCGCACAATGAGAACGCCCTGGCCGTCGCGCGCTGGCTGGAAGATCGTTCTGGCGTGGCCAAGGTCATCTATCCGGGCCTGGTCAGCCACCCGCAGCACGAGCTGGCCGCGCGCCAGATGAACGACCGCTTCGGCGGCATGGTCACGGCGCTGATCGACGGCGATCTGGAGCGCACCAAGCGGGTGCTTGAGCGGGTGCAGGTCTTCACCCTGGCGGAGTCGCTGGGCGGCGTGGAGAGCCTGGTGAACCACCCGGCCATCATGACCCACGCATCCGTGCCCAAAGAGGTGCGTGAGGCGGGGGGCGTCACCGACAATCTGATCCGCCTGTCGGTCGGGGTCGAGGACATCGACGACCTGATCGCCGATCTGGATCAGGCCATCGGCTGAGGCTGATTGAGGCGCCGGGGTTCAAATCCCCGGCGGGCCTGCCTAGGCTGGGCCCATGTTTGATTTCATCGCCATGCGTGATCGCCTGGCGGAGTTCCCGATCGCGGAGATGCTGATCGGGCTCTGTCTTCTCGCCCTAGTCGCCTTTATTGCGGACTTTGTGGTCCGCCGCATCCTGACCCGGTTGATCCTGAGAGTGGTCGGCCGAGCCGTACATGATCTTGACGTCCTGCTTCGGCCGGTGGTGCGCAGCTTCACCCGCGTCGTTCCGGCCGTCATCATCCATCAGGGCATAGGCGGCGTGCCGCATCTGGCGCCCGGCTTCGTCACCCTGATCCAAAACGTGGCCGGGGCCTTCATGATCGTGGCCGTGGCTATCGGCATAGGCGCCGGCCTGGACATGGCCAACGCCCTCTACGCCCGCTCGCCGCGCGCGCATCGCCGCAGCATCAAGGGCTATCTGCAGGTTCTGAAGATCGTCATCTACGCCATCGCCACCATTCTGGTGATCGCGGCCCTGATCGATCGTTCGCCCTTGCTGTTGCTGTCGGGCCTGGGCGCGCTGGCGGCTGTGCTGATGCTGGTGTTCAAGGACACCATCCTGTCGCTGGTGGCGTCGGTTCAACTGAACTCCAACGACATGCTGCGCGTCGGCGACTGGATCGAGATGCCCCAGGTCAACGCCGACGGCGACGTCATCGACATCGCCCTGCACACGGTGAAGGTCCAGAACTGGGACAAGACCATCACCACCATCCCGACGTGGCGACTGATCAGCGAATCCTACCGCAACTGGCGTGGGATGCAGGACAGCGGCGGGCGCCGCATCAAGCGGTCCCTGTTGATCGACCAGACCAGCGCGCGCTTCCTGACCGACGCCGAGCGCGAAAGGATGCGGCGCTTTCTGCTGATCGACGACTACCTGGCCGACAAGAGCGCCGAGATGGCCGACTGGAACGCCAAGCTGGTCGAGGCCGGGCGCGATCCGGTCAATATGCGGCGCTCGACCAACATCGGCGCCTTCCGCGCCTATGTGCAGAACTATCTGGAGAACCATCCGCGCATCCGTCAGGACATGACGCTGCTGGTGCGCCAGATGCAGCCGACGGAGACAGGGCTGCCGCTGGAGATCTACGCCTTCACCGCCACCGTGGCCTGGGCCGAGTATGAGGCGATCCAGGCGGACATCTTCGACCACCTGCTGGCGATCCTGCCCGAGTTTGACCTGCGCCTGTTCCAGTCGCCCAGCGGGGCGGACTTCGTCCAGCTGCGGCCGCCTTCGCTGGCGGCCTAGGACGCAAAAGAAAAGCGCGCAGAGGGCGACCCCTGCGCGCTTTAAATCCTGTCATCGTCGGCCCGTCATTGCTGACGCGGTCGGCGATGGAGCCGGATCAGCCTTCGGTCTTCAGTTGACCAGCCGATTCCTTGCCCGAGCGACGGTCGCGCTCGATTTCGTAGGAAACCTTTTGGTTTTCATCCAGGCCGCGCAGGCCGGCTTGCTCGACAGCCGAGATGTGGACGAAGACGTCCTTGCCGCCGTCATCCGGCTGGATGAAGCCGTAGCCCTTGGTGGAGTTGAACCATTTAACAGTGCCGGTAGCCATTTTCAGGACCTCCGCTAGAAGTTGGCCTCAGAGAACGTCCCTGAAGACCTGTCGGGTCTGTATGGATCGGCTTAGACCTCGGTGCGCGGGGCAGAAGGCAGAGCGTGACGCAGAGAGATCGACCCCTCTAAGGTGGACGCTCCGGTGTCCTAATGCAAGAGCCGGGCGTCAGGGCTCGGCCGTTTCCGGCGGCGAGACCCAGTTCTCCTGACACAGCTTGCGCAGGGCCGAGGTGATGGTCGAGCCGTAGAGCGCATCCTGAATCCGCTCATAGCCCTCTATCTTCAAGGCCTGCTTGACGTCGCCCACCGTCCGGCAGCCGCCGCTTTCGGCCAGTTGATACGCACGTTCCAAGGTCGTCGGTCGAAAAGTCATGACCGCAGCCTAGGCCCTTTCGGGCCAAAGGTGAAACCGGGCGCCCGAAACGCGCCGCACCCGGATCAGAAGGAAACGCTGATCCCGGCGACAAGGGCGTCGGCGTACTGTTCGCCAGGAACCTTGGCGTTGGTGCCGTGCCAGCGCAGATCAGCCTCCAGATTGCGGGTCAGGGCGTAGGATGCGCCGATGTTGTAGCCGGTGTAGTCGACGCTGTTGTCCTGCTCGCGGCGGCCGATCTCGGCCGAGACGTTCAGCTTGTCGGTGAAGTCCCAGCCGCCGCGCACCGCGACCCAGGTCCAGGATTTCACCGAACCGGCGCCGTCGGGCGAGTGCTGCAGCCGCAGGCGCGCGCTGGCCGGGCCGATCGACCGCTTCATGTCGGCCGTGAACTCCCAGGCGTTGGCGTCATAGTCGGGGTTGGCGTCCACGCGCCACTTGTGCGCGACGTTCAGGTCGAAGTCGAAGCCCGCCCATTGGGGACGCACGCCGCCGGCCAGTTCGACCTCCAGCTCCGCGCCGCCGCTCTTGATCGTTTCGGCGGCGGGGCTGACGTAGAAGAGGCCGCTGTCGCTTTCCCATTCCGCCGCGCCCCAGACGAAGGGATCGCCATCCGACTTGGAGGCGTCCTTGGAGCGGTTGTCGCTGGCGGCGCCGGCGCTGAAGCTCCAGCGGCCGGGCATGTCCTGCGCCTGGGCCGTCGAGGCCAGGATCAGGAGCGGGGCGGTCGCCAGGACGGTCGTCTTCAGGGCGGTCGTCAGGATGCGCATGGTCGGCCTCGATAGGGGAGTGTCGAGGCCGCTTCCTAGAGACGCTTCTTGTCGAATTTATCACAAGCTTGCGAAAACTCGTCCGTCAGCCGAGCGACAAGCTGAGCCGTTGTCGGCACGTCGTGGACGGCGCCTGAACCCTGGCCCGCCGACCAGACGGTCTTCCAGGCCTTGGCCTCCTCGCCCATGTCCAGCTTGTGCTCGGGCAGGGACTTGGGGTCGATCTTGTTCTCGACCAGGGAGGGGGTCAGGAAGTTGGCCGGAATGCCCGACACGGCGGGCGTATAGGTGATGTCGGCCGAACCCGACTGGACGATCAGCTCCTTGTAGTGGGGCTGGGCCGCGCTCTCGGTCGTGGCGATGAAGCGGGTGCCCATATAGGCGAAGTCGGCCCCCATCATCAGCGCCGCCGCCACGTCCTGGCCGGTCGAGATGCAGCCCGCCAGGATGATGGTCCCGTCAAAGAAGCCGCGCACCTCATTGATCAGGGCGAAGGGGTTCACCACGCCCGCGTGCCCGCCCGCGCCGTTGGCGACCAGGATCAGCCCGTCGACGCCCGCCTCGGCCGCCTTCCTCGCATGACGCACATTGGCGATGTCGTGGAAGACCACGCCGCCATAGCCGTGCACCGCGTCCACCACGTCGCGCACGGCGCCCAGGGAGGTGATGATCAGCGGCACCTTCTCCTCGACCGAGACCATCATGTCGGCCATCAGGCGCGAGTTGGTCGGGTGGATGATGTGGTTGACGCCGAAGGGGGCGGCGTCGGGCTTCAGCCGCGACTTGATCTCGTGCAGCCACTCCCGATAGCCCTCGGTCGTGCGCTGGTTCAGCGAGGGGAAGGTGCCGATCACGCCCGCATTGCAGGCCTCGACCACCAGGTCCGGCCCGGACACCAGGAACATGGGCGAGGCGATCACCGGCAGCTTCAGGCCGGACTGCAGGGAAGCGGGAATGGCCACGGGTCGTCTCTCCTGAAGGATGCGTTGTTTTAAGCCACGCTAACCGGGTGTCGTCGGGGAAGGCAATGCGGTTCGGCTCCCCCCGTCAGGCGCCCGCCGCCGAGGCCTGTTTCGCCCTGAGCCGCTTTCTGAGGCGGGCGCGCGCATTGGCGTAGGGAGAGGACGTGTTGAACTGGATCATCCGCCCCATGGTCCATTTTCCGTCGAGCCAGCAGCGCCCGTACAAGGTGTCGTCCGAACGGCTTTCGATCTCTGAGACGATGCGGTTCTTGGCTGCCTCCAGCCGCTGGAGGAGGGCCGGATAGGGCAGGGCCTCATAGTCGCGATAGAATTTCTGGGCGAGGCGACCCAGTTCGCTCCACTTGAACCCGGTTTCCGGGAAGTCGACGGGCAGACCGGCCTTGTCTCGGTCCAGCCATTTGAGAACCAGTTCGTTCCATCCGATCAGATAGGAGACGAGGTTGGCGATGCTCATGCGCGTTCCGGCGGCGTGACCGTCCAGGCCGCAGTCGTCCGCCAGGTCGAACGGAACCGCGCGCAGGTCATGCATCAGCTTGTCGAAGTTGACCTCGATCGCGCTCAACAACTCGGTCTTGCTCTGTGGGACGGCCATGATCCCGATCCTTTCAGCTTGACGTCGAGCGATCGGCCGATCCGGCGACGCGCGCATTGATCTTCAGCAATCGAGGTCCGCGATGGCGCGCCGGTCTCGAGAAAAACAGAGTCCAATTCGTCTGAATCGTCTGAAATCGTCTTGTTTGCGGTCTCCTCTCTGTCTTGCGGGTCGAGCGGGGCGGCTTGATCAATGCATGCTGAAAGGCACGGTGACGACGAAGGCGGACCCGACTTCTTCCGGCCGGATCGTCGCGGGATTCAGCCGTCCCCGACGGACGATTTTGACAGCCGCTTCTCCAAAACCGCTGCCGGGAGGAACTTCGGCGACAACGGCGCAGTTGGTCGGCTTGCCTGACAGCGCCACTTCACAACGAACGGCGGCGCCGCCCGAAAGGCCGCGATCGACCGCCCGTTGCGGATAGTCCGATGCTGTCGGACGGGGCGGCGTCAGCCATCGCGCTTCAACGTTGATCGGCGCTTGAGCCGATGCCTGCGTCGGCTCGGCGTCAAGATTGAACGGCACCCGAACGGCGAAACGGCGAGACGCAGCAGCAGCGCCGTCAACACCGGCTACGGAGGCGACGCGCCCGCGCTGCACGATGCCGAGGGCCGCCTGACCAAAACCCATGCCCTGAGGGTCTTCGGACAGGACTTCGCAGTCGACAGGCGCCCCGTCCGGCGCGGCGTCGCAGGCGATGACGGCGGCTCCGCTGGCCCCCGCCTGCAGCGCCGCTTCAGGGAAGTCATCGGCATGAGGTTGCGGCGGGGCGCTCCAACGCGGCGGCGGCAAGGCGCCGTCGGCGTCCTGAGCCGAGGCCGCAGACGGCAGGGCGGTGATGCCTGAAGCCATCAGGAGGACGAGCAGGGCGGGGCCAGGCCGGGCGGAAAAGATCACGAATGCTCCTGAAAAGCGCGGCGGGCAGGCGTGGGATGGGCGCCGCCCGGAAAAACAGAGTCCAATTCGTCTGAATCGTCTGAATCCCCGGCGGCGGACGGCCGCTCTCCCCTGGGCCGCAGGGCAGTCTAGCACAGGTGCGACAGGGGGATGGCCGATTGCGGCGGGCGCGGCGTTTTCTTTGGCGGGCCGAACGCCTAAATGGCGGGCATGACGCACTATACCGACAGCCTCAGCCAGCTCGGCGCCCAGACCGCCGCCCCGACCAACCCGGAAGAGGCGGTGCTGGAGCGCGTGCCCAATCCGCACGCCGACACGCTCTATGTGGCGCGCTTCACCGCGCCGGAGTTCACCAGCCTGTGCCCGGTGACGGGCCAGCCCGACTTCGCCCACATCGTCATCGACTATGTGCCCGGCGACTGGCTGGTCGAGAGCAAGAGCCTGAAGCTGTACCTGACCAGCTTCCGCAACCACGGCGCCTTCCACGAGGACTGCACCGTCGCCATCGGCAAGCGCCTGGCCGAGCTGCTGCAACCGAAATGGCTGCGCATCGGCGGCTATTGGTATCCGCGCGGCGGCATCCCCATCGACGTCTTCTGGCAGACGGGCGCGCCGCTGGAGGGCGTGTGGCTGCCGGATCAGGGCGTGGCGGGGTATCGCGGGCGGGGGTGAGGCGAAGCGAACCGATTCATTGAGTCGGTTCTATCTCTTCAGTTTGAATATATCCCGATTCTGTAAGCTCTTTGAGGAGTTCATCTAGCAGAAGTGTCTCAACTTCTTCATAGGCAGGAAGCGGGGTGCGCCTAATGTAGTGTGCTGTTGCCTTGTCGAACTTGGCTACAGTACCTCCCTCCCGTTTCCAGCGAGATTTAGTGAAAACGCGGGCATACATTGGACCCGTTATGCCGATGAATTGCTTGAAAACTAATCGATCTGAACTTGGGCGCGCTGGGTCAATTAGGATTGAGTCGTGAAAAAGTTCTCGCGCGTAGCTTTTTGGGTAGGGGTGAAGGTAAAGAACTTCTTTAATGCCGGATGCGACGATATGTTTTGCACAGTTGTGGCAGGGGAAGGTGTTGGAGAAGAGTCGGCAGTCTCTGATCGCATGGCCTCCTCGCGCAGCATCGGTGATGGCATTCATTTCCGCGTGCACAGAACGGCCATACTCCAGTGAGTCCATTACCTGAGCATCGGCGATTGTATCGTCAGTCCGATCGAAGAGAAAAGTGTGTATCGCTTCTGACGATTCCAAGTTGGCGTTCAAGGCACCCGCTCGTTGTAAGCGCATCATGAGGTCCATTAGGACGGCGCGTTTCCGTTCTTCATTGGCATCGTTGCCGAGTTGGAATTCTCGGCTGTCGCCATGATCTCCTTCCCAGTATGTACCGCCGCCAAACTTGCCCACCTCATTGCAGCCAAGCGCTTGGACTTCCATCTTGGCGTTCAGAATTGCAGCACCAACCTGACGCGAAAGATCGGAGGATCTTTGCGCGGCTGTGTTCGCTAGGTCCATGCCGTATTCGTCGCGCGTTGGGGTAACGGAGTTGTCACCGAAAAGGGCGCGGAAGAAGCGCTCCACTTGTCGAACGGCTGATTCGGGCGTTGATACGTCAATCACAACGTCCGACAGTGAGAAGGCTTTGCGAACGCGTTGCCCATATTTCACGTCCTCCTGATCTTCATCGTCTGAGATAAGGCTTCGAGCGGAAAGCTCCCATTCAGCTGACTTGGGTTTCTCGGGATGATCTCGTACGATCATACGCGATAGGCGCGATATTCGCTGCGTTTCGTGAGCATGGCAGGAAATTTGAACATAGTGCTCGCCATAAACGGAACGAAGCAGTTCAAATTCTTCAGGCCGTTTGATCTGATTAATGATGTAGGCTTTGCGCTGAAGTGTCGTGTCTCCGTCCCTGGCGGAAGCGATTCCGGCGATGGCGAATCGTGCCATTATGTCGTTGCGCTTCAGATCGCTGCGCAACGTATTGCAGCCTTCGATATATGATCGATACCGTTCGGCGGTTGGGCTGTTCTTTAAGCCCAGGCGATCTTTGAAGGATTGAATCTCTTCGGTCGCCTTAATCTCTACGATTTCGTAGTTGTAGGGCGTTAGTTCTTCTGTAATCGTGGCAATCACGTGCTTAGTGTCGACCCCGAGTCTCGCCACGATGCCAATGACGATCTCCGCATTCTTTGATTGCAGTTCCATCGTTTTTTTGAAACCCTTTGCCCCCAGCGGCCCTACGATGTAGGGCGTCGCTCCTGCCAAACTCGGCTCATACTCTAGGAGGTTTCTATGATCGATAAACGAGAAGAGCGAGTCTCAGATCGACTGCAGCAGACCCTCCAAAGCGCGAGCCTCAAGGTCAATGCGGATCGTCAACGTGCTGAAAGCATTCGCAGCAACTGGGTTCGTAGCGATATGGCGTCCTCTGCCGCCGGCGTGCTCCGCAAAGTAGGCTGATAACCGCCCCTACTGATTCTTGCGGATCATCCCATCTAGGCGGATCATTGAACGCCTTCCGACCATGACCCCATCCCCCCGCCTCCCGCTCGAAGTCTGGGGCCGTCGCCTGATGACGCGCGCGGAGGCGTGGGCCGACCGCTCGCGCCTTCGCCGGTACGCCTATGAGTTCCTGTGGTTCGGGCTGAAGCAGGGGTGGGCGTGTCTGTTCGGCGGGGCGGTGCTGGCGCTGATCGTGGGGACGTTTTTGTTCTGGCCGGATCAGGCGCCGCTGGCGCGCTATGACTTTCTGGTGCTGGGGGCGCTGGGGATACAGGCGGCGATGCTGGCCCTGAAGCTGGAGAGCTGGGAGGAGGCGCGGGTCATCTTCCTGTTCCATGTCGCCGGGACGATCATGGAGCTGTTCAAGACGTATCACGGGTCGTGGATCTATCCGGAAGAGTCGGTGCTGAGGATCGGCGCCGTGCCGCTGTTCTCGGGCTTCATGTATGCGGCGGTGGGCAGCTACATCGCGCGGGTGCAGCGCATCTTCCATATCCGGGTGCGGAACTATCCGCCGCTGTGGACGACGTGGGTGCTGGCGGCGGCGATCTACGTCAACTTCTTTGCGCACCACTGGTTGCCGGACGTGCGGCTGGCGCTGTTCGCGGCGACGGGGCTGCTGTTTATGCGGGGGTGGTTCTACTTCACCGCCGACCGGACGCGGCGGTCGATGCCGCTGCTGCTGGGCTATGGGCTGGTGGCGCTGTTCATCTGGTTCGCGGAGAACCTGGGGACGTTCGCGCGGGCCTGGGTCTATCCGGGGCAGGAAGGCGGATGGGAGATAGTCAGCCTGAACAAGCTGGGTGCGTGGTTCCTGCTGATGATCATCTCGGTGGTGCTGGTGTCGATCGTGCATCGGCCGGAGGAGGAGCCTCGGGACTGAGGCAACGCCTGCGCCGTCCGGGCGTTTGCTGGGCCTCAGCGACGAAGGAGAGGACCATGGCGACCTATCATTTCAGCAAGACGCTGGACCTGCCGTTCGAGGCGGCGCTGGACGCGACGCGCGAGGCCCTGGGCCAGGAGGGGTTCGGCGTCATCACCGAGATCGACCTGCGCGCCACCTTCAAGGCCAAGCTGGGCGAGGATTTCCGCGCCTATACGATCCTGGGGGCCTGTAATCCCAAGCTGGCCTTCGAGGCGCTGGGGCTGGAGGACAAGGTCGGCGCCATGCTGCCGTGCAATGTGGTGGTGCAGGACGCGGGAGGCGGCCGCACCGAGGTCTCGGCCATCGATCCCGTGGCCTCGATGCAGGCGATCGACAATCCCGCGCTCAAGGACAAGGCCGCCGTGGTCGCCGGGAAGCTGAAAGCCGCCGTCGATCGGCTCTGACCCGCCTCAGGGTCGCGCCGTCACCTTGTGCTCCAGGTCGGGGCGGGGGCGTTCCAGCGGGGGCTCGGACAGGGAGCCGACGTGGATGAAGCCGGCGATGCTCTCGCCGTCCTCGACGCCGAACAGGGCGACGGCGGCGGGGTCGTAGGAATACCAGTCCGTGATCCAGCTGGCCGAATAGCCCAGCGCATTGGCCGCGTGTTCAAGATTCATGCAGACGGCGCCGGCGGACAGCTGTTGCTCCCAGACCGGCACCTTGTGGCCCTGAATCGGGGTCGAGACGACCATGACGGTCAGCGGCGGATTGGCCAGCTTGGCCAGGGCGGCGATCTCCTTGCCGGTGCGGTTCTGGGTTTCGCCCAGGGCGGCGAGGGCTTCGGACAGTTCGGCGCGGCTGCGCGGGCCCAGGATGACGAAACGCCAGGGAAACAGCTTGCCGTGGTCCGGCGTGCGGGCGCCCAGCAGCAGCATCTGCTCGATCTCGGCGTCCGAGGGGCCGGGCAGGGCCAGCGACTGGGCCGGGGCCGAGCGGCGCACGGCCAGCCGCGACAGCAGCTCTTCCGAACGGACGGGCAGGGGCAGGGCGGAAGCGAGATCTGACTGGCTCATGGACGATAGCTAGGCTTTCGGGACGCGCTGCGCCATAGCAGGGGCATGACCGAGATCCGCGACATCAAGCCCCGCTGGGCCGAGAGCCTGCCCGATACGCCGCCGTGGCGCAGCCTGGGCGACAGCGTTCTGGTCGACACGCCGTGGATGCGGGTGACGCGTCACCCGGCGATCGCGCCGACGGGGGCTGACGCCGACTACGTGGTCGTGCGGCCGAAGAATGTGGGCACGGGCGTGCTGCCGCTGCATGACGACGGGACGGTCAGTCTGGTCGGCCAGCACCGCTTCGCCCTGATGCGCTATTCGTGGGAGATGCCCGAGGGCGGGGCGCCGGAGGGGGAAGACCCCTTTGAGGCCGTGAAGCGCGAACTGGCCGAGGAGGCGGGGCTGACGGCGGCGCACTGGCGCGCGGCGCTGGACGTGGACCTGTCCAACTCCATCACCGACGAGCGGGCGATGACCTGGGTGGCCTGGGGGTTGGAGGCGACCGGGACGGCGCCGGACGAGACGGAGGTCTTTCTGTCCGCACGCGTCCCCTTTGGCGAACTGATGGCCGAGATCGAGCGTGGGGCGGTGCGCGACGGGCTGACGGTGGCGACGGCCTATCGCGCCTACCATATGGCGCGGGAGGGCGAACTGCCGGCCGCGCTGGCGCGCGCCATGCTGGGCGCGTAGGATCGCCGCCTGAAGTCGAAGGAAGCCTGATGGCCAAGCTGGAAGTCGTGCCCAAGCAGCCGGACCTGTGGACGCAACTGCGCGCCGCCGCCGAGGACGCCGCGCGCGAGGAGCCGCGCCTGGCGTCGCAGCTGAACGCGGTCGTCCTGGCGCACGAGGATTTCGCCGGCGCGCTGAGCTTCCAGATCGCGCGCAAGCTGGGCGATGCGGAGCTGGGCGCCATGACGGTGCGCGAGGTGGCGCTGTCGGCCTTCGCCGCTGATCCGGGCGTCGTGGCCGCCGCCGAGGCGGACCTGAAGGCGGTGCAGGAGCGTGATCCGGCGATCCGGTCGCTGTTGCAGCCCTTCATGTATTTCAAGGGGTTCCAGGCGCTGCAGGCGTGGCGCGTGGCGCACTGGCTGTGGGAGCAGGACCGCGACACCCTGGCCTTCCATTTCCAGAGCCGGATTTCGGAGCTGTTCCAGCTGGACATCCATCCGGCGGCGCGGATCGGCTCGGGCGTCTTCCTGGATCACGGCACGGGCATCGTCATCGGCGAGACGGCGGTGGTGGGCGACGAGGTGTCCATGCTGCACGCCGTGACTCTGGGCGGGACCGGGGCCGAGCGCGGCGACCGTCATCCGAAGATCGGCCGCGGCGTCCTGCTGGGCGCCGGGGCCAAGGTGCTGGGCAATATCGAGGTCGGTGACTACGCCAAGGTGGCGTCCGGCTCGGTGGTGCTGAAGCCGGTGCCGGCGGGTTGCACCGTGGCGGGGGTGCCTGCAAGGCTGGTCAACTGCCCGACCGACGCCACGCCTGCGCGGACCATGGACCATACGCTGTCCGACATCGTCTATGACTTCGTGATCTGAAGTCGGTCGCTGCGCCTGTGGACGCCTGACGCGCGGGCTTCCCAAGGCGGGACGGCTTCTCTAGGGTCCGCGGCCAACGACATGCGCCTCATCGGCGCCAAAACGAGGCTGACCCCGTGACCGAGAACGACCTGAAGCGCGTCGAGACGCACCTGAAGCGCACCTTCAACCACGGCGGCATCAAGGTGAAGGCCCGCAAGGTCGCCGATTCCGCCGAAGTCTATGTCGACGACGAGTTCATCGGCGTGGTGTTCGAAGATGAGGACGAGGCCGGCTCCTTCATGTTCGAAATGGCCATCCTGGCGGAAGACCTGCCGGAATAAGCCGTCTCAGCCATGAGAATTGCAGAAGGCCGGAGAGGAAACCCTCTCCGGCCTTCTTTGCGTTTGCGATCAGCCTCTGATCACCAGCCGAACAGACGGGCGAAGAAGCCCTTCTTCTGCGGGGCGGGGGCCTCGACCGGCTTGACCGGCTCGGCGGCGGGCTTGGGCGCCGTAGCCTGAACGGGCGGCTCGACCGGCGCGGGGGCCGCAGCGACGACCGGCTCGGGCTTCGGCGCGGGCTTGGTCTCTGCGATGGGCGCGGGCGCGAGGGAGGCGGCGACCGGCGTCTCGACCGGGTCCGGAGCGGCGGCCTTGGGCGCGGCGGGCTTCTTGGGAGCCGCAGCCTTCTTCGGCGCAGCGGCCTTGGCCGTGTTCGTTTTGGCCGTGGTCGTCTTGGGGGAGGCCGGAGCCTTCGACGCCGCAGGCTTCTTGGCGGCAGGCGCCTTTGCGGCAGTCTTTGGCCCTGCAGTCTTTGGCGCGGCGGCCTTCGGCGCAGCGGTCGCCTTGGCCGCGGCGGGCTTGGCCGTCTTGGGAGCAGCCGCCTTGGCCGGAGCCTTGGCGGCGGCCTTCGTCGCGGCGGGGGCCTTTACGGCCTTGGGCTTGGCGTCAGCTTTTGTCGCTGTCGCGCTCGACTTTGCCGCCGGTTTCGGCTTGGAAGCGGCGGAAGCCGCTTTCGCGGCAGGTTTCGTTTCAGACGGTGCTTTGGCCATAAACTCCCCGACCCCTCGTTGGACACGGGCGTAAGGACAAGCCCGCACTGGCGATTCGTCATTATAACGGTGTTTGAGAAATGTCCGAATCCGCAGTTCAGGTGATCGCGCGCGGCGATCGCGCCCCGGCCGAAGCCGCCGCCGCCGCCATCGACGCCAACCCCCTGTTGGAGAACGCGACCTATTCCATCCTGGAAGAGGATGAAGACAAGGAAATCTGGCGCATCGACGCCTTTCCCACGACCGAGGAAGAGGCCGAGGGCATCGCCGAAATCCTGCGCGCCACGCCGGGGCTGGAGGTCGTGGTCGAGAAGCTGGCCGACGCCGACTGGCTGGCCATGAGCCTGTCGGGCCTGCCCCCGGTCGAGGCCGGGCGCTTCTTCGTCTACGGCGCGCATGATCAGGGCAAGATTCCTGAAGGCCGGGTCAATCTGAAGATCGACGCGGGCGCCGCCTTCGGCACCGGCCACCACGGCACGACGGTCGGTTGCCTGGAGGCGTTCGACAACCTGCTGAAGACTGAGAGCTTCGAGAAGGTGCTGGACGTGGGCTGCGGCACCGGCGTGCTGGCCATCGCGGCGGCGAAGACGGGCTCGCCCATCGCCGTCGGCACCGACATCGACGAGCCCTCGGCCCGCATCGCCAATGAGAACGCCCAGATCAACGACGCCAAGTGCGAGTTCTATTTCGCCGACGGTCTGAGCGATGCGCGCATCGCCCAGCACGCGCCCTATGATCTGGTGTTCGCCAACATCCTGGCCGCGCCGCTGGTGTTCCTGGCGCCCGAGATTGGCGCGGCGCTGAAGTCGGGCGGGGTGGCCATCCTGTCGGGCTTGCTGCGCACCCAGGAGGAGCGGATTCTGGAGGCCTATCTGCCGCTGGGCTTCGTGGTCGAGCAGACGATCCATCATGATGCGTGGAGCGCCCTGCAGCTGCGCAAGAAGTAGGGCGCTAATTCCCTTCTCCCCTTGCGGGAGAAGGTGGCCCGCGAAGCGAGACGGATGAGGGGTTTCTCGCCGTTTGCCGAGCTCCTTCATCCGCAGTCGCGAGACCCCTCATCCGGCCCTGCCGGGCCACCTTCTCCCGCAAGGGGAGAAGGAGTAAGAGGCCCTCATGCGCCAGACATTCGACGAAACCACCGATCCGTCCTTCGGGGCCAAGCACCTGCCTCTGCTTCGCGCCGAGATGGCCAAGCAGGGCCTCGACGGCCTGCTGGTCCCGCACGAGGACGAGCACCAGAACGAATACCTGCCCGACGCCAATGAGCGGCTGGCCTGGGTCAGCGGCTTCACCGGCTCGGCCGGGGCGGGCGTGGTGCTGAAGGACCGCGCGGCGGTCTTCGTCGACGGCCGCTATACGGTTCAGGCCAAGGCCCAGACGGACGAGGCCCTGTTCGAGCGTCAACCGCTGAACAAACTGGCTGACTGGCTGGAAGGCGTGAGCGCCGGTTCGGTCATCGGCTATGACCCGCGCCTGCATAGCGCCGATGCGCTGGCGAGCCTGCGCGCGGCGGTGGAGAAGGCCGGGGCGACGCTGAAGGCGGTCGAGGCCAATCCGATCGATCTGGCCTGGGGCGACGCCCGCCCGGCTCAGCCGCAGGCGCCGGTGGTCCCGCACGAAGACCGCTATTCCGGCGAGGGCGCTGCATCCAAGCGCGCCCGCATCGGCAAGGCCATCGCTGAGGCCGGAGCCGAGGCCGCCGTGCTGACGGCGCCGTCGTCGCTGGCCTGGCTGTTCAACATTCGCGGCGGCGACGTGATCCGCACGCCCCTGCCGCTGGGACAGGCGGTGGTGAAGGCCGACGGGACGGCCAGCGTCTTCCTCGACTCGGCCAAGGTGACGAACGAACTGCCTGGCTGGCTAGGCGACGCCGTGACTCTGGAGGCGCCCGAAGCGCTTCCGGGCGCGCTCGACGCCCTGTCGGGGCGCAAGGTGATGATCGACCCGGCCGTGTCCTCGGCCTGGTATTTCGACCGGCTGGAAGCGGCGGGCGCGACCATCGTGCGCGGCATGGACCCCTGCGCCCTGCCGCGCGCCCAGAAGAACGACGTCGAGATCGAGGGCAGCCGTCAGGCGCATATCCGCGACGGCGCGGCCCTGACGCGCTTCCTGCACTGGGTCGATACGGTCGCGCAGAAGGAGTTGCCGGACGAGCGGGCGGTGGTCGAGGCGCTGGAAGGCTTCCGCGAGGCGACCGGGATGCTGAAGGATCTGTCCTTCGACACCATCGCCGGGGTCGGGCCGAACGGCGCCCTGCCGCACTACAAGCCGGTCGGGGCCAAGATCCGCAAGATGGAGGCGGGCTCGCTGCTGCTGGTGGACGGCGGCGGTCAGTATCTGGACGGGACCACGGATGTGACCCGCACCATGGCGATCGGCGAGGGCACGGCGGACCAGCGCCGGATGTTCACCCTGGTCCTGAAGGGCCACATCGCCATGGCGACGATCCGCTTCCCGGCCGGGACCAGCGGGCGCCAGCTGGACGCCATCGCGCGTCAGCCGCTGTGGAATGCGGGCTTCGACTTCGACCACGGCACGGGCCACGGCGTCGGGTCGTATCTGGGCGTGCACGAGGGGCCGCAGCGCATCGCAGGCTGGGGCACGGACCAGCCGCTGCTGACCGGCATGATCCTGTCGAACGAGCCGGGCTATTACCGCGAGGGCGAGTGGGGCATCCGCATCGAGATGCTGCAGGTCGTCACGGCCCCGACGCAGGTTCCGGGCGGCGAGCGGCCGATGCACGGCTTCGAGCAACTGACCCTGGCGCCGCTGGATCGCCGCCTGATCGATACGGCGCTGCTGACGGCGGACGAGCGGGCTTACGTGGACGCCTATCACGCCGAGGTTCTGGCCAAGGTCGGGCCTCTGCTGGCCGACGGCGTGCAGAAGGACGAGGCGGCGCTGGAATGGCTGAAGGCCCAGACGACGCCGCTCTAAAGGAGACACCCGGCCGATGATCGGCGCCATCGCCCTGCTGCTCGTCTGCCAGTTGGCGGGCGAGGTGATCCACCGGCTGACGGGCCTGCCCCTGCCGGGGGCGGTGATCGGCATGGTGCTGCTGCTGGCGTGGCTGGCCTTTATTCCACGGGAGCGGCTGACGCTGACGCAGGTGACGGGCTGGCTGACGGCGCATCTGTCGATCATGTTCGTGCCCGCCGCCGTGGGCGTGATGGAGGAGGGAGCGATCCTGTCGCGTCATGGCGTCGGCATTGTCGTGGCGGTGGCGGTCTCGACCCTGCTGACGCTGGCGGTGACGGCGCTGGTGTTCCGCGCCGTGGCCGGACGTGAGCCCGAACCTGATGATAGCGGGGAGGGCGCGTCGTGAGCGATCTGATCGCGACGCCCCTGTTGTGGCTGGCGGTGACGCTGGTGGTGTTCGAGGCGGCCGACATCCTGTCGCGGCGCAGCGGGCGTCATCCGCTGTGCCATCCGGTTCTGCTGGCCACGCCGGTGCTGATCGGGATCCTGCTGGCGACGAAAACGCCCTATGCGACCTATGCCGAGGCGACGCAGGTGCTGGGCTTCCTGCTGGGACCGGCGGTGGTGGGGCTGGCCGTGCCGATCTGGGCGCAGCGGGCGACGATCCGGCGTCTGGCCAAGCCGCTGACCTGCGCCCTGCTGGCGGGAGCCGCGACGGCCATCGTCAGCGCCGTGGGCATCGTCTGGCTGTTCGGCGCGCCCGCCGAGATCATCGCTTCCATCGCCCCGCGCGCCACGACGACGCCGGTGGGAATGGCGGTGGCCTCTCAGTTGGGCGGGATACCGGCCCTGGCGGCGGTGATCGTGCTGATGTCCGGAGTGATCGGGGCGATGACGGCGACGCCGCTGTTGAACCTGCTGAAGATCAGGGATTATCGGGCGCGGGGCTTTGCGGTCGGGGTGTCGGCGCACGGCTTCGGCGCGGCGCGGGCGTTTCAGGTGGACCAGACGGCGGGCGCCTTCGCCAGTCTGGGCATGGCGCTGAACGCCGTGGCGACGGCGACGATTCTGTCGGTTGTGGCCAGCCTGATCTAACCATCCGCTCATGCTGGTGGACGCCGGGATCTAGTGCTTTGGCTTCAAGTCCATCGGCCGGTTGTGGAGCGCGGGGCTCTTACTGGATCCCGGCGTCCGCCGGCATGAGCGGGTAAGGGTGAAGGCGCGCCCCTTGAAATAAGGCTATACGGCGCCCATCTGGAGCGCGTCGGCGGATGCGCCGCCGACCCCCTCACATCAGAAGGAATGCGCGGATGAAGATGCGCAAGCTGGGCCGTAACGGCCCTGAGGTCTCGGCCGTCGGTCTGGGCTGCATGGGCATGAGCGCTTTTTACGGCGCAGCGGACGAGGCCCAATCCATCGCGGTGATTCACCGCGCGCTCGACCTGGGCGTCACCCTGTTCGACACGGCCGAGATGTACGGCCCCCACACGAATGAAGTCCTGGTCGGCAAGGCGCTGAAAGACCGCCGCGACGAAGCCTTCATCGCCACCAAGTTCGGCATCAACCGCCAACCGGACGGCTCGGCCGTCACCGACGGCTCGCCCGCCAATGTGCGCCGCGCGGTCGAGGGCAGCCTCAGCCGTCTGGGCGTCGACCACATCGACCTCTATTACCAGCACCGCATCGACCCCAATACGCCGATCGAGGAGACGGTCGGGGCGATGGCCGAGCTGGTGAAGGAGGGCAAGGTCCGCTTCCTGGGCCTGTCCGAGGCGGCGCCCGCCACCCTACGCCGCGCCCATGCCGAGCATCCCATCACGGCGCTTCAGACCGAATATTCGCTGTGGAGCCGCGATCCGGAGGACGAACTGCTGGGCGTGGTGCGCGAACTGGGCATTGGCTTCGTGCCCTACAGTCCGCTCGGCCGGGGTTTCCTGTCGGGCGAGATCAAGTCGATCGACGACTTGGCGCCCGACGACTTCCGCCGGACGAACCCGCGCTTTGCGGGCGACAATTTCCAGAAGAACCTCGATCTGGTCGATGCGGTCGGCGCCATCGCGGCGGACAAGGGCGTGACGGCGGCGCAACTGGCTCTGGCCTGGGTGCTGGCGCAGGGAGAGGACTTGGTCCCCATCCCCGGCACGCGCCGGATCACGACGCTGGAGCAGAACGCGGCGGCGGCGGACATCGTGCTGACGCCGGATGATCTGGCGCGGATCGAGGCTGTCTTCCCGCGCGGGGCGGCGGCGGGCGAGCGCTATGCGCCCGGCGGCATGAGCTCGCTGAACCGCTGATGTGAAAACGCCTCCCTCGCGATCGCGGGGGAGGCGTCTTTCATTCGGGCCTGGGCGAGAGACTTATTGGACGCGGGTCCAGGTCTGGGTCTTGCACAGGGGGGCGACGATGCAGCCGCGCAGGCGCAGGGTGTTGTCGTTGGTCAGGGTGATGGTGCCGCGATAGGTGCCGCCGTCCTCGGGATTGTAGACCGAGCCGCCGCGCCATTCGGTCGGGCCGCCGGTGAAGCCCGACAGCATCCGCAGGCCGCGCAGGGGACGGGTCCGCAAGGACTCGTCCTTGTTGCGGGCGTCGCGCACGTTCGGATCGGCGCGGATATGGCTGGAAGTGACGAGGACGCCGCACAGGGCCTGGCCGCAACGCTCGATGCGGACCTGGCCGCCGTTGGTCGGCGTCTGCCACAGGCCGGTCGGGTCGCTGGCGAGGGCCGGAGAAGCGAGGGCGGCGGCTGCGACGGCGAGCGCCGTCAGGACGGAGGTCTTCATCGGCGTTTTCCTTCTGACGGATCGTTGAGGCGATCCCTTGGACGAAGGATGATCCGGGGTTCGGTCCGAAACAAGGCCGAAATTGTGAACTTCACTCAATGATTACATGACCTTAGGTCAAGTTGCCCGCGCTGCGGGCGCCTAAGGCGATGGATTCGGGCGTCTTTTGCGGGAGGCGTCGATCAGCCGCCGCGCGGACGGCGGGGGCGGGTTCCAGCGTTGGAGCAGGCCGAATAGCCGTCGCGCCAGACGCGGCCCATGGTCAGGCGGCTGGCGTCGGCCAGGGCGCGGCAGTCGGCGGCCTGATGCATCTGAGCCGCCGCCAGGGCCACGGAGGCGCAGGCGAAGGCGTCTTCGGCCGCATCGTGGTGGCGGAAGGCGACGCCCAGTTCGGCGCAGACGTTGTTCAGCTTGTGCGAGGCGAAGTCCGGCCAGCTGATCTGGGCCAGCTTGACGGTGCAGAGGTAGTCGAACTCGGGATAGGTCAGGCCGTAGTGGTCGCAGGTGTTGCGGATGACGCTGACGTCGAAGGCGGCGTTGTGGGCCAGCACCGTGCGGCCCTGCAGGCGCGGGGCGATGACGGACAGGACGGCGGGGAATTCCTCGGCGTCCTCGACCTGTTCGGGGCCGATGCCGTGGAAGGCGATGTTGAAGCTGGCGAAACGCATGCCCGGCGGGCGGATGTAGTGGTGCTCGACGGATTCGATGACGCCGTCGTTGATCCAGGCCAGGCCGATGGAGCAGGGGCTGGCCCGCTGCTCATTGGCGGTTTCGAAGTCGATGGCGACGGCGTGCATCAGGCGATGAGGGCCAGCCACTCGTCCTCGGTCAGGACGGTCACGCCGTGTTTTTCGGCGTCCTTCAGCTTGGAGCCGGCGCCGGGGCCGGCGACGACGTAGTCGGTCTTCTTCGACACCGAGCCCGAGACCTTGGCCCCCAGACTTTCGGCGCGGGCCTTGGCCTCGTCGCGGGTGAAGCGTTCCAGCGAGCCGGTGAAGACGACGGTCTTGCCCGCCACCGGGCTGTCGGTCACGGGGGCGGCCACGTCCTCGACGCGCTCGAGTTCGGCCAGCAAGGCGTCGACGACCTGAAGGTTGTGCGGTTCGTGGAAGAAGTGGGCCAGGGCTTCGGCGGCGACCGGGCCGACGCCGGAGACGCCCGCGATCTGGTTCAGCATGTCGGAGGGGCCTTCGTTGCGCGCAACGGCGGCCCAGCGGGTCAGGTCGGTCCAGCCGTTTGAGATTTCCGCCAGCGAGCGGCGGGCGGGCGCGGCCATGCCGGGGAAGGCGAGGGCGATCTTCTGGTCCATCGGCGCCTCGGGCCATGGATCGTCGGCGGGGGGGCGGGCCTCGGCCATCAGGCCCAAGACGCGGGTGGAGATGGCGTGGGTCGCGGCCAGCGTCTTCCAGTCGTCGCTGGCGAGGCCGTTCGCGGCGGCCATGCAGGCGTCGCGGAAGGCGGTCCAGCTGCCGAAGGCGCGGGCCAGCACCAGCGAGGTCTGCTCGCCGATCTCGCGCACGCCCAGACCGAAGATCAGGCGATCGAGGCTGATGACGCGGCGGGCGTCGATCCCGGCGATCAGGTTGCCGACGCTGGTCTCGCCATAGCCGTCCTCGGCGCGCAGCAGGGCCAGCTTCTCTTCGTCGCGGGCGAGGCGGAAAATGTCGGCCGGCTCCTTGATCCAGCCGCGCGCATGGAAGGCGATCAGCTGCTTTTCGCCAAGCCCTTCAATGTCGAAGGCGCGGCGGCTGACGAAGTGCTTGAGACGCTCGACGATCTGGGCGTCGCAGATCAGGCCGCCGGTGCAGCGGCGTTTGACCTCGTCCCCCTCGCGCACGGCTTCGGAGCCGCAGACGGGGCAGGTGGTGGGGAAGACGTAGGGGATGGCGCCCTCGGGGCGCAGGGTTTCGACCACGCCGACGATCTGGGGGATGACGTCGCCGGCGCGTTGCAGGACGACGGTGTCGCCGATGCGCACGTCCTTGCGGGCGATCTCGTCCTCGTTGTGCAGGGTGGCGTTGCGGACCACGACGCCGCCGACGGTGACGGGGTGCAGGCGGGCGACGGGGGTCAGGGAGCCGGTGCGGCCGACCTGAATGTCGATGCCTTCCAGCACGGTCGTCGCCTGTTGGGCCGGGAATTTGTGAGCGATGGCCCAGCGTGGGCTGCGAGCGATGAAGCCGAGGCGCTGCTGCCAGTCCAGACGGTCGACCTTATAGACCACGCCGTCGATGTCGTAGCCGAGGCGGCTGCGGTCGGCCTCCAGCGTCTGATAGACGCCGATCAGGCCGTCGGCGCCCTCGACGCGGGCCGAGCGGTCGTTGACCTGAAAGCCCCAGCTGCGGAAGGCCTCCAGCGCGCCGTGTTGCGTTTCCGCGAAGGGGGCGGAGGTCTCGCCCCAGGCGTAGGCGAAGAAGGTCAGGGGGCGCAGGGCCGTGATCTTCGGGTCTTTCTGGCGCAGCGATCCGGCGGCGAAGTTGCGCGGGTTGGCGTAGGTGCGCTTACCTTCGGCCTCGGCCGCCGCGTTGAAGGCGTCGAAGGCGGCGTTGGGGGCGTAGACCTCGCCCCGGATCTCGATGACGTCGGGCCAGCCGGAGCCGGTCAGGGTCTGGGGGATGCTGTCCAGCGTGCGCAGATTGGCGGTCACGTCCTCGCCCGTCTTGCCATCGCCGCGCGTGGCTCCCTGGACCAGGACGCCCTTTTCGTAGCGCAGGCTGGCCGAGAGGCCGTCGATCTTGGGCTCGGCGACGAAGGCGATCGGTTCGTCGCCCGGCAGCTTGAGGAAGCGGGCGATGCGAGCCACGAAGTCGTGCACCTCGCCCTCGTCGAAGGCGTTGTCCAGCGACAGCATGGGCACGCCGTGGCGGACCTCGGTGAACTGGGTCGAGACGGGGGCGCCGACTCTTTGCGACGGCGAGATTGGGCTGGACAGGGTCGGGAAGGCGGCTTCCAGGGCCAGTGCGCGGCGTTTCAGCTCGTCATAGTCAGCGTCGGAAATCTCGGGCGCGGCGTCGGCGTAATAGAGAGCGTCGTGACGCGCCAGTTCGGCCGACAGGCGATCCAGCTCTTCGCGCGCCTGGGCTTCGGTCAGGGTTTCGACGGGCGTATGGGGCATGGGAATCGCAGGAAGTCGGCAAAGGCGGAGGGGGTTCTTTAGCATCCTGTCGCCGCCATGACAGAAACGTAATCTGACGCGGCGGCCGGGGGCCGCTAGAGCGTGGCCTGTGATTGTTGGCGCCGTCCAACGCCCGTCATCCTCGGGCTTGTCCCGAGGATCCAGAGACTCAGGCCTTTCCTGGCGCGCGTCGAGCGTTAGTGTCGGGCGTCGTGTTTATGGATCCTCGGGACAAGCCCGAGGATGACGACATCAAGGGGCGTTGGGAGGGGGAGCCTTTCTTCGTCCCGCCGTCTCACTCTGCCGGAGCCCTTCATGCGTCCTGTCCTCGTCAGCCTGTCCGTGATCGCCGCCGCCCTGACGCTGGCCGCCTGTGAGACGACGACCGTCCCGGCCGCGCCGGAAACGCCCGCCGTCGCCGCCGCCTCGGCCGATTACGCTCAGTTGATGGAGAATCTGCGCATCCTGTCGGCCGACGACATGCAGGGCCGAGACACCGGCTCTGAAGGCGGAGCCAAGGCGCGCGAGTACATCGTCAGCCGACTGGAGGCGCTGGGCGTTCAGCCCTCGCCGATGGGGCGTCTGCAGCCGTGGGAGATGCAAGGCCGCACGCGCGAAGGGACGAAGACCTACAGCGGGACCAACATCATCGGCGTGATCCCCGGCACGCGCGTGGCCGACAAATACATCGTGGTGACGGCCCACTATGACCATGTCGGCGTCAACGACGGCCAGATCTACAACGGAGCGGACGACAACGCCTCGGGCGTGGCGACCATGCTGGAGCTGGCCAGGCGGCTGAAGGCCAACCCGCCCGAGCACAGCGTCCTGATCGTGGCGCTGGACGGCGAGGAGCGGGGCCTGCTGGGCGCCAAGCATTTCGTCGAGGCGCCGCCGGTGCCGCTGCACGCGATCGCGATGAACCTGAACTTCGACATGACGGCGCGGGCCGACAGCGACGGCAAACTGTGGGTGACGGGCACCTATCAGCACCCCTATTTCCGCCCGGTGCTGGATCAGGTTCCGGCGCGCCGGACCGTGGCCCTGGCCTTCGGCAAGGACACGCCCGAGGACAAGGGCGCCGACAACTGGGTCGAGGCGTCGGACCACGCCGCCTTCCACCGCGCGAGCCTGCCGTTCCTGTATTTCGGCGTAAACTATCACACGGACTATCACCGCCCGAGCGACGATTTCGAGAAGGTCAATCCGGCCGTGTTCCAGGACGCGACCGAACTGGCCATCGGCGGGTTCCGGGCGCTGGATCGGTGGCTGGATCAGTGATTTTTGCGACCGCGAAACGCTCGCAAAGATAAGCCTTGAAAGCGCCGCAAGAGCGGCGTTCTGTCGCAGTCGCATCAGTCAAGGAAACACAGATGTCGGCGACGCAGGACTTTGATCTTCAGCGGGTGCAGAAGCTGCGGAAGGCGGCGCTGCTGGTCGGACTGATCGGCGTGGCCGGGCTGGCCTTCGTCAGCCGGTCCATCGGCGGCGAGACCATGCTCCATGAGGGGCTGGAGGCGTTCGGCCTGGGCCTAATCGTCGTCTGCATCGTCGGGCGGGCCTGGTGCTCCCTCTATATCGGCGGGCGCAAGAAGGCCGAGATCGTGGATCGCGGACCCTATTCGATCAGCCGCAACCCGTTGTATGTCTTCAGCTTCATGGGGGCGTTCGGCGTAGGCGCGCAGACGGGCAGCGTGACGCTCGCGACTGTCTTCCTGCTGCTGACGGTGGCGGTCTTCTACGCCACGGTGAAGCGCGAGGAGGCCTGGCTGTCGGGCGCTTTCGGCCAGACCTATGCGGACTATTGCGCGCGGACGCCGCGCTTCGGGCCGGACTTCTCCAAATGGCGCGACGCCGACAGCCTGGAGGTGCGTCCGCAGTTCTTCCTGACGACGCTGCGCGACGGCTTGGTCTTCCTGCTGGCCGTGCCGCTGTTCGAGTCCGTCGAGCGGTTGCAGGATCTGGGCTGGCTGTCCGCCCTGGTGCGCCTGCCTTGAGGACCGTGCCGGTTCTGCTGGCGGCGACGCTGGCCCTGACGGTCGCCGCCTGCGACCGGCGCGCGGCGCCCGACAAGGTCGGGCAGGCGGCCGCCTTCAAACACGACCTGCCCGAGGACGTGTCCGGCTATTACATCCCCACGACGGCGGTTCAGGTCGGCGACTGGCGGCTGCATCACCTGTTCCTGGGCCAGGTTCCCGACTTCATGGCCTGGCGCGACGGGCAGCGGACGGCGGGCTTCGCGCCGATCATGATGGAGTTCGAAGCGGGGGATAAGACGCGGCGTACGCGGCTGATTCCGACGGCCTATGACGTGACCGAGGATCGGGTGCGCTTCGAGGCGACGTCGCGGGAGCTGGGGGCGGTGACGTTCGACGGAAGGCTCGACCAGGATGCGTTGGCGAAGGCGCGGCGCAATCTGGGAGATCAGGGCGTCGTCCTGAAAGGGACGCTGAAGGTCGGGGACCGGACCTTCGACGGGGTGTCGATGCGGTGGTGGGCGGGGGACTGATCCCCCGCCGCTGAACCTTCGTCCTTAGGCGACGGTCGCCTTGACGATCTTACCCGGCGCGCGCGGCGGCTCGCCCTTCGGCAGGGCGTCGACGTGTTCCATGCCTTCGATCACCTCGCCCCAGACGGTGTACTGGCCGTCCAGGAAGCGGGCGTCGTCGAAGCAGATGAAGAACTGCGAGTTGGCGCTGTCCGGGTTGGCGGTGCGGGCCATGGAGCAGACGCCGCGGACGTGCGGCTCCTTCGAGAATTCCTGCTTCAGGTTCGGCTTCTTCGAGCCCGAGGTGCCGGTGCCCGTCGGGTCGCCGCCCTGGGCCATGAAGCCCGGAATCACGCGGTGGAAGACCACGCCGTCATAGAAGCCTTCCTTGGCCAGATCGGTGATCTGCTTGACGTGGTTGGGGGCCAGGTCGTCGCGCAGCTTGATGACGACGTTGCGTTCGGCGCCGTCGCCGGTGTCCAGGGTGAAGGTCAGGGTTTGGTCGGCCATCGGGCGCTCCTTGAGGTTATGCGAGCCGGAATTGTGCGCGGGTCATAGCGGCTGAACGCCGTCAGGGCTATGTGGGAAGCATGAGTGAAGACGAAAAGCCCGCCGACAAGCCGCAGGAACGCCGCCGCATGGTGCGTCTGCCCACGGGCGGCACCGCAGCCGGGCGAAAGGTCGGCCAGAAGATCAAGACGGCCGACAAGAAGACCCTGTCCAGCCAGGCGTGGATCAAGCGCCAGCTGTCGGACGAATGGTCCGACCGCGCGCGCGCCGAGGGCTGGCGCAGCCGCGCCGCCTTCAAGCTGATGGAGATCGACGACAAGTTCCGGCTGATCAAGCGCGGCTCGCGGGTCATCGACCTGGGCGCGGCGCCGGGCGGTTGGGTGCAGGTGGCGCTGGATCGCGGCGCGGCGGCGGTGGCGGGCGTGGACCTGCTGATGATCGAGCCGATTCCGGGCGCGACGCTGATTCAGGCGGACTTCACCGATCCGGGCGTGGATCAGCAGATGCTGGACGCCATCGGCGGGCCGCCGGATCTGGTGCTGTCGGACATGGCGCACAATACGGTCGGCCATCGCCAGACGGACCACCTGAAGATCATCGCCCTGATCGAGATCGCGGCCGATTTCGCCATCCGCACCCTGCGGCCTGGCGGAAATTTCGTGTCGAAGAACTTCCAGGGCGGCGACGCCGGCGGGGTGCTGACGCGCCTGCGCGAAGAGTTCGAGACGGTGAAATACGTGAAGCCCGACTCGAGCCGCAAGGGCAGCGCCGAGGTCTTCCTTGTGGCGCTGAACAAGCGTTAGGCCGATGCGCCCTCAGCCGCTGCGGCGGCGCGACGGGCGGCTTTTCTGGCCTCGACCCGCGTCCAGATGCGGTCGTGCAGGGTGAAGAAGACCGTCTGCACCAGAGGCTCGATCGTGCCGATGGCCAGGGCGATGCGGATGTCGCGCGTCAGGGCGAAGGCCACCAGCACCGCCACGGTGAAGTGCATGACGCCGTAGGTGACGGTCTTCAGCGCCACCTGCTTCAGGTTGCGGGGCAGGGCGTGGCTGTGGCCATGGTGGTTGTGCGCGCGATTCTGCTCGTGCGCGTTCATCACCTCCAGACGGGCGGTGAAGGCCTCGGCTGTCTCCTCGACGCCAGACAGCATCTTGCGGCGTTCGATCCGGTGCCAGACGCGGTCATGGATGGAATAGGCGATGGTCTGGAAGATCGGTTCGACCACCCCGACCGCCAGCGCCAGCCGCCAGTCGCGCGTCAGGGCGAAGGCCACCAGGATCGCGACGATCAGGTGCATGGCGCCGTAGCTCGCAATCTTGAGAGCGAGCTGTCGCGCCGTGTTGATCAAGATGCGAACCATTATCGGGAAATGCGGCCTCTCGCCGTCCGTTTCAAGGCAATTCCTCTTAATATGCACGATAGCGCGGGCTTGGGGTTGCGGTTCCCCGCAAACGGGGGCTATACGCGGCCCGCAAAATGGAGGCTCCAAATGGAGATACGCGAAGGCCTAACCTTCGATGACGTTTTGCTCGAACCCGGTCCGTCCGAGGTCATGCCCGCTGATGTCGATGTATCGACCCAGCTGACACGCGAAATCAAACTGAACATCCCGCTGCTGTCGTCCGCCATGGACACGGTGACGGAAAGCCGCCTGGCCATCGCTATGGCGCAGGCGGGCGGCATGGGCGTGCTGCACCGGAACATGACCATCGACGAGCAGGCCGAAGAGGTCCGCGCCGTCAAACGCTATGAAAGCGGCATGGTGGTGAACCCGGTCACGGTCGCCCCCGACACGACGCTGGGCGAAGTCCTCCAGATCGTCGAGCGCAAGAAGATCACCGGCTTCCCCGTGGTCGATCCCAAGAGCGGCAAGCTGGTCGGGATGTTGACCAACCGCGACATGCGCTTCGAGACGGACCTGAACCTCAAGGCCGCCGATCTGATGACGACCGGCGAGCTGATCACCCTGCGCGAAGGGGCGGCCGGGCGCGAGGCGGCCCGCGAGCTGCTACGCACGCGCAAGATCGAACGGGTCATCGTGGTGGACGACGCCTATCGCGCCGTCGGCCTGATCACCATGAAGGACATCCAGAAGGCCCAGGCCTTCCCCAACGCCTGCAAGGACGAGCAGGGCCGCCTGCGCGTCGGCGCCGCCTCGACCGTGGGCGACGCCGGGTTCGAGCGCGCCATGGCGCTGGCCGATGCGGGCGCGGACGTGGTGGTGATCGACACCGCCCACGGCCACTCGGCCTCGGTCGCCCAGGTGGTCGAGCGCATCAAGCGCGAGAACAACCGCGTGCAGATCATCGCCGGCAACGTCGCCACCTATGACGCGACGCGCGCCCTGATCGACGCCGGCGCCGATGCGGTGAAGGTCGGCATCGGGCCGGGCTCCATCTGCACCACCCGCATCGTCGCGGGCGTGGGCGTGCCGCAGCTGACGGCCATCGTCGACGCCGCCCGCGCGGCGGAAGGCACGGGCGCTTCGGTCATCGCCGACGGCGGCATCAAGTTCTCGGGCGATCTGGCCAAGGCCATCGCGGCGGGCGCCAATGTCGCCATGATGGGCTCGATGTTCGCAGGGACCGATGAAAGCCCCGGCGAGGTCTTCTTGTACCAGGGCCGGTCCTACAAGTCGTATCGCGGCATGGGCTCGGTGGGCGCCATGGCGCGCGGCTCGGCCGACCGCTACTTCCAGAAGGAAGTCTCGTCCGAGAAGCTGGTCCCCGAAGGCATCGAGGGCCAGACCGCCTACAAGGGGCCGATCGCCCCGGTGGTGCACCAGCTGGTCGGGGGCTTGCGCGCCTCCATGGGCTACGTCGGCGGCGCCAATATCACCGACTTCCAGCAGCGTGCACGCTTTGTCCGCATCACCAATGCGGGCCTTCGTGAGAGCCACGTTCACGACGTGATGATCACGCGCGAGGCGCCCAACTATCGTCAGGGCTGACCTGATCCGCTCCCGGCCCCGGCCGGGAGCGGTTTTGTTTTGGGCCTGCAGAACAGGAGACGGGCGTGACGACTGAACTGACCTGGCTGGCGGCGACGCTGGTGCTGGCTCTGGTGCAGGTCTTCCTGCCCGCCTTCGCTCGAACGCGCGAGTTCGGCCTGTCGTGGAACGCCGGAGCGCGGGACAAGACGCCCGAGGCGCACAGCCCCGTCGTCGGTCGTCTGGAGCGGGCGCAGGCCAATCTGTTCGAGACCCTGCCGCTGTTCATCGGCGCCGTGCTGATCGCCCAGGTCGCTGACCGAACCGGCGCGCTGACGGCGTGGGGCGCGGCCCTCTACTTCTGGGCGCGCGTCGCCTATATCCCGCTTTACGCCCTGGGCGTTCCCTATATCCGGTCGCTGGTGTGGCTGGTCTCGCTTGCGGGACTGGCGATGTGCCTTCTGGCCCTTTTCATCCGAGTCTGATTTGACCCCAGCCGCCCGCCTGGCCGCCGCCGCCGCCATCATCGACAGCATTTCGCAGGGCCGCCAGCCCGCCGACGCCGTGCTCAAGGCCTGGAGCCAGCAGAACCGCTATGCCGGTTCGGGCGACCGCCGCGCCATCGCCGAGCGCGTCTATCAGGTGCTGCGCGCGCGGGGCCGCCTGTCGGCCTATATGGGCGGGCGTCAGGACGGACGCGCCCTGATCGTCGGGGCTCTTTCGGTGCTGGACGGCGCTACGCTGGAGGAGATCGAAGGCCTCTACAACGGCGAAGGCTATGGCCCGCGTCCCCTGTCCAAGCACGAGCGCGGCCGCGTCATGGCGGGCGAGGACGCGGTCGATCTGGCCGAGGTCGCCCTGCCGGACTTCGTGACGGCGGACCTGAAGGCGGTCCACGGCGACCGTTGGCGCGAAGAGGTCGAAGCCTTGAGCGGCCGCGCGCCGGTGGACCTGCGCGTCAACTCGCTTCGCGCCACGATGGAGGAGGTCGAGACCGAGCTGCGCGACGCCGGGCTGTCGCCCCAGCACACTCCGCTGTCGGGCTGGGGCCTGCGCCTTGACGCCGAACCGGCGCCGAACGTGCAGCCGCTGGACGGCTTCCAGAACGGCCATTTCGAGATTCAGGACGAGGCCAGCCAGGTGGTCGGCTGGCTGTCCGGCGCCTTCCCCGGCGCGACGGTGGTGGATTACTGCGCGGGCGGCGGCGGCAAGACGCTGGGTCTGGTGCAGGCCATGCAGGGGCAGGGGTCGCTGATCGCCTGCGACGTCTCGGCCAAGCGTCTGGACAATGTGAAGCCGCGCCTGGCGCGCGCGGGCGTCGAGGCCGACCTGCGCCTGCTGGGCACGAACGGCGGCGGGGTCGAGGATCTGAACGGTCAGGCCGACGTGGTGCTGGTCGACGCGCCGTGCTCGGGCTCGGGCGCCTGGCGGCGTCGGCCGGAGGACAGCTGGCGCCTGACGGCTGAGGAGGTCGCGCGCCTGCACGCGCTGCAGCTGCGGATTCTGGGGCAGGCGACCAAGCTGGTGCGGCCGGGCGGGCGTCTGGCCTATGTCACCTGCTCGGTGCTGGGCGCCGAGAACGAGGCCACCGCCGTCGCCTTCGAGGCTGCGCACCCGGATTTCAAGCCCGTCCCCGTCGCCGATGCGGCGCATAGCGCGGACCTGACCGAGGCGGGGCGCGAACGCCTGACCGCCCTGGCGCAAGGAAATCGCCTGCGTCTGTCGCCCGCTGCGACCGGCACGGACGGCTTCTTCATCGCCCTGTTTGAGCGCGCTTCGTGAGGCTGGAGCGCTATGGCGCCGTCACCGTCCTGCCGGTCATGGCCGCACCGGCTGAATACGGCGAACATCTGCGCGCCCGCATCGACCCCTTGATGACCGGCATCGGGCCGGTCGAGGGGGCGGTGTCGCTGACGGCGGCCCTGGCGCGGCTGGAGGCAAGGGGAGAGACGCCGGACCTGATCCTGTCGTTGGGCTCGTGCGGGTCGCGCGTGCTGGATCATGCGGCGGTCTATCAGGCGTCGTCCGTGGCCTATCGCGACATGGACGCCAGCGCGCTCGGGTTCGAGAGGGGCGTGACGCCGCTGCTGGACATGCCCGCCGTTCTGCCGCTGCCGTGCCCCATCCCCGGCGTGCCGAGCGCGCGCCTGTCGACTGGCGGAAACGTCGTCTCGGGCGCCGCCTATGACGCCATCGACGCCGAGATGGTGGACATGGAGACGTGGGCGCTGGTCCGCGCGGCCCAGACCTTCGGCCTGCCGCTGTTGGCGCTGCGCGGCGTGTCGGACGGCAAGGCCGAACTGACGGGCCTGCATGACTGGACCTCGACCCTGCATCTGGTGGACGAGAACCTGGCCCAAGCCGTGGACGGCCTGATCACGGTGCTGACGGATCATGGCCTCGCAGCCCTTGAAATTCCGGCCCTTCAGGGCCAAACCCTCGCCCAATCGCTCGCCCCGGATTCGACCTTATGACCCAGCCGACCCAACACCAGAAGGTGCTCATCGTCGATTTCGGCAGCCAGGTGACGCAGCTGATCGCGCGCCGCCTGCGTGAGGCCGGCGTCTATTGCGAAATCCATCCGTACAACAAGGCGGGCGAGGCTCTGACGGCGATGCAGCCGCAGGCCATCATCCTGTCGGGCGGCCCGAACTCGACGACCGAGGCGGACAGCCCGCGCGTCGATCACGCCGTCTTCGACTACGGCGCGCCGATCCTGGGCATCTGCTACGGCGAGCAGCTGATCTGCGCCGAGCTGGGCGGCAAGGTCGAGAGCGGCCACCACGCCGAGTTCGGCCGCGCCGAGATCGTCATCACCAAGGACAGCCCCCTGTTCGCCGGCATCGGCGCCCTGGATCACCGCGAGCCGGTGTGGATGAGCCACGGCGACCGCGTGACGGCCCTGCCGGAAGGCTTCCACGTCATCGCCACCTCGGAAGGCGCGCCCTTCGCCGCCATCGCCGATGAGACGCGCAAGATCTACGGCGTGCAGTTCCATCCCGAGGTGGTGCACACGCCGCGCGGCGCCCAGCTGCTGAAGAACTTCACCCACGGGGTGGCGGGCCTGACCGGCGACTGGACCATGGCCGCCTATCGCGACGAGCAGATCGCCAAGATCCGCGAACAGGTCGGCGACGCCAAGGTCATCTGCGGCCTGTCGGGCGGGGTCGACAGCTCGGTCGCCGCCGTGCTGATCCACGAAGCGATCGGCGACCAGCTGACCTGCGTCTTCGTCGACACCGGCCTGCTGCGCAAGGACGAGGCCAAGCAGGTCACGGAACTGTTCCGCGAGCACTACAATATCCCGCTGGTGCATGTGGACGCTTCCAAGGAATTCCTCGGCGAACTGGCCGGGATTTCGGACCCGGAAACCAAGCGCAAGACTATCGGCCGCGTCTTCATCGAGGTGTTCGACCGCGAGGCCGCCAAGATCGAAGGCGCCGCCTTCCTGGCCCAGGGCACCCTCTATCCCGACGTGATCGAGAGCGTGTCTCCGACCGGCGGCCCCTCGCACGTCATCAAGAGCCACCACAACGTCGGCGGCCTGCCGGACTTCATGAAGCTGAAGCTGGTCGAACCCCTGCGCGAACTGTTCAAGGACGAAGTCCGCGCTCTGGGCCGCGAACTGGGCCTGACGGACGCTTTCGTAGGACGCCATCCGTTCCCCGGACCGGGCCTGGCCATCCGCATCCCCGGCGAGATCACGCCGGAGGCGGTCGCCACGTTGCAGGACGCGGACGCCATCTATCTGGACGAGATCCGCAAGGCGGGCCTGTACGACGACATCTGGCAGGCCTTCGCCGTGCTGCTGCCGGTCAAGACGGTCGGCGTCCAGGGCGACGCCCGCACCTATGAAAAGGTGCTGGCCCTGCGCGCCGTCACCTCGACCGACGGCATGACGGCCGACTTTTACCAGTTCCCCTGGGACGTCCTGGCCAAGACCGCCACGCGCATCATCAACGAAGTCCGCGGCGTCAACCGCGTCGTCTACGACGTGACGTCGAAGCCGCCGGGCACCATCGAGTGGGAATAATCCGGCCTTTTGGGAACTTTCAACATCGCTTTCGAAATGGCACGCAAGTCGCTGATTTCGAAGGCTCGATCCAGTCGACAAGGTCCGCAGGGCGCGTGGCAGGTCAGAGGAGTTGTAGCAATCTCTCAAGCCATTGGGCGAACACGTGCAGGCTGAGCGAAAGGTGCTTCCGATGGGGGGTAGAGCAAGGTAACCAGCATAAGGCTGGGCCTGATGCTCGGCCATCATCTCGACGAGTTCGCCAGCGTCGAGATGACGCCGGACATTATAGGCGGGAACCTGAATCAGTCCCAAGCCGACGAGGCAGCAAGTGACGTAGGCTTCGGCGCTGTTGACCGTGACGCGGCCGCACATCGGCAGGCTGCGAACCTTGCCGTCTTCGGTCCATTCCCAATCCTCGATCCGGCCGCTCGTCGGCGACGCATAGTTCACGGCATGATGCGTAGAGAGATCGGAAGGTGATTTCGGTGCGCCGTAGCGCTCTAGATAGGTCGGGCTGACGACGTTGATCAGCGGAAATTCGCCGATAAGTCGGGCGATCAGCTGTGACGCATTCTGGCGGAAGAGGTTTTCCGTGTCCTCGACCTCAGCGATGGCTGCGCTGGCAGCGCTCATAGAAGGCAAGGCCGTCCTGGGTCGGAGACACCTTGCGCGTGGTGCGATGGAGCAGGCGTGCGCCGACGTGCGCCTCGAGTTCCTGAATGGCTGCGGAGACGGAGGAGCGGGGGACGCTCAGCAAGTGAGCCGCCCGCGTGAAACTCGAGCATTCGACTACGCGCGCGAAGATGCGGAACAGATCGATCCGGTCCATGCTCGAGGCTCTCCTACTGGATACGATTTCTGACAATTGATGCCAGAATGTTCGACTTTATTGGTCTGTCTAACGCGATAGGCTCTGTATCTGGAAGCCGCCGGTATGGGCGCGCAGCCTAGGATCGAGCCATGACTGACCACAGCATCAAGGGCAAAACCGTCATCATCGCCGGCGGGGCCAAGAATCTCGGCGGATTGATCGCACGCGATCTTGCGGCACAAGGAGCGAAGGCCGTAGCGATCCATTACAATAGTGAAGCCGCTAGGGCAGAGGCGGATGCGACTGTGGCGGCGATCAAAGCGGCCGGCGCGGAAGCCGTCGCCTTGCAGGCGAACCTCACCACCGCTGACGCTATGCAAGGCCTCTTTGACACGACGATCAGGGCGTTAGGGCGACCCGATATCGCCATCAATACGGTCGGCAAGGTTCTGAAGAAACCGATGCTCGAGATTTCGGAGGCTGAGTACGACGAGATGAGCGCCGTGAACGCGAAATCAGCCTTCTTCTTCCTGAAAGAGGCGGGAAAACATCTCAACGACAACGGCAAAATCTGTACGCTCGTCACCTCGCTGCTTGGCGCCTATACGCCCTTCTATGCGGCCTATGCAGGGACCAAGGCGCCGGTCGAGCATTTCACCCGGGCGGCGTCCAAAGAGTTCGGCGAGCGTGGAATCTCGGTGACGGCCATTGGGCCCGGTCCTATGGACACGCCCTTCTTCTACCCGGCCGAAGGGGAAGACGCTATCGCCTATCACAAGACGGCGGCGGCGCTGTCGAATTTTTCGAAAACCGGGCTGACTGACATCGAGGATATCGTTCCCTATATCCGCTTTCTGGTCAGCGACGGATGGTGGATGACTGGCCAGACCATTCTCGTCAACGGCGGTTACACGACGAAATGAGGCGATGGGCGGCCTGCCGGAAACGATAAGCCGCAGCGTCTGACCGGCGTTTAAATGCAGCGCTTAACCTTGTAATCTTGTTGTATTTTAACTCTTTCTGTCAAGCGTATGGGCTTCTGATTAGATATTCCTGAGAAAAGGAGTTCTGCCATTGCGTGCAGTCCAGGGGGAGGCGCCGGCTTCGATTTCCGCCCTTGGTTTGGGCGGCGCGCGGAAGAAGGCGCTCTTGAGTTCAGCCTGTCGTCGTCGTGTCGTCTGGGCCGCAGCGGCGACGGTGTTGCTTCCCTCCACGCAAGCGTTCGCTCAATGCGCCGCTGCGCCGGCTACGCTCAGCATTTCCTCCGGTAGCTGCGCGGATTCTGCATTCACTGTGCGCCAAAGCACAGACGCCGCTGCGGTGGTCGAGGTCTCCGGATCGGGAGCCTATAGCGGCGTCTCGGTCGACCTTTCCGCGTTGGGCAGCGGCCACGGCGTGCGCGCTGCCGATGACGGTACAATCTCGCTGATCGGCACGCCGACGGACGGCGTCATGATCAGCACCTATGGCGACGGCGGCCGCGGTCTCTATGCCGATAGTGGCGGGCAGATCACCGGCAGCTATACCTTGGTCTATACGAACGGCGCCGGCGCTTACGGCGTCGAGGCGATCGGAACAGGCAGCGACGTCACGCTGACCGACAGCGAGGTGAACACGGCGCTCGACAACGCGCACGGCGCCTATTCATCGGGCGGCGGGACGATCACCCTGACCCGCACCAGCGTTACGACCTACGGCGCGGGAGCCTCCGCTGTTTTCGCGGACGCGGGGGGATCGATCGCCCTCAACGACCTGAGTACGTACAGCTATGGCGATGACGCCGCTGGCGCGGTCGCCTCGGGCGCTGACAGCACCCTGACCCTGAACAACGCCTACGTAAACGTCTACGGAAGCGGCGGCGCCGGGCTGCTCGCGGCCGATGGTGGATTGATCACCATGAGCGGCGGCGCGATCGCGTCCGGCGATTACTACGGCGGCACGATTACTGCCGACTCTCCGGGCATGCTGGCCCGTGGCGTCGGCAGCCGGATTCTTGCCCTCAATGGCGCGACGTCCGCCACCTACGGCGCCGACAGTCCGGGCCTGTGGGCCGACGCCGGCGGCCGGATCGACTTCGCCGGCTACGGCGTCTTCACCTATCAGCCTAACTCCGCAGGCGCAGCGGCGAGCGGGTCGGGCAGCACCGTCACCCTGACCGACACCATAGTCCGCACTTCCGGCCCTTCCAGCGCTGGCCTGCTCGTCACCGCCGGTGGCGCCGTCACCGCGAGCAACACGGAGATCACGACTGGTTATGGAAGAGGCGGAAGCAATCTTCCGGTACTTCAGTTTCCGAGCGCCGACATAGGCCTGGAGGCCCATGGAGCGGATGTGGTCGGTGCCGGCAGCAGACTGCAGACGCAGAACGCCCGCATCACCACGCACGGCGACGGCGCGATCGGCGTCAAGGTCAGCCAGGGCGCCTCGGCCTCGATCGTCGGCGGCTCTATCACGACCAATGGCGCCGACACAGCCGCGATCGGCGGCGCCGACGCCGTCCGGGCAGCCGACGCTGCCAGCAGCATTTCCTTGTCCGGAACCTCGGTCAGAACGGCAAACATCAACGCCGCTGGCCTGCATGTGATGGCAGGCGGCGTGATCGCGGCCACGGACGTTGCGGTCGCTACGCAGGGAGCGAACGCCTTCGGCGTATCCGCGCGGGACGCCGGCGTCGTCACCCTGGCCAATACGGCTGTCGCCACTTCGGGCGACGCTGCGTTTGGCGTTCGGGCCGGCGATGCAGGGACGGTGCAGATGGCGGGCGGTTCGGTCGAAACCACCGGCGCCGTCGCGCACGGCGTCGCCGCCGTCAACGTCGGCGATCTCACGATTTCCGGCGCGGCCGTCGCGGCGAACGGCGCCGGATCGTCGGCGATCTACCTCGCGGGCAGCGAGGCGAACGCCGTGTCGATCACCGGCGGCAGCCTGAGCGCCGCCGATGGCGCGATCGTCCTTTCCGAAGGCGGGACGGGAGTGGTCTCGATCGGGGGCGGGGCCGTGCTCAACCCTGCCGTCGTCAACGGCCGGTCCCTGCTGGCGCAGGTGAGCGACGACGCCGCAGGTGTGGCCAGCGACCTGACGCTGAATATTGCCGACATGCCGTCTCTGACGGGCGACATCGTCGTCGATGCATCAACCCTCGCCTATAACCTGAGCAACAGTCGCTGGACGGGTGATCAGCGTCTGGCCGGCCCCGGAAGCGCGACCAGCACCAATCTGATCGCTTCGCAATGGACGGGCGATCTGCTCGCCGATTCCGGCAACACCGCCGACGTGTCCCTGGCGCAGGGCAGTCTCTGGACCGGCCTGGCGCGAAATGCGGCCGACATCACGATCGACGCCGACAGCGCCTGGAACCTGACTGGTGATTCCAGCGCGACCGGCGCAGTGACCAACGCCGGCGTGATCCAGTTCCTGGCGAGGCAGGACGGCTACAGTACGCTGACGGTCGGCGGCTATACGGGCGGCGCAGGGAGCCGCATCGGCTTCAACACCTATCTCGGCGGCGACGCCTCGCCCACCAACCTGCTAGTGATCAATGGCGGTCAGGCCGGCGGCACGACCACCATCCTGGTCAACAATACCGGCGGCCCCGGCGCGCTAACCGTGGACGACGGCATTCGGCTGGTCCAGGTGACCGGCGGCGGCGCGACGACGGCCGACGCCTTCACGCTGGGCCAGCGCGTCGTGGCGGGCGCCTATGAATATCAGCTCTTCCGGGGCGGCGACTCCGATCCGGGCGACTGGTTCCTTAGGTCTCATATCAAGAGCGAGGATCCGAATGGGCCCGGCATTCCGATCTATCGGCCTGAGACGCCGCTCTACGCACCTGTTCCTGCGATCGCGCGACAGATGGCCCTTTCAACCCTGGGGACGCTGCACCAGCGCGTCGGTGATCAGGAAAACCTGCGTGGCCTAGTGGAACCGCGGGCTTATGTGAACGGCGCCTGGGGGCGACTGTTCGGGGCGCGGCTGGACAACCGATGGGGCGGAACGGCCGAGGCGCGGGCCGAGGGCGATCTGGTCGGGCTCCAGACCGGGCTCGACCTCTTCCGGCGGGCGACGGACAGCGGCCGCCGCGATCACGTCGGCCTGTATGTGGCCTATACCGACCACGACGCGTCGATGCGCGGCCTTGCACGCGGGATGCGGGATCTGGAGGTGGGCCGCCTGCAAACGGACGGCTCGTCTGTCGGGGCCTACTGGACGCATTTCGGCCCGACGGGCTGGTATGTCGATACGGTCCTGCAGCAGAGCTGGTACGACATGGAGGCGACGTCCCTTTATGGCTCCGGGGCCTCGACCGAGACGACCGGATACACATGGTCGCTCGAGACCGGCTATTCCATCACCCTGCGAGAGAGCTGGCTGGTCGAGCCGCAGGCGCAGATCGTCTACCAGAATGTGCGGGTGGACGGGACGCAGGATCAGTACTCGAGCGTAGACTGGGATGAGGGCGTGGCCTGGACCGGGCGGTTCGGGGCGCGTCTGCAACACACCCGGCGCGACGCCCGCGGGATCCTTTGGCAACCTTATGGACGGATCAATCTCTGGCACGCCTTTTCCGGCAAGGACAGCGTGCTGCTTGGGCAATCCGGCTCCGCTATCGAGAGCCGGTTCGGCCATACGGCGCTGGAAGTCGGCGGAGGCCTCACCGCCCGTGTGAGCACGAACGTGAGCCTTTATGGTCAGGCGAGCCATCGCTGGACGGTCGATGGTGACCGCAGCCGCCAGACGGCTACCGAAGCCGCCTTGGGTCTTCGCATCAACTGGTAGTTGGGCTTGATGACAAGCCCTCCGTTAAGAACTGCAATGCCGCATTTCCGGCTGGACGCCGAAGTCGGGTTCTGGCGTTTAGTGGAAACCCCGCGATCCTGGCAGAATGCGCACGTCGCGCGGGTGACGGTGCGGGGGCTGACGCGGCGGTCGCGGGTGGGCGACGACGGCGGCGCAGGCCAATTGCACGTTGGTTTCGTGATCTCTGACAGGCGGGACAGTTCGACGCCCGGTCGATGACGCGGCGAGCGCCGCGCTCGCGCGCCTCGACGGCGGCGAGCAAGGGCAGGGACTCTTTGGACGTTTCGGAGCTTTTTGATGCTGTTTCCGAAATTGTCGTTAAGTTACTGGCGAAAAAGAATTTTGACAATGTCCTTCGAGAGCTTTTGGAGGGGCTCTTTTTTGGGGGACGGCGTTCCTGACGGTTTAGCTCCGGTGCACGAGCCTTGTCCCGGCCGGCGATTGGCGGGCATATCCGCTGTCGTCGTCCTGTCACGCCTCAACGCTAGTTCGCTGCGCGAACAAAGAGGGCGGCGTGTCAGACATTATCCGATGGGTCGGGCAAAACATCCTGCCGCATGAGGCGGATGTGCGGGCCTGGATCACGCGATCCCGCTTCGATGGCCTCGAGGCAGACGATATCGTGCAGGAAGCCTATGCCAGGATGTCTCGAGCGTGCGAGCCGGAGCGGATCGACAGCCCACGCGCCTATTTCTTCGCCGTGGCCAGGAATGTGGCCTTGGAACATCTTCGCCGCCGCCGCCGATCGCCACTGGTTCCCGTGGAGGATTTCGAAGCGCTGTTCATTGTGGATGATAGCCCCGGTCCTGAGCGCGTGGCGGAAGGGCGAGAGAGGTTGCGTCGGGTTGTTGATCTGATGGAGGCTTTGCCGGAGAAGGTGCGGGAGGTTCTGGTGATGCGTCGTGTGGAAGGGCTGTCGCAAAAGGCCGTGGCGCAGAAACTCGGCGTCCCAGAAAGCACGATCGAAAAACGCACGGCGCGAGGGCTCAAGATTTTAGCTCGAGGACTCGAGCGGCAGGAAGCACAGGTCATTTCTTTCAGCGCCTTGATCGATATGCGCCGTCGAAACGAGCGATAATGGATCAGACCGATAATGTGATCGACCGCGCGGCCGCCGACTGGGCGGCGGCCGCGGCGCGCGGCTTGTCTCCCGAAGAGGAGAGCACGCTCTCGGCATGGCTGGCCTCGGACATTCGATGCCAGGGAGCCTATGTCCGCAGCCAGGCCCTCTGGTCGGCGATGGGGCAGAATGACCTGGATGCGCACACGCAGGACGTCGATCGTGTGGGTGTCTTGCGTCGCGTGCCGGGCCTCTCTCGGCGACGGTGGCTGGCGGGCGGCGCCGCCCTGGCGGCCGCAGCGGCGGGAGCTGCGATGTTGCAGGGCGGGGGACGACAGCGTTTCGGCACTGCGCGCGGGGAGGTGAGGCAGTCGCCGCTCGCGGACGGCTCCAGCATCGCCCTGAACACCGAGACGCGGCTGGTGACCCGTTTTTCCGACGCCCGGCGCTACGTGCGACTGGAGGCGGGTGAAGCCTGGTTCGACGTGGCGGCGGATAGGACGCGCCCCTTCACCGTCGAGGCGGGCGATGCGCTAGTGACGGCCGTGGGGACCGCCTTCACCCTCCGCCGCCACCCGGATCATCTTGAACTGGTCGTGACCGAAGGCGTGGTCAAAGCACGAAACCGGGATGATCGGCAACGGGTCGGCCAAGGATACTCTGCAATCATCCCGCGCGCAGGGGCCATACTGCTGAAGGCGCTGGATGCTGGCGCAGTGCAGCGCAAACTGGCCTGGAGGGCGGGACAGGTCATTCTGGATGGAGAGCGCATGCAGGACGCCGTTGCGACCTTCAATCGCTACAGCGAACGCCCCATCCGTCTCGCCGATACACTGGCGGATCGTCGCATTGTCGGAGTGTTTCGTACTCAGGATGCGGATGGTTTCGCGCGGGCGGCCGGAGAGGTGCTTCAGGTTCCGATTATGATTGGTTCTGATCATATTCAAATCGGCGTCTCTTAAGTTTCATAAATACTATATGAAAAATAGTGGAGGCGTCGTCGTTCTCCATCGTCGTTGGTTCTGAAGCTTACAGCTGCTCAGGATCAAAGATGCTATTTTTCCCAGGACGTAAGGCAATCTTGATTGCCAGTGTTTCCGCCGTCGCCGCCGTTTCGGCGCTGCCGGCTCAGGCGCAGGTGCGTCGCTTTGATGTCCCGGCGCAGGCGGCGCAGAGCGGCGTGCTGCAATTGGGCCAGCAGGCCGGCGTGCAGATTCTGGCGTCCCAGGATGATCTGGCTGGCGTCCGCATCAATGCGGTGCAGGGGGATTTGGACGTCCGCGCCGCAGTGCGCCTCGCCCTCCAGGGTACGGGTCTGCGCATCGTCTCGGATGACGGCCGCACGCTCCTTCTAGGGCGCGGCGATCAGCAGGAAGCCGGGGCTGTGACGGTCGAGGACGTGGTCGTCACCGGTGTGGCGCGCGCGACTGACAAGTTCCGCACGTCCTACGCGATCTCGAGCATCAGCGAGGAGCAAGTCACACGTCAGGCGCCGATGAACACGGCGGATCTGATTGGCCGTCTGCCGGGCTTCTATGCGGAGGCGTCGGGCGGCGAGTCGAATAACAACATCTCGCCTCGCGGCCTGCCGGGCAGCTTCGGCACGCGCTTCATCTCGATCCAGGAAGACGGCATGACCTTCTTTCAGGATCCCAATGAGATCTATCTGAACGGCGACAGCTTCCTGCGCTCGGACATCATGGTCGAGCGTGTCGAGGCGGTGCGCTCAGGACCAGCGCCGATCTTCGCGTCCAACGCGCCGGCGGGCCTGATCAACACCATAACACGCAAGGGAACGGACACGGCTGAAGCGGCGGTGCGGCTGACGCTTCAGGACACAGGCATGCAGCGCCTGGACGGCTATTGGTCGGGCCCTCTGGGCGGTGACTGGTATCTGGCGGCGGGCGGTTTCTGGCGGGTTCACGACGGCTATCGCGATCCGGGTTTTCCTGCAGACAAGGGGGGACAGTTCCGCCTCAATTTGACCAAGCGCTTCGAGGGCGGCGACTTCACCGCTTACGCCAAGGTCATCGACGAGACCAACATCTTCTACCTGCCCATTCCGCTCAAGGATCCTCGTGACGGCAGTTCTCTGGCCGACTTGGTCGATCCGCACACGGGAACCCTGATCTCCAACGCCAATCGTCGCTATGTGCTGCGGACCTTTACGGGGGCGGATGTCGACGACCTTGATCGCGACATCGCCGATGGGCGGCACGCCAAGGCCTTCATGGCCGGCTTCGACTTCCGTCGCGACTTCGGTGACGGTTGGACCATCAACAACAGGTTCCGCTATTTTGACGCTAGCGTGAACCTGGACACCATGTTCACGACGACAGCGCCGCAGGATGCAGATCAGTATCTAGCTGCACGGTTGACCAAGGCGCGCACGGCCTTCGGGGCGGGAGTGGATCGGCTGCAGTTCGTGGTAGCGGATGAGCGTGGCCCTAACGGCGCGCGCGTCGCCTGGGACGCCGCAGCCACGCGCAATCTGGTGATCGAAAGCTCCTATCGATACGTGCCGACTGAAGGGCGCACCGTTTCGGATGAGCTGCAGATCACTCGCACCCTGAGCGGTTTCGGTCCGGGCGAGCATGACCTCACGGTAGGCGGAGGTTTCTCTTACGCTGAACTTTCGCACGCCCGCCTGCTGCAGGACGGCGTCCATGAGCTGAACTCGGACGCCCGTCGCCTGGATATCCTGGCGCTGGACGCCGCCGGCGAGATTCTAGGCTCGCTGACGGACAATGGCTTCCACCGCTACGGCTCTTATTTCATCCGGGGCGAAGCCGAGTCGAAGCAGACGTCCTTCTACATCGCCGATAGCTGGAGACTGAACGAACGCCTGACCATCGATGCGGGCTATCGCCGACAGTGGTATGATCAGACGGGCGTGCGGCAACTGACGGAGACCCGTAATCTAGGTGATCTCGGCACGACCGCCGACGACGCCGTTCAGGGTGACAGCGGTCGGACCCAGACGTTTGAGATGAAGCGCGACAACACCGCCTGGACGGTCGGCGCCAACTATGAGGTGACGCCGACCTTCGCAGTCTTTGGACGCTACACCAACGCCTTCCGCGGCCAAAATCTGTGGGCTGCCGTCACCAACACCCAGGCTCCCGACGACAAGATCACCGGCTATGAGATGGGGCTGAAGTATAATACTCGCCCCCTGCAGCTGTTCGCGACCTTGTTCTACACCGACTTCGACCGGCTCAGCGTGTCGGGACCGACGGTCAACCCCAACACGGGCGTGAATGAAAGCACTACCTATTGGGGCGTCGCAGAGTCTAAGGGCGTCGAAACCGAGTTCGCCTGGCGTCCGAACGCCTGGTTCTCGCTGGAAGGCAACGTCACCTGGCAGCAGCCGCGCCAGAGCGATCTTCAGGAAAGCAAATACGGCGCCCTCGGCGACGCTTACAATGACAAGTTGCCGCCGCGAGTGCCGGAATGGCTGGCCCGTGTCGAGCCGACCATCCATACGACCGTGGCTGGCTATCCGGTGTCCATGTTCACCCGCGCCTCATACGTCGGGGAGCGCTTCGTCGACAGCCTGAACTCGACGCGGCTGCCCGCCTATACGACGGTGGACGCCGGGATCGCGGTGGATTTCGACCAGCTCAGCCTGCAACTCACCGGCTCCAACATTCTGGACGAGTTCGGTCTGACCGAAGGCAATCCCCGCGTCGATAGCCTGACTGGGCAGGGAACGGACGAGGCCATGTTCGGCCGACCGATCTTCGCCCGTCACTTCCGCCTGGTCGCCACTTACCGTTGGTGACACCCGCTGCGCCCCGGGCCCATCCCGGTCCGGGGCGCGCTCCCTCATTTCGAGAGATCGTAATGTCCGCCTGTGATCGCCGCCGCCTGCTGGAACTGTTGAGCATGGGAGGCATGTTTCTCACCGCTGGCCCCGCGCTGGCGCAGCCTCGCTTCATCACGCCGCCTTTCCAGCTGGGCGTGGCGTCCGGCGATCCAGCGCCGGACGGTTTCGTGATCTGGACGCGTCTGGCGCCGGAGCCGCTGGCTCCGCATGGCGGCATGATCATGGCGCCCGTCGCAGTCGCCTGGGAGGTCGCGGCGGATGAGGCTTTCCGCCATGTGGTGCGACGCGGTGAGGCTATCGCTCGGCCTGAACTGGCCCACGCGGTCCACGTCGAGTTGGCGGGGCTAGAGCCGGGGCGTCCTTACTGGTACCGCTTCATCTGTGGCGCAGAGCGCAGTCTGCCAGGTATGTCGCGCACCCTTCCGGCGGCGGGCGCGCGCGTGGACCGGGTGCGTTTCGCCGTCGCCGGTTGCCAGCATTTTGAGGAGGGCTGGTACACGGCCTGGCGGCATATCGCCGAAGAGCAGGCGGACTTCGTCTTCCATTACGGCGACTACATCTACGAGGGCCGTGACACCGGTGGTACGCGCCTCATGAACGGCCGTATCTTCGATCCTGTGCGCCGTCATACGGGGCAGGAAATCTACAGTCTTGACGACTATCGCCTGCGATACGCCCAGTATCGCGCTGACGCCGATCTGCAGGCGGCCCATGCCTCGGCGCCCTGGTTCGTCAGCTTCGACGACCATGAAGTCGACAACAACTGGGTGGCCGACCTGGATCAGGACGGCACGCCGCCCGAGATCTTTCTGCTGCGTCGCGCCGCCGCCTTCCAGGCATTCTACGAACATATGCCTTTGCGGCGCGCCTCGCTGCCGAGGGGCGGGGGCATGCGGATGTTCCGTCGCGCCCAGTTCGGCGACCTGATGCAGGCTCATTTCCTGGACACGCGGCAGTATCGCTCCGACCAGCCGAACGGCGATGGAGACAAGCCTCTGGCTCGGGAAGTGTTCGCCGCGAACCGCACCATGTTGGGCGCCGAGCAGGAAGCTTGGCTCTTCGATGGACTGGCCCGCCGCGAGACACGCTGGAACCTCATCGCCCAGCAGGTGATGATGATGCACCTGAACACTCAACGCGACCCGCTCAAGAGCGAGGGGGTCTATCCGATGGATACCTGGTCCGGCTATTTGCACAGCCGTCGTCGCCTGCTGGATCATATCCACGATCGCGGGCTAACCAATGTCGCGGTCGTGACTGGAGACGCCCACCAGCATTACGCGGCCGATCTTCTCCTCGATCAGGGCGGGGCGCCGGTGGCGTCGGAGTTTCTGGCGACATCCATCACATCCGGTTCAGACGGTCTGGGGGAGACGCCGTTCAACGCCCTGTGGCGGCGGAACAACCCGCACCTGAAAGCCATGCAGGACCGTCGCGGCTATGTGCTGTGCGACGTGCGCCGAGATCTCTTTTGTGCGGATATGAAGATCCTAGATCAGGTGCGAGAGCCCGGCGGACGCCTCTCCACTCACGCCCGTTTTGTCTTGGAGCGCGGCGAGCGGGGTCTCAAGAGCGCATGATGTGGCTCGCTTGCCGAGCTCAGTTTCTGGTGATGCATCGCCGTCCCAAGCCGAGACCCCCTCAGTAGGTGTAGGTCAGGTCGACGCCCCACATTCTGGGCTCGGTGATGTTCACGAACGGGGTGCCCAAGGTGGTGGCGGTGATGTTGTTCACGCCCGTCACATACTGGTTGTCGAACAGGTTGTTGACGTAGAAACCGACCTGGTAGCGCTCGTTTGCGTTGCGCCAGTAGAGACGAACGTCCGTTCGGTTCTGCGCCTCGGATGGATCGAACCAGGGGGTCTGAAGGCAAGAGCCCTGGCCCGTGGACGTCGTGTTGCACCGGCCTTCGCCGCGATAGGCGTGGATCAGCTGCATGTCGAGCGAGCCGGCGGCGCCGAGGTCCCGCCGATAGGAGGCGCCCGCCGCCGCCGACCATAGCGGCTCGCCGGTCGGCTGGCCGGCCAGGTCGCCGTCGTCGGTCATTTTGCGCTTGTAGGTGGCGTCGATGTACTGGGCGTTGGCGAACAGGTTCAGGCCGTCCAGAGGCTGAACATCCAGCTGCATGTCGACGCCCCAGGCGGTGTCGTCGCTGGTCTCGACCAGATACTGCGGCACGCTGGACCCTGCCGGGGTGACCAGCCGGATCGACTGCTTGCCGTCGTAGTCATACTGGAAGGCCGAGATGTTGAGGCGGGCGTTGGGGCCCAGGCTGCTCTTCAGCCCGATCTCGAAATTCTGGACATCCTCATTGTCGAAACGCGAGGCGACCTCGACGCTGTTGAAGCCCCCGGCCTTGTAGCCCTTGGCGTAGGAGAAGAAGACCATGGCGTTGTCGGTCAGGTGATAGTCGGCGACGAAGCGCGGGCTGAGGTCGGACCAGGAATCGGACAACTTGCAGGCCACGCCTTCCTGCACGGTGACGCCGTTGTCGCACTCGACCCCGGCCAGTCCGGACAGGTCGAAGACGAAGTCGGAATACAGATAGCCCAGCGCCGGTCCCATGTAGGTATCCAGCACGAAGTTGACCGTGGGGTCGTTGAGCACGGCGTCCAGTTCGGGCGCGACGCGCGGGCCGTTCAGCCACTGGAACGTCTTCTTGTCGCGGGTATAGCGCAGGCCGAACGTCAGGTTCAGGCGGTCGTTGGCGGCCCAGATGACGTCGGCGAAGAGGGCGGTCGCGTCGAAATCACCCTCGTTGATCATGTCCTCCTGCCAACTGTAGCCGAGGGTGCTGGCGGGGATGCCGGCCATGTCCAGGATCATGTCGGCCAGCGTGAACAGCGGCTGCCCGGCCGCATTGGTCAGGATGGTGTTGATACTGTCGGTGGTGGCGTAGGTGTCGCTGCGCTGTTCGGCGTGTTCGCTGTAGTAGCTGGCGCCGGCGATCCAGTTGAACGCGCCGTGTTCGCCGGCGAAACGGAATTCCTGGTACCAGGATCGGTTCTTTTCGCGGTTGTTGGTGTCGAAATACAGGTCCGGCCGGTTGGTGCCGTCCTCGTCCTCGCGGTTCTCGGTGCTGAAGCGGCGGGCTGAGGTCAGGGAGGTGAAGTCGATGTCGCCGAAGGCGTGGGTGATGGTCAGCGTGCCTTCGTCCAGGCGACGCGTCTCGTGGTTGTCGATGACGTCGTTGCGGATCTTGGCCTTGAACGGATCGAGGTAATCCGCCGGATCGGGCGGGAAGGCCGGCAGGCCGGGCGCTGCGGGCAGGGGGGCGACGCCGATCGCCGGGCGAGCGTCCTGATCGATTTCGTCATGGGTCCAGCTGAGGATCATCTGCGTCTGGGGGCCGACGTCCCAGCGCAGGGCCGCGCGGGCGGCCCAGTTGTCCTCGCGGTCATAGTCCTGGCCGGTGACGTCATCGATGAGCCAGCCGTCGCGACGGTTCACCAGCGCATTGACCCGCAGCGCCAGGACGTCGTTGATCGGCAGGTTGACCAGGCCCTCGAAGCGGCGCTTGTCGTAATCGCCCAGCCGGACGCCGAGGCGCGCCTCGAATTCGTCGCTGGGCTTGTTGGTGGTGATGGACACGGCGCCCGCGGCGCTGTTGCGGCCGAACAGGGTGCCCTGCGGCCCTTTCAGCACCTCGATCCGGGCGACGTCGCTGAACGCCAGCAGGCCGGCGCCCGAGCGCGCCGCATAGACGCCGTCGACATAGACGCCCACCGCCGGGTCAGTGCCGACGCCGAAGTCCGACGTCGAGACCCCGCGAATCCTGTAGTTCGCCTGCGTCGGGCTGGTGTTCGATACGGTCAGGCCGGGCACGAAGGCGGAGATGTCGCCCATATCGTCCGCCGCCAGCGACTCCAGGGTCCTGGCCGTTACGACGCTGACGGTGATCGGGACTTCCTGCAGGCTTTGTTCGCGCCGTTGCGCGGTGACGACGACGTCATCAATCGTCGTGACCTCCTGCGCCCTGACCTCCTGCGCCCTGACCTCCTGCGCCCTGACCTCCTGCGCTCTGGCCAGACCCGGCGTCGCCAGGGCGGCGAGCGCCACGCTCCCCGCAAGCGTCGCCTTCAGACAGTGCTCCATCCTGATCATCGCAGCCCCTCCCAAAGCCCCGTTTTTTCAAACTTTACGAAACAGAATATTATTCCGTTTGACAAGGGGCTGCGCGCCGGTGCGGCTTACAGAAAGGCGTCCAGTCGTGTTAGACGGCCTGCGGACTGGAATGGAGGGCGGCAGTGACCTCGCGCGCGTCGCAAGAAATCATCACCACGCTGGAACGGCGCACTGCACCGATGCAGCAACGTGCGCGCGATCGGATCACTCGCGTACTGGCGGCGACCGAGAAGCTCCTGGCCTCGACCTCCGTCGATACGATCACCACCAGCGCCATCGCGGCTGAAGCCAATGTGCCGGTCAGTTCGATCTATCGCTATTTCCCGAACGTCTTCGCCATCTACAAGGAGTTGTTCGAGACGCTGGTGGCGCAGCTGCACGCTCGCATCGCCGAGATCATGGAAAACCCTCGGTTCACGTCTTGGCGCGAGCGCCATCTGCAGGTCATGCTGATACTGCGAAAGACGTTGGACGAGGATCCCGCCTATCGCCCCCTGTTTCATCTGATGCTGACGACGCGCGAACTGCGTATCGTCAAGGAACAGGCGAACGCCCAGATCGCGGCCTATCTGGCGGCGCGGTGGGAGCAGGGGCTGGACGGCTTCCAGGGCGACGCACCCCTGGCCGTCGCCCGCATGGCCACCGAGATCTTCACCTCGTTCGAAACCCTGACCAGCGGCGAGGCGCAGTCGGAATGGACCGACCGCCTGTTCGCGGAGGCGACCGTGGCGCTGGAGCGTTATCTCTCGGCCTATCTGAAGGACTGATCCGCGCAGACGGCTCAGGCCATGCGCCGGAAAAGCGCCAGCTTGCCTTTGGTGAAGGGCGGATAGCGGATGCTGGCGTCCAGGGCGAAGCCGCGCTTCAGTACGGCGCGCCGGTGGCTGAAGGCCTCGAAGCTGTAGCGTCCGTGGTAGGCGCCCATGCCGCTGGCCCCCACGCCTCCGAACGGCAGGTTCGGATTGGCCATGAAGATCACGGCGTCGTTGATGGTCGCCGAGCCGGATCGCGTCGAGGCGATGATCCGGTCCGCCGTCGTCTTGTTCCGGGTGAAGGCGTAGAGCGCCAGGGAGGGCGCGCGGGTGTTGATGGCCGCCAGGGGTTCGTCCAGCGTCTGATAGGGCAGGACCGGCAGGATCGGGCCGAAGATCTCCTCGGCCATGACCGGCGCATCGGCTGCGACATCCGTCAGGATGGTCGGCGCGACATAGCAGGCGTCGACATCGGCCTGGCCGCCCGTGACGGCGCGGCCGTCGGCCAGAAGGTTCTGCAGGCGTGCGGCGTGGCGCGCGTTAATGATGCGACCGTAATCCGGGCTTTGCCGGGGATCGGGGCCGAACATGGTCGTGACGGCGCGCTTCAACTCGTCCAGAAGCCGGGCCTCGACCGAGGCGGCGACATAGACGTGATCCGGCGCCACGCAGATTTGGCCTGCGTTCAGGAAGCGGCCCCAGACGATGCGCCGGGCGGCTACCGTCAGGTCGGCGGTCTCATCGACGATGCAGGGGTTCTGACCGCCCAGCTCCAGCACGACCGGGGTCAGATGACGGGCCGCCGCCGCCATGACGATCCGGCCGACCCGCTCGCCGCCGGTGTAGAAGATCAGGTCGAACTGCTGGTCCAGCAGGGCCTTGGAGACGGCCGCGTCCCCTTCGACCACGGCGAAGGCGCGCGGGTCCAGATAGCGTTCGACCAGTCGTTTCAGAAGGGCGGAGGACTGGACCGCCATCTCCGAAGGCTTGATGACGGCGCAGTTGCCCGCCGCGATGGCGCCGACCAGGGGGGCCAGAACCAGCTGGAAGGGATAGTTCCACGCCCCGATGATCAGGGTCACGCCGTAGGGCGCCGACTCGATGAAGCTCTTTCCGGGCTGGATCGCCAGGGGGGTGCTGGTCCGCTGGGGGCGGCTCCAGCGGGCGACGTGGTTGCGCGCGAGCGCCGCCTCGCTGGAGACCAGATCGATCTCGGCGGTGCAGGCCTCGGCGAACGGCTTGCCCAGATCGGCCTTCAGCGCAGCGGCGATCTCCGCCTCGTTGTCGACCATCATCCGCTCGAGGGCGGCGAGCTGGGCGCGACGCCAGGCCAAGTCGCGCGTCAGGCCGCTGTCGAAGGCGGCGCGCAGACGATCCATGATCGCGGCGATCTGGGGGGCACGAGCCTGGGCCGAGTCTAACGACATGATCCCTCCAATGAATCGATCCAGAAACGGATCAGGGCCACGCCCTCGTCATGGCGGGTCGAGCGGCCGATCTCGGGCATCATGACGGCTGGATTGGTCGAAGCCATGCGGTAGGCGAGGATCGATTCGTCCGCCTTGCCCGGCACGATGTCGAAGCGCAGGTTTCCTGTGCCCGCGCCTGCTGCGACGGGCGGTTTGCACAGGCCGGCGGAGCCTGACAGCGGCGAGGCCGCGTCCAGGTAGAGCCCTGAGGTGGCGGCCGCTCCCTTCGGGTTGTGACAATGGCCGCAGTTGACGTCGAGATAGGCTCTGGCGCGCGCTTCGGTCGGCGCGGCGGCGTCCGTCCAGGACGCCTGAAGCGGCGCCTGACCCGGATCGGCGACGCCTTTCAGATAGCCCATGGCGGTGAGGCGGCTCAGCTGGTTCTCCGACCCGTCCGAATAGGCGAAATCGCGGTTGAGCAGACGCGCCTTGGGGCCGATGGGCTGGATTTCGCGGGTGGCGACATTGGTCGCATGGCAGGCGGAGCACTGGGTGGCGTTGGGAACAATGTAGGAGAACGCTTCGTCCTCGCCGTCCTGACGGACCATCGTCAGGGGCACGACGGCGCCGATGCGATGCAGCACGGCGTCGGTCTGGGCGTCGTTCCACAGATAGGTCAGGGCGGTCCAGCCCTCCGCCCGGCGGATCAGCAGGCGGGTCTCAATCATTCGCACGTGTTTCAGCTTCAGGCCGTCGCCGTCGTGAAACCGGCTCGGGTCGGCCTGCTGAAGCACCCGTCCCTTGGCGCCGGTCTGATAGAAGAAGGTCTTGGTGATGACCGTGCCGACCGGGAAGGCCAGGGGGCCGTCCGCCGTATAGTCGGCCGCGACGCCGGGCGGCATCCAGATGGTCCGCAGCTTCTGCGCATAGTCGGTGAACAGCGGCGTGGTCAGGTCATAGGGCGTTACGCGCGCGCCCAGGATCAGGGAGCCGTCCGACACCTGGACCATGCCCCATTCTCGGAGCGACTTGGGGTTTTCGATGTCGAAGTAGGTGGGTTCGGCCAAGGCCTGAACCTGGCCCTGGGGCCTGGAGCAGCCTGCCGCTCCGATCAGGAGCAGCAGGCCGAGCGCGAGCAGACGAAGCGGGGTCATGGGCCGTGTCAGGCTTCCGGCAGGACGACGGGCGAGAGGCGGGGCAGGGTGCACCGATGCGGCGTCATGTCGGTGTTCGGATTGGCGTATTTGTTCGGCCCGTCGACGTTGAGAATCCCGGCGTCGCCGTTGTCGATGCAGATGCGCAGTTCCGACGGCAACTGGCCGTTCACCAGCCGCTTGGGATTGACGTAACCGTCCCACAGGATGTCGGGGAAACGGCCGGTCGGACCGAATTTGGCGATGCGCAAGGCCTGGAAGTCCATGCCGTCCGGCGCGTTGCCGCCGCCGCTGAAGCGGTTGTCCTTGATCAGGATGGCTTCGGGGTAGGGGTCGAAGTCCGCGCTCATGGCGCTGTCGGAATAGCCGGCGGAGAACAGGGCCGAGATGATGATGTTGGCCGTCTTGTTGTCGGCGATGTCGTTGTCGAAGATCTCGACCTGATCGTTGGAGTTGACGATCACGCCCGTGCCCGCGGGCACGCTGGCGACCGGGGTGCCCGCGTGGCCGAAGTTGCGCGTGTTGTTGGCGATGGCGCGGTTGTTGTAGACGCGCGTCCGATAGCCGGCCTGCTGAAGCTGGGGCATGTTGAAGACCAGGATGCCGCCGGTGTTGTTGGTGGCCAGGTTTTCATAGACGTCGGCGTCGATGCAGTTCTCGATCTCAATGCCGGCGACGTTGAACTCGGCTCGGTTGCGGCGGACCACCACATTCTGTGACTGGCCGACATAGATGCCGGCGTCGGAAGCGCCGATCGCCACGCTGTCTTCGATCAGGACGTTCTTGGTCTGGACGGGATAGATGCCGTAGGCGCCGTTTTCCGTCTTGGGCCCTTGGGTCCATTCCGTGCGGACCTTGCGGACGATGATGTTCTCGCCCTTGTTGATCTTGATGGCGTCGCCCTTGGTGTCCTCGATCGCCAGGTTTTCAATGGTGAAATTGCTGGCGGTGACCAGCAGACCCTGGGCGCCGGCGGCCTGATTGCGGAAGTTGAGGATGGTCTTGTCCATCCCCTGGCCGCGAATGGTCACCCCGTCGACCACCAGGCTCAACTCTGTGTCGATAGCGAAGACGCCGGCGGGGATTTCGATCACCGCGCCCGGCTTGGCGTCCATCAACAGCTCCATCAGTTCGTTCTGATAGGTGGTGTTCGCCTTCGCGAGGTCCGTGCCTTTCTCGGTCGGTTTCGACCCGCAGGCGCTCAGAAACAGTATCGCCGCGACCGGCAGCCAGATGCGCATTTTCATGATGTCCCCTCCAGAACGCTCGTGAGTGTTCGCCCAGCCGGAGATTTTCATAAGGTTTCTTGTACGGCAACAAGAAAATGAAACTGTTTCTGTTTTTGGGTCCGCAAAATGCTCCATTGGGGCGATGTCGATCGCCGGAAAAGAGCGTGAGAGCCGTATCAGCGGCCCTCACGCCAGGCTGCTTAAGTGCCCGTGCCGAAGCCTTTGGGGCCGCCGGCTCCGGCGGCTCCATCGCCGCCTGTTGAAGGCGTTGCGTTTCTGTCGGCGGGATTATTGTTCGCCAAGGGGTCTTGATTGGCTCCGGTCTTCCGGGCCTGACGGCCGGCCTCGACTTCGCCCTTCAGATCGGGAGCGTCGGCTTGATCACGGTTCGGGTCGTTGGGTTGGACGTCGGTCATGGTGATCTCCTGTTGGTGGAGTAAAGCCAATCAGCAGGCGCTGAGCCCGTTCCTGCGGTCCCGCTACACGATAAGTTTTGACGGGGGGTCGGGAACCTCAGCGCGATGGCTCTTCTCGCGGGATGCTGTTCCGTAATTTCCGGTGCCGAAGCTGATGAAGAGGACGAGGGTCAGAGACGCGCCCGCGCCTTTTTCAAGCGTTCCTGCAGAGCCTTCCGCTGCGCCTCGTAGGCCTGTCGCTCATCGTCGCATCGCGTGCGCAGGGCTTGCAACGCCTCATCGCATCGTCGCGTCGCCTGGCCATGCATGGTGTCGAGGTCGTCCAGGGCGAGTTGCGCCTTCTCGACCTCTGTTCGGTCAGCCGCGCCTGGTTGTTCCGCCTTGGGGGCGCCCTTGTCGCAGGGGGGCTTGATCATGGTCTTCTCCTTCTGGCGTCTGGAGAGAAGACGAAGGGAAAGGTGATGTTCCCTTTCGCGTCGGGGCGGATGATGCACGGCCCTCGGTCAGGCTTCAGCCTCCGTCGACGTCATCCAGCGGGCTCGGACCGTTCGGCGTCATTCGACGATGCTTGCTTTGAACGGGCGGGAGACCCTTGGAACAGCCCTGCAGACGTCACGTTGGCTGATCATGGCTGAAGATGTCGCAAACCTAATAGGCTCGGCTGCTGCGCTCTGCTCAATCAGCAGTTTTGCGCCTCAGGGCTATAAGATCTGGAGGGAGCGTGATGCGTCGGCGGTCAGCCTGAAGACCTATTCGCTGACCGTCAGTTGTTTCATTCTGTGGACGATCTATGGCGTCATGGTCTCGGCTTGGCCGGTAGCGTTCGCCAACGCCTGCGCCTTGTTCATGGCGTCAGGCGTTTTGCTCATGAAATGGCGTTTCAGGGATGGAAAGCCGAGCGCGACGCCGTCCTGAACATCACGCGGCGATGGGCAGGCGCACCGTGAAGCAACTGCCCTGACCGGGGCCTTCGCTGGCCAGTTCTATCGCGCCGTCATGCATCTCGACCAGTTGTTTGACCAGCGCCAGACCGATGCCGAGGCCCTCCCGCGAACGATCGTCGGGGCCTTTGGATTGGGTGAACAGATCGAAGATGCGACCTTGCATGTCATGCGCCACGCCCACGCCGTTGTCGGCGATGTCGATCCGCACGTGGTCCTGATCGACGTCGGCCGAGACGCGGATCTGACCTTCAGGCGGCGTGTATTTGGCGGCGTTGGTGAGCAGGTTGCTGACCACCTGCGAGAGGCGCGTGAAGTCCCCTTTCAACCACAGGGGCTGGGCAGGCAGGGCGACCGTGAGGTCATGCGCCCCGGCCTCGATCTTGGGGCGACTCGTGTCGACAGCGGACTCGATGATGCTCTGCAGGCTGATGCGCTCGCGCTTGAGGGAGATCTTGCCTTGGTCGATCCGGGCGACATCCAGCAGATCTTCGATCAGGCGTGAGAGGTGGTGGGCCTGAACCTCCATGCGCGCGTGGATGCCGGCTTTCATTCGCTCGTCAGACTGACGCTCCAGCAGTTGAAGACCGGCCCGCAGAGCCATGATCGGATTGCGCAACTCATGGCCCAGCATGGCGATGAAGTCGTTCTTGCGCCGATCGGCGGCGCGCAGGGCGTTGGCGGAGGCTTCCAACTCGTTGCGTTGGGAGAGGATTTCCATCCGCTGGCGATAGAGGTCGATGAAGACCTTCGCCTTGCTGCGCAGGATGTCCGTTTCGACCGGCTTCTGGATGAAGTCCACCGCGCCGGCCTCGTAGCCCCTGAAGCGACGCTGCAGGTCCGCGCTACCCGCCGTGACGAAGATGATGGGGACGTGGCGCGCGTTCACATTGCCGCGCATGAACTCGGCCAGCTGGAATCCGTCCATGCCCGGCATCTGCACGTCCACCAGCGCCAGGGCCACGTCGTGAACCAGCAGTAGCTCCAGAGCCTCGTCGCCCGAGCGGGCCTTCAGGCAGACCACGCCCTCGCGCTTCAGCAGCGCCTCCAGCGCGAGCAGGTTCTCTTCAAGGTCGTCGACCAGCAGAAGATGGATCGGCTGTTCCGGGCTGGTCATGCTTTTCCGAGACCTTTCAGATGTTCGGCGATGCGTTCGAGCGGCAGGGCGAGGGCTGCGTCGCAGGCGTTGCGGGCGGCCTGGGGCATGGCCTGGGCGTAGGCGGCTGCGGGCTCCTCCACCAGGGCGATCCCGCCCGCAGCGGCGACGGCGCTCAGTCCTGCGGCGCCGTCCTCATTGGCGCCGGTCAGGATCACGCCGGTGAGGCCGGCGCCGTAGGCGTCCGCCGCGCTCTCGAACAGCACGTCGATGGAGGGGCGGGAGTAGTTGACGGCTTCGTCGGAAGACAGGGCCAGATCGCCGTTGCTCTCGACCAGCAGATGGTAGTCCGAGGGGGCGAAATAGACCACGCCTGGACGGGCGGTCTCCTTGTCTTCGGCCTCCTTGACCTCAAGCAGGCATTTGGCCTCGAACAGAGGGGCCAGGACGTTGCCGCGGTCGGCCGGGACGTGCAGGACGATGAAGATCGGCCAGGGAAAGTCCGCCGGCAGCGTCGGCAGAAGAGCGAGCAGCGCCTGCACGCCTCCGGCGGAGGCGCCGATCGCCACGGCCCGGTCCGGGGACGGACTCACGGTTCGCGTTTCCTGTAGATCTTCTCCGCCGGGACGAATTCTGAAAAGGCGGCCGCATGGCGCGAGAAGCGCAGGTTCTCCTTTGATCCGATGCCCAGAAAACCGTTGCGCGCGAGGGAATCCTGGAACAGGCCCACCGCGCGATCCTGAAGGCCCCGGTCGAAATAGATCATGACGTTGCGGCAGGAGATGAGTTGCATCTCGGCGAAGACGGCGTCCGTGACAAGGCTGTGGTCAGAGAAGACGACATTGGCGCGCAGCGACTTGTCGAAGACCGCCCGACCGTAGTCGGCCGTATAGTAGTCGGACAGGGACGAGCGGCCGCCGGACTTCTGATGGTTCTCTGTGAACTTGCGAATGCGATCGAGGGGATAGATCCCGGCTTCGGCGGCGCGCAGGGCGTCAGGATTGATATCGGTGGCGTAGAAGAGGGTGCGGTCAAACAGGCCTTCCTCGCGGAAAAGGATGGCCATGGAGTAGAGTTCCTCTCCAGCGCTGCAGCCCGCGATCCAGACCTTGAGCGAAGGATAGGTGCGCAGGTGGGGCAAAACCTGCTCGCGCAGGGCGCGGAAATAGTCGGGATCACGGAACATCTCGCTGACCTGAACGGTCAGGAAGGCGAGCAGACGCGGCAACATTTCGGGGTCGTGCAGCACGCGTTCCTGCAGGGCCGTCAGGCTCGGCATGCCGAAATGGCTGCGCGCCTGAAGCAGGCGGCGCTTGATCGACGCCCGCGCATAATGGCGGAAGTCATAATGGTAGCGTTGAAACAGCGCCTCCAGCAGAAGCCCGATCTCGATGTCCTCGATCTCGTTCGTCATGGCGGAACTCAGCGGGGCATCCAGACGCGGACTAGGGACAGCAGCTTGTCCACGTCCAACGGTTTAGCCATGTAGTCGTTCGCACCGGCCGCCATGCAGCGTTCCTGGTCGTCCGGCATGGCCTTGGCGGTCAGCATCAGCACCGGCAGCGTCTTCCAGCGCGGATCCTTTCTCAGCTCGCGCGTGGCCGCCAGACCGTCCATGACCGGCATCATCACGTCCATCAGCACCAGGTCGACGGCCTTCGACGGGTCGGTTGAGGATCGCTCCAGGGCCTCAAGCGCCTCCTTGCCGTTGCGGGCGATCTCGATCATGGCGCCGCGCGGTTCGAGGACGTTGGTCAGGGAGTAGACGTTGCGGACGTCGTCCTCGACGATCAGAATCCGACGCCCCTCCAGCACGGCGTCGCGGTTGCGGGCCTTGCGGATCATATTCTGCTGTTCGGGCGGCAGCTCCGACACCACCTGGTGCAGGAAGAGGGACACTTCGTCGAGCAGGCGTTCCGGCGACTTTGCGCCCTTGATGATGATGGAGCTGGAATAGCGCCGCAGCTGCTGCTCGTGATCGGGTGATAGATCGCGCCCTGTATAGACGATCACCGGGGGGAAGCCGTGACCGCCTTCGCGGCTGAGGGTCTCGAGCAGGGAAAAGCCCGACGCGTCCGGCAAGGTCAAGTCCAGCACCATGCAGTCGAAGGTCTGGCTTCTGAGTTGTTCCAGGCACTCGGCGGCCGTGCCCACGCCTACGGTCTCCACATCGCCTGAGGCTAGCAGGCGGCTCACAGCGTCGCGCTGGACCACGTCGTCCTCGACGATGAGCACGCGACGCACGGTGCGGGTCAGCTTGTCCTCCAGGGTGCGCAGAACCTCGGCGAGATCTTCGCGCTTCACCGGCTTGACCAGATAGCCGATGGCGCCCAGCGACAGGGCGGTCTGGCTGTGATCCTCGGCCGAGACGACGTGGATCGGAATGTGGCGGGTGTCGTCGTCGCGCTTCAGCACGTCCAGAACGGTCAGGCCCGACTGGTCGGGCAGGCCCACGTCCAGCACGACCGCGCTGGGGCGATGGCGCTTGGCCAGCTTGAGGGCCTCCTGCGCCGTGCCCGCCACAATGCACTGGAAGCCCAGTTCGCGGGACAGGTCGCGGACGATGGCGGCGAAGCGGTCATCATCCTCCACCACCAGCAGCAGCCGGCGCGTCCCTGCCAGATGATCGCGGTCGTCCTCTATGCTTGCCGGCACATGAGACAGGCGGCGCTCGGAAGGCGCGTCCGATTGGGGCGAAATTTGCGGGGCAGGGGCGGGCGTTTCACGAGAGGCGACCTGCGCCGCGTCATAGGCGCGCGGCAGAGAAAGGGTAAAGACGCTCCCTTCGCCCAGACTGCTTTCCAGCGTTATCCGTCCGCCCAGCAGACGCGCCAGTTCGCGCGAGATCGACAGGCCCAGGCCCGTGCCCCCGTATTTGCGGCTGATCGTTCCGTCAGCCTGTTGAAAGGCATCGAAAACGCCCTTCTGCTGCTCGGGCGATATGCCGATGCCGGTATCCGATACGGCGAAGGCGACCCTGTCGCCGGGCTGGGCTGATATGCTCAGCTTTACCGTGCCGCTTTCCGTAAACTTGAAGGCGTTCGACAGCAGGTTCTTGAGGATCTGCTCCAGCCGCTGACGGTCGGTCTCCATCAGGTCGGCTCCGGCGTCCAACTCGATGTCGAAAGCCAGGCCGCGATCGTCCGCCACAGGCTGGAAGAGTTGGCGCACGTCTTCGGTCAAACGCTGCATCGACACCGCTTCGGGGCGCGCCTGGATGTGGCCGGCTTCGATCTTGGACAGGTCGAGGATGTCGTTGATCAGGGCCAGCAGGTCATTGCCGGACGACTGAATGGTGCGAGCGTAGTTGACCTGCTCCTCGGACAGCGTTCCCTCCGGATTGTCCGCCAGCAGCTTGGACAGGATCAGCAGCGAGTTGAGGGGGGTGCGCAACTCATGGGACATGTTGGCCAGGAAGTCGGATTTGTACTGGCTGGCCTGCTCCAGTTCGCGCGCCTTCAGCGTCAGAGCCGAGGCGCCGCGCTCCAGATCGTCGCGCTGAGTCTCCAGAAGTTGGGCCTGCTCCTCCAACTGACTGTTGGTCTGCTCCAGCTCCGCCTGTTGCTGCTCGAGACGCACCTGGGATTCCTTCAGCGCGCGGCCCTGCTCCTCCAGCTCTTCATTGGAGACGCGCAGCTCTTCGCTCTGGACCTGGAGTTCCTCGGCCTGGCGCTGGGTTTCCTCCAGCATGTTCTGCAACTGCGCGCGGTAGCGGGCGGACCGCAAAGCCGTGCCTATGGCGGGGCCGGCCTCTTCGAGCAGCGCCATGAGCCGTTCGTCAGGCGCGTGCAGGAAGCCGAGCTCCAGAACCGCATTGACGGCTCCGTCCGCCCGCGCCGGGGCGAGCACCAGGTGCCGAGGCTTGTCGCGGCCCAGAGCCGAACCGATCGTCAGATAGCCTTCGGGCACGTCGGACAGGGTCAGAACCTGACCTTCAGCCGCCACCTGACCGAGCAGTCCCTCACGCAAGGCGAAGCGCTCTGCGATGGGCGCGTCAGACGGCACGCCGAGCGCGGCGATGCGCCGGTAGAGGCCGCCTTCGCCCTTGAACAGGGCGCCGGCCTGCACGCCGGCATAACGCCCCAGATAGGCGAGGATATTGTCCGCGAGCTGTTCCAAGGACTGATCACCCATCATGGCGGCGGCCAGGCCGACCTGCCCTTCGTGCAGCCATTCCTGGCGGGCGCGCGCTTGCGCGCTGCGGCGGATCAGGGTGAAGACGACAATCGTCAGCGCCGCTCCCAACAGGCCGGAAAGCACGCCGCTGATCAGCGCCGTCCGATAGGCGGCGTCCATTTCGTTTAGGCGCAGTTGGCGCACCCGCTGCTCTTCCTGGCGCAGGAGCGTGATCTGGGCGCGGACCGCATCCATCTCACGCTTGCCCTGGTCCGTCGCCATGCGCGCCAGGGCGGCTTGCATCCCCTCGGTGCGGCGCGCCTGAAGCGTGGCTCCCAATTCAGCCATCTTGGCGTCGATGTGGCGTCGCAGTTGGCGCAGATGGGCTTGCTGGGTCGGGCTGCCCTTCGTCAGCTCGCCGACGTCGTCCAGGCGTTGCGCCAAGTCCCTGCTCGCGGCTTCATAGGGCTGCAGATACTGAAGGTCGCCCGTCAGCAGATAGCCGCGTTGCCCCGTCTCCGCATCCTGAGCGGCGGACAGCACTTCATCGACCGCGACGATTACCCGGTGTGTATGGATGATCTGCTGGTTGTTGGCCCGCAAGACTTCCACGTTGCGCCAGGCGATGACGCCGGTGGCGAAAAAGAAGGTGAGAACAAGGGCCAGCCCCAGCGTCGCCCAGGCTTCCATCTTCGAGCCCGTGGACGGGCGACGTGGCGATCTCATCAATCTGCAAAACCTTGGCGAGCCTCGGGAAACACCCTGCCTACAGGCGGGAGCGACCCGTGCAATAACCTATGCTGGACTCATCGCACAGGCTTGGCGAAGAGCGAGGCTGGGGATCGCGCGTCCTGTGTTCAAGTCCGTCAAGGGGAACCCCGTGGAGGCCTGAGCTTTGGCTGCCTATGGCTTCCGGCATCCACTTCGGCCCCATACCGGCAAACGCCGTCCATCTGTGCGTGGACATGCAAAGACTGTTCGCGGAGGACACCGCCTGGCGCACGCCCTGGATGCCGCGCGTCCTGCCTGTGGTCGTGCGTCTGTGCGAGCGCAAGGCCGAGCGTACCTGTTTCACCCGGTTCATTCCCGCCCGCTCGGCCGAAGAGGGGCGGGGAGCCTGGCGTCGGTATTGGCGGCGATGGGCCTCGATGACGATTGAAAATCTAGGGGAGGAACGGGTGGAGCTTCTGCCCGAGTTGCAGGCATTCGTTCCGCCCGGACTGGTGCTGGACAAGGCGTGCTATTCTCCCTGGGTCGGCACGGGTCTGGCGTCGGCTCTGATGGCGAGCCAGGTCGACACCTTGGTGGTGACGGGCGCCGAGACCGACATGTGCGTGCTGGCCACCGTTCTGGGCGCCGTGGATCTGGGTTTTCGCGTGGTGGTGGTGTCGGACGCTCTGTGCAGTTCCTCAGACCAGTCGCATGACGCCTTGCTGGGTCTCTATCACGACCGTTTCGGCCAGCAGATCGAGACGGCGGAATGCGACGAAGTTCTTGATGCCTGGATCTAGGCGGGGCCGCCCAGCAATCGCGCCAGGCTCGAATCGAAACCTTGAGCGTCTGGACCAGGCAGTAGGGTTGTGATGCTTCCGGTCTCATAAAGTTCAATCACGCGCGGGTGCACATAGGAGGCCCGGCAGACCGTCGGCGTATTGCCGAGCAGGCCTGCGATCGTTCTCATGCAGGCTGAGACGTTGCGTCGGGCTTCGGTCTGGGACGTGGGGAGGGCCATCTCGCAGAAGGCGCGGGCGGCGGACACGGTGGCCGCCCAGGTCCGGAAGTCCTTGGCGGAGAACTGATCGCCCATGGCCTCGCGGATATAGGCGTTCACGTCGTCTGAACTGATCGGCTTCAGAACGCCTTCGGCGTCGCGGTATTTGAAGAGGTGCTGGCCGGGCAGGCCTTCCAACCCGCGCATGACACGCGCCAGACGCCGGTCGCTGACCTTGACGCAATGTTCCTTGCCGCTCTTGCCCCGGAACTCGAAGATCAGGGCCGAACCGTCGACTTCCAGGTGGCGTTTGCGCAAGGTCGTCAGGCCGAAACTGCGGTTCTGGCGGGCATAGGCGGCGTTGCCGACCCGGATCAGGGTGATCTCCAGCAGACGGACGGCCGACGCCACCACCTTCTCCTTGCAGGGCCCCCGGCGCGATAGATCGTTCTCCACCCGCTCGTGCAGCCGCGGCAGGCGGCGAGCGAAATCAGGCAGGCGGGCGAACTTGTGCGAGGCGGCCTGAGCCGTCCATTCGGCGTGATAGCGATACTGCTTGCGGCCGCGCGCATCGCGCCCCGTCGCCTGGATATGGCCGTTCGGGTCAGGACAGATCCAGACGTCCCGCCACGCGGGCGGAATGGCCAGGGCGTGGATGCGCTTGAGGATGCTCTGATCGCGGACCAGGCGGCCTTTGGCGTCACGGTAGCAGAAACCCCGCCCGCTCCGGCGACGCGTGAGGCCTGGGGTCTCGTTGCTGGACCAGATCAGTCCGTCGGAAGACGGCGGCTGGGTCGCGCTCGTCGGCATCACTGCGGCTCTGGCTGAGTTTGGGTCTAGGCAACGCCAGAGCGCAGCTTCGGCTCCCTCATGCGGCGCCGCAGCGGCACGAAAGATTTGCGAGGCTGTCGGCGTCCAGGATAGACGCCTTGCCGCGGCTGAAGCGCACAGCGCCCATAGTCTGCAGGTTGCTGGCGGCGGCGTTGATGCTCGTTCTCTGGACGCCGAGCATGGCGGCCAACTGGGCCTGCGTCAGGCGAAGCGGCGCGCCGTTGCCGCCGTGGTGCAGGCGAAGCAACCATTTCGCCAGACGCTCCGACACGCGGTGCGAAGCATTGCAGGCGGCTTCCTGTTCCAGAAACGTCAAACGCTGAACCGCCTGAAGAGCGATGAAACGCGACAGCCAGTCATAGCCCAGCGCCTCGCGGACGACGGCGGCTGGAACACGAAACAGCCGAACATCCAAAAGCGGGCGCACGTCGGCGCCGCTGCCGCTGGAGCCCAGGGCGTGATCCCAGCCGTAGACGGAGCCGGAGACGATCGGCGCCACGCAGACGTCGCTGGCGGCGGGAAAGACGCCCAAAACACCCGACAGAATGAACCAGAGGTGGTCCCTGTCCAGCGGGGTCTGCGCATCGCCTGCCAGGTCGAGCTCCACCCCCTCGGCGATCAGACGCTGTTGGGCGTCCGACGGCAGGGCGCGATAGACCGGATGGTCGTGGATGTTGGGGCGGGAACGGCCGATAGGCCGTGCGGGCGAGGGGAGAATGACGGCTGAATCTGCGGGCATGGGGCCTCCTGGCCTGAAGCCCTGCCATGGATGTCGACGAACCCCACTTACATGAGTTAGTCGCGGCTGGGCGGCGCATCCGCGAGGTCGTCGGCGACGCTGAGCCCCGCGGCCAAGGCCAGACCCTGCAGGTCAGGCAGGATGGCTCGCCCGGTCCGGTAGTCGACCAGGCCTGCTCGTCGGAGCTGCTGCAGCGTGCGGTTTATATGCACGGCGCTGAGCCCCAGGATGTCCGCCAGCATGTCCTGGGTCAGGGGGAGATGAAGAACGCCGGGCTCGGCGGCGCCGAGGCGGCTTTGCCGCTCGTACAATTCCAGCAGAAGATGGGCCGTCCGCTCATAGGCGCTGAGCCGCCCCAGACGGATCACGTGCCGCGCCAGGCGCAGGCGCTCCGCCGAGCGGACTTGGCGCCACGCTTCCAGCAATCGGGGGCTGACGTCGCCGCTTTCTGAAATCGCCTCCCACAGCAGGGAGGCGTCGAGGGTGGAAGCGTCGGTCAGGGCCCAGACCGCCATGTCGGCGTCCACGGCGTCGGCGGCCAGGATGACGTCGCCGGGCAGGCTGAGGCCCACGATCTGCCGCCGGCCGTCTTCCAGCATGGCTCCGCGCGCGATCCAGCCGCGGGCCACGACGCGGGCGTCCTGACGTTCGGGGTGAAGGGACACAGACCCGCCGGGCGGGTGGACCAGCGCCGGACCATGGAACCAGCCGCGGACGCGATCCACGTCGGCGGGCGACAGCGCGACGAAGCTGGACAGCATCCGCTCCAGCGACGCCGCGGCTATGTCTACATCATCTTGATAAGACTGATTCTTCATCCCTCTGACCAACAGCACGGCCGGAGGTGTTTCGTTCTTTACATAGGTTAGTCCGAACGCTCGACCGTGACGCTTGCGGCATCGTCGACGAAGCTTTCCTAGGCGCGGTAATAGGAGTCCGAGCACAGGGTGCGAAGCTGCCTCCATGTGGCCTTGCCTTCCAATTGGAAGAGTTCGGCCTGGGTATACCGATCCGAGATCAGGGCTTTTCGTACTTCGCTTGGAATGCGGAAGCGGCCGCTGCGGGCCAACTCGAAGGCGCGTTCGATAACTGGTGTTCTATTCACGATACAAACTCCCCTGTTACGCGAAGATAATGCGGTTCAAGCTCCAGGGTTTCTCTGTGTCGCATTTGCTGCCTTGGTGACCTTGGCGGCTTTCCTGCGTCGCAACATTCGCGAAGAACCGGCGTTGTGTTTCCGCCAATAAGGGGAGCGAGATGCACGACCACAGCCGTCTTCTGGAGAACAAGCTTGAGCGCCGCGATGTCATCACGGACTGCGAACGGCAGGCCTTGCGAAACGTGCTGACCCATGTGGTTCTGAAACCCGCCGGCAGCGACATCGTCTCCCAGGACGCTCTGGTCGATCATTCCAGTCTGGTCGTCGACGGCTTCTGCGCGCGTTATCGCGATCTGAGCGACGGGCGGCGGCAGTATACTCAGATCAACCTGCCTGGCGACTTCATCGACCTGCACGGCTTCGTTCTAAAGCGTGTCGATCATGGCGTGCGTGCGCTGTCGGACTGCCTGATCGCCGAGGCGCCGCACGACCGGCTGCGCAAGCTGACTGAAGAGCATCCGCATCTCACGCGTTTGCTGTGGCTCGAGACGGTAGTGGACGCCGCGATGCACCGCGAATGGCTGCTGGCGCTGGGTCGGCAGGAGGCGCTGGAGCGGACGGCCCTGCTGGTGTGCGAAATCTACGCCCGCCTGCAAGCGGTGGATCTGGCGCGTGACGGCGTCTTTCGCTTTCCCATCATACAGGCCGAGATTGCGGATCTGCTCGGCATGTCCGCCGTGCACGTGAACCGTACGCTGAAGGTCATGCGCGAGGCCGGATGGCTGGAGTGGACGGGGTCTGAGGTTCGCATCCTGGAATGGGATCGTCTGGCGGACGCGGCCGAATTCAATCCCTCCTATCTGCGGCTGGAGCGACTGCCGGTTTAGCGCCGAATGACGGCCCCGCCGCTGATCGGGCGGCAGGGCCGTTGGAATTCAGGCGGCGGGCTTCAACGCCTCGGCGTTGATAGCGGCGTCGGCGATGGCCGTCAGATCATGGTCGGTCTGGCTCTCTTCCTGCAGGGTTTCATTAAGCAGTTTGACGGCGTCTTTCAGCCCCATCACCTCGGCCCAGCGCTTGAGCGTGCCGTAGCGGGTGATCTCATAGTGCTCGACCGCCTGGGCGGCGGCCAGCAGGCCGGCGTCCAGCGCCGCCGAATCCTTGTACTCTTCGGCGATCTCGTCGCCCTCGGCCAGGATGCCTTCGATGGCGTCGCAGGTCTTGCCGCGAGCGGGCTTGCCGATGATCTCGAACACCTGTTGCAGGCGTTCGATCTGCCCTTCCGTCTGCTCGCGGTGTTTCTCAAAGGCTGCCTTGAGATCGGGCGACTGGGCGGCGCGCGCCATCTTCGGCAGGGATTTCAGGATCTTGCGCTCGGCGTAATAGATGTCGCGCAAGGTGTCGTGAAACAGGGTCTGCAGCGTTTTCTCGGCCATGGGGCTCTCCTGAATATGAAAGGGGAGCTTGCGAAGCGATAGGCGCACAAGCCCGTTCCTTAGTGTTCGGATCTGGACAGGACCGGGGGCAACGGAACCCCGCAAATAGACGCCGTAGTCAATGCCGAACGCGGCGCGGGGTCGCTGAATAGAAAGAAGAGGCGGACCGCAGTCCGCCCCTTCGCGCCGTTTTAACTTCGGCGTGCGTCAGCCGGCCAAGTTGGATTGCAACTGCTTGGCGCGCTCCAGGTGGGCTTCGATCTTGGGCAAGACGGTGCGGGCGTGCTCCGCCAGGGCAGGGGCGTCCGTCTTGTCCGAGAAGCCGCGATGCAGGGTGACGGCCTCCTCATGGGCGGCGACCTGCTGGTCGATATAGGTCTTGTCGAAGTCCGCCGCCGAGGCTGAGCGCAGGTTGTCGATCAGGCCCTTGCGGCGCTGATCCAGTTCGGTCGGCAAGGTCGTGTCCGGCGCAGCCTGCCCGGCGGCGGCCTTTAGAGCGGTCGAGGCGGCTGTATGGTCCGTCTTGATCATCTGCGCCAGTTCCTTGACCTGGGCGTTCTTCGATCGCTCCATGGCGATGTCGGCGGCCTGAATCTCATACATGTCGCCCATGGCGGCGTTCGGGACATAGGCGCTGACCATATTGGCGCCCATGGTCGCCGCCGAGGTCTGGCCCACCGGCTCGGAAACGGCGTCCTGCGCCTTGTCGACGGCTTCGGACCCTTGCTGTTGATTACAGGCGGCCAGGGTGAGAGCGGCGGCTGAAACGGCCAGGAGGGCGGCGGTTTGCTTCATCATCATTTTAAACTCCTTGGGTGATCAGGACTTGGCGGCCATGCCGGGCGTGACGGGGGCCAGTTCTTCCGCCTGAGTTTTGGGCGGGGGCGCGTCGGCTTGCTGAAGGCCGTCGTCCGGCGTTTCGCGGATGGACAGCACGGCCTCGTGCGCGCGCATCAGCGGGGCAGCGGCGTCGACGGCCTGGGCGTCGGTGGGCGAGGCCACTCGCAAGCGTCGTTGAGGGCCGCTGTCGCTGCCGACCACGACTTCATAGAAGCGCATGGCGGCCTCCCGTGGCGAGAAGGCCCGGCGGGCGGCGATGGCGATCGGTCATGTCTTTATCCTCCCTGTGACGGGAGCTTAAGCGGCGGGACGCGGCGGTGTTCCAAACGCTCAAGCCTGGACATGCCGTCACATGGCGCGTTCCAGGGGCGCTTCGGCGCCGGTCATCCGCGGATCCGGAGACTTCGTTTGCGTGCGGAGGAAGCCGGTCGCCGCCGTGGCCAGGTAGACGATCAACAACAGGGCCAGAAGCGTTCCGACGAGCATCAACAGTCGCCGCGGACGTCGCAAAACCTCAGGCTTTTCCTTATTCGCGAGGGGCAAAAGAGACTCCTTTCGTAGGGGAGAAGGGATCGACGCCAGGCGTGTTCCATACGGCGCCGGTCAGTTTCCTATTTTCGGCGTGGGGCTTTGAGGTCTGGCTCAAGGGGTTCCGACGCGCCGTTGCGTCGCGCCAGCACGGCCAGGGTCAGTTTCTCGGCCGTCAGCCGCACCTCATCCTGAACGGCTCGGTCGCGATCTAGGGCGTCGTGACTGGTGGCGTAGGGCTCCCAATAACCGATGTAGCGGTCGATCTCCGCGTCCGCGCCGACGCTCGACAACTCCATTGAGACCAGCCAGTCGGACAGAGAACGGCGCACGTTCTCTGCGCCTTCCGTATCGCCATGAACGACCAGGGCGAAACGCCGACCCGCCAAATGGCGGGGATAGGGCCAGTCGGCCAGCTCCAGCGCCTTGGCCATTGAAACGGTCTTGCCGTGCGTCGTGGTGGGGTCGGGATTGCCGCCGTCGGCGCAAACCAGCCGGTCCATCATCAGCTTGAACGGGCTGGAGGCGTGATACCAGTTGACCGGGGTGACGATCAGGACGCCGTGCGCGCGGACCCACATCGGATAGATGTCATTCATCCAGTCGTGGACCTGGCCCAGGCTGTAGTTGGGATAGCAGCTGCACGGCCAGTGGCAGAGGGCCGCTGCGGTGGAGAAGCAGGCCTTGCAGGGATGAATTTCCCGGCCGTATTCCGACGCCAGGCGTGACAGGTCGAGAACTTCAGTCTCCACGCCCGCGTGACCTTCCACAACTTCGCGGGCGACCTGGACCAGACGCCAGCTCTTGGACATTTCGCCGGGGCAGGTGTGCTCGGAGCGGCTGGAGGCGTTGATGATCAGGATGCGCGCGGGCCCGGCGGCGTCGTCATGCTGCGCCTCGGCGGCGCGAAGGGCTTTGTGGGCGTCCAACCAGTCCAGCGCCAGCTCATAGTCCGGCTCGGCGAAGCTCGGACCGGCGGGGCGCGTCAGCGGCGATTTCCGACCCCCGATGTAGCCGTCCCAGGCTGCGGCGGCCAGGCGGTCGATCTCGTCGCGTAGCGGATCAAAGGCAGGGTCCGCGAACCGGCTGCGGAAGCGGGTTTCAAAGGTTGCGCGGTCCAGTTCCGGGCTGGGCATGCCCTTGCGTGGTTCAGGGACGGCTGGAGCTTGGGAAACGGAATCTGGCATGCGGCTTCTCCGGCTCGGGTGCGTCGGAAACGTCGCGGCTGAAGACGACGTTCCGCCGCAGGAGGGGAACGCGCGGACAGAGGGCGACTTAGGAAGGCACGCCCTTCAAACGTCTACAGGAGCCGTCATGTCCGACCGCCTGACAATGCAGGATCCCCGAAATCAATATCCGCGTCCGCCGTTTCCGCGGCAGCCGCAACCCGCGCCCGGACTGGTGGCTGAGATGGAGCCCAAGCCCGATCATGGGGAGGAGAGCTATCGCGGCCACGGGCGGCTGAAGGGGCGCCGCGCCCTGATAACCGGGGCCGATTCCGGCATCGGCCGCGCCATCGCCATCGCCTACGCCCGCGAAGGGGCCGATGTCGCCGCCTCCTATCTGCCCTCAGAGGAGGCTGACGCGCGCCAGGTGATCGCCCTGATCGAGGCAGAAGGCGTCAAGGCGCTGGCCCTGCCCGGCGACGTGCGTGACGAGGCGTGGAATGCGACCATGGTAGAGCGCACGCTCGAGGCCTTCGGCGGCCTGGACATCCTGGTCGTCAACGCGGGCCGGCAGCAGTTTCGCGAGGACGTGCGCCAGGTCTCGACCGAGGATTTCGACGCCACGCTTAAGACCAATCTCTACGCCCTGCACTGGTTGTGCCAGGCGGCGACGCCGCACCTGCCGCCGGGCGCGGCGGTCATCACCACGGCCTCGATCCAAGCCTATGAACCGTCGGACATCCTGCTCGACTACGCCACCACCAAGGGCGGGATCGTCACCTACACCAAGGCCCTGGCCAAACAATTGATCGAGAAGGGCGTGCGGGTGAACGCCGTGGCGCCGGGGCCCTTCTGGACGGTTCTGCAGCCCAGCGGCGGCCAGCCTCAGGAGAAGGTCGAGAAATTCGGGGCTCACAGCGCCTTCGGCCGCCCGGGCCAGCCGGTCGAGATCGCGCCCGTCTACGTTCTGCTGGCGTCGCAGGAAGCCAGCTTCGTCACGGGCGAGGTATGGGGCGTCACCGGCGGCGCCGGGATCGCCTGAGCTCAGACCTCGAATACGCGATAGGGCGTGTCGCCCAGCGCCCGCAGCACGGGCAGGGCGACGTTGTAGACCGGGACGCCGCGCGCCGTGCGGCCTTCCGGCGCCCCGCGATGCGCATGGCCGTGCACCACCAGCTTGACGTTCTCATAGCGGTCGACCACCTCAGCCAGCCGCGACGAGCCGAGGAAGGCGTGGATTTCCGGCGGCTCGCCGATCACCGTGTCGACCACCGGGGCATAGTGGAGCAGAACCACGCTCCGCTCGGTCCGCAGCGTTCGGATCGAATTTTCGATGAGATTGGCGTCCTCAACCGCCTCATTGACGAAGGTCTTCACCGAGGCCTCGCCGAAGGAGCTGAGCATGTAGCGGCCGAAGCCGCCGACGAAGCCCTTGCCTCCGGCGAAGCCGACGCCGTCGATCTCATAGGCTTCGCCGGTCAGCATCTTGACCCCGGCCTCGCTCAGCATGCGGGCCACCTCCAGAGGCTGGCCGCACTCGTGCTCGTGATTGCCCAGCACGCCGACCATGGGGATGCGGCAGGCGCGCAGATCCTCCAGCAGGTTCTCCACCTCGACCGTCTTGCCGAAATTGACCAGGTCGCCGCACAGGCACAGCACGTCCGCGTCTTCATGCACCCGGTCGAACAGGTCGCGATAGGCGCGATGCGAGGTCTCGCCGACGTGCAGATCGCCGACGGCGGCGACGCGAAGCTTCTTCTTCGGTCCGGCTTCCATGCCGGGTTGAGGCGTCTGGCTTTCAGCGGCGGGGGCGGCGGGTTCAGGCGACGGGGTCATGGCGTTCCTCCAGGCCCTTGCCCACCACGTCGCCGAAGCCCCATTCGGAGATGTCGGCGATGTAGTCTCTGGGGCTGAACAGGCGGCCGCGGCAGACCTTTACGCGCGGCGCCGGCAGATCGACCTGGGCCTGAAGGCGGCCGATCAACTCCGTCACCAGCCACGCCGGCACCAGGCCGCGCTCCGTCGGATAGGCGAAGCGGAAGTTGAGCAGGTGCGCCAGCAGCACCTCCCAATAGAGGTCCATCTGATCCAGAAGCGATTTCCAGTCGATGGCGTCAGCCTGCTTGAGAATGACGTGGTTCACATCGGCGCCGTCGTACCGATAGCGGTCCTGGATGAAGGCCTTGGACAGGATCAGGGCGGTCGGCGGAGTGATCGTCACCTCATGCCCGTAGACGGTGATGCGATCCGGCCCGAACCAACTGTCGGAGACGGCGATGGTGCCGTTCGACATGGCGAAGATCACGTCGAAGAAGTGCTTGTCGTCTTTCCAGACCTTGGCGATCCAGCGTTCGTCCTCGACGTCGGTGCGATAGCCGCGCGCCTGGAAGAAGGCCAGAATCCGGGGGTAGTCGCCGGGCTTGCAGAAGACGTCCAGATCCTTGGTCGGCCGACGGATTCCGGTATAGGCCGTCACGGCGTAGGTGCCCGAGAGCAGGAAGGGAACGCCGGATTCCTTCAGCAGACGCAAGGACTCTTCATAAAAGGCCTGGGCTTCTGCGGGAGGCTCGAAGGCGGCATCGGCGACGGTATCGGACATGAGCGGGTTCCTGAACAGGGCATGGAAACGGCGCATGGCGAAACCGGGTTCCGCCCGCTGCTCTCAGGTCCGTCGCGGTCGCCGACGATTTCCTCTCCCGTTGTTCGCGCGGTCGCCCCGCCCTAGAGGTAGGAGCTTGACGGTTGGGAGGACAGGTCATTCTTACGCGGCGCGAAACATCCTTCGGGCTTCTGGCGGCGGGGCTGGGTTCGCTAACCTTGCCTTCGCGAGGACAGGACGCCCTGGCGGCGCGGTTGGCCTGGGACGCCATTCCGTTCGACGCCGCCTTTGATCCCGCCGAGGAAACAACGCTCGCAGACGCGCTCGCCCGCATCATCGGCGATCGCGACATCGTCATGCTGGGAGAATCCAGCCATGGCGACGGGGCCTCCATCCGGTTGCGCGGGCGGCTGGTCGAGCTTCTGCACAGGCGGTTCGGCTTTGATGTTCTGGCGTTCGAAGCGGACTTCTGGTCCGTCACTCGCGGGTGGGACGATATCTCCCGACCGGAAGAGGTCCGTCCGTTCGCGCAGACCAACATCTATGACTTCTGGGGCAGGGCGCCCGCCGCCGATGGACTATGGGCCTATGTCGAGACCGTCTTCCGGGCCGGCGGGCGACTTGACGTCTGCGGCTTCGACTGTCGGCTGAAGGGCGCTAGCGCCCGTAGCGGCGTGGTCGATGTCCTGCGCCCCGTCGCGACGACTGTCGGCCTGTCCAATGACGCGTTCGAGGCCTTGGTCCGCGGCTACGCCGCTCTTCAATCGGCGGAATTCGACGCGCCGCCGGAAACGGCGGTGCAGGAGGCCTATTTCACCGCAATCGCCCGCTTCGTGTCCCTGCTTCGTCGCGATGACGCCGCGGCGGGCGACGCCAGCGGACAGATTTTCGCCGAACTGGCCAGCCTTGACGCCTGGGCCCGGTTCGCATGGCTGGGCCATTCCAGGGACGAAGCCATGGCCGCCAATCTCGGCTGGCTGATCCGTCATAAGCACCCCGGACGGAAGATCATCGTCTGGGCGCACAATAACCACATCCTGAAGGACTCTACGGTCTATCTGGACGTTCGCGATAAAGGACCGGCCGCCCAGATCGCCGCCATGAGCGACGCGCAGAAGACCGCCCTGGCCTACGTCGGCGGCGTGATCTCCCGCGCCTTTCCCGACAGGGTATGCGCGATTGCGACGACCCTTGGGCGCGGCCACGTCAGCGCTTTGTCGCACAAGGCGCTGGATGGATCCGAAATCGACTTCAGCGTGACCCGTCCCGTCCCGACCCAAGAACCGGATTCGCTTGAGGCGGCGCTGCTCGAGCGTGGAAGCGGCGCAGTCGTCGTCGACTTCAAAGGCTTGGCGCACGGCGATTTTTTCCGGTCGCGCTTGCTTGATCTCAGCTTCTCCGCCGAGGCGCCCTATGGCCGAGGCTATGATGCCGCGATCTATCTGCGGGACGGCGAAGGCCTGGCGTGATCCGGCTTAGTGAACCGTCGCTGCACGCAGGCGTTGGCCCAGGATGGTCGATGCCGTCTGGACACCTTATTGCGGGCCCGCGCCCGATCCGGCCGAGGCGCTGAGCCGCTGGAACGGCGACCCGGTTCTCTGGGTCGTTGTGACGGCTGCGACGGTCGCGGGGCTGGTTCTGCTGCGCGGGCCGGAAAGGGGGCGATACGCGGCTGCGATGACCGCGCTGGTGATCGGTTTCATCTCGCCTCTGTGCGCGCTGAGTTCGGCGTTGTTCACCGCACGGACGTTGCACCACCTGCTTCTGGTGCTGGCGGCGGCCCCGTTGCTGGCCCTTTGTGTGCCGACGATGAGAAAGCCGAGGCTGGCGGCGGCGACGGCCGCGCAGGCGGTGATCTTCTGGGCCTGGCATGCGCCGGGTCTCTATGCCCAGGCCCTGTCGCATGATGCGATCTACTGGTTGATGCAATTCACTATTCTGGGCAGCGCAGTCTGGTTCTGGGCGGCCGTGCGCAGCGCCAGAGGCCATGCGGCCGTCGCCGCATTGCTGGCGGCCATGCTGCTGATGGGGCTTCTGGGCGCCCTGATCGTGTTTGCGGGCCAGCCGCTCTATGCGCCGCATTTCGCCAGCACCATGGCCTGGAACATGACGCCGCTGGAGGACCAGCAGGCGGCCGGGCTCATCATGTGGGCGCCAGCGGCGGCGGCCTATCTCCTGGTCGCCCTCTGGCGCCTTCACGGTCTGCTGAAGCCGGTGGGCGAGGCGGCGGCATGATCGACCGGCTGATCGCCCAGGCGCTGGAATGGGCCGCCGGTCATCATGATGAGGGGCGCTATTCTCCCGTGGCCATCTGGTTTCACTGGATCATGGCGGGCCTGGTCGTCTTCCAGTTGGGCTGGGGCTGGTGGATGGGCCGGTTGCCGGTCGGCGGGGAGAAGGTCGCCGCCTATGAGGTTCACTTCGCCGTCGGCGTGCTGATGCTGCTGTTGGTGATCGGCCGCCTGACCTGGCGGCTGGTCGCGCCGGACCTGATCAATGACGCAGACAAGCCGGGGTGGGAAAGCACGGCGGCCCGCGTCACCCACTATGTTTTCTACATGTGTCTGTTCGGCCTGCCGTTGTCGGGTTGGGCGATGGTCTCTGCGACGGCGCGAAACACCCAGTTGGAGGCGGCGGGCTTCATTCCATGGCCGCTGTTGCCGATGCAGAATTTGTCGAACCGCCAGCTGTGGGCGGTCGAGGCTGCGGCGGAGTGTATGCACTGGGCGTTGATTGTCGCTCTTCTGCTGATGATCCCGATTCATGCGGGGGCGGCGCTGAAGCATCACCTGATCGACCGCGACGACGTCTTCCACGCCATGCTGCCGGTCGTGCCTCAATTGAGGCCGCGGCGCACGCGATGGCAGCGACGATGGCGCGCGCTGGAGAAAAGGATCGCGACGACCGTTCGGAGGCTGCGGCGCGGCCGCACCCGCTTCCAGGTCTAGAGTCGGTCCAGGATCGCCTGCATCTGGGCGATCTCCCGCTCTTGAGCGACGATGATTTCATCGCACAGGGCGATGAGCTCAGGGTCGATCAGCTTGGCCTTTTCGCACATCAGGATCGCCCCGGAATGATGGGGGATCATGCCGCGGATCAGCTCCTGGTCGTTAATGGCCGCCTGGGTGCGCATGGCGTAGAAGCTGGCGGCGAATACGACGGCGGCGACTCCGATGATGATCCAGTTGGCGCGTCTGTTTTGGAACATCGAACGCATCGACAGCAGCATGACCACGGCCATCGGCGCGACCATCATCAGCGTCATATAGACGTTGTTCAGGTTGAAGCGGAAATGATCGAGCGTCGCGATCATGGTGAACATCACCAGATACATGATGACGAAGTCGATCAGCAGTTCGATTGCGAGATTACGATAGCTGTGGGCGTGCATCAGCGGCCTCCACCGGGTTGTTCTAGTCGTGAGACAACCAATCGCTGTGTGCGTGGCCTGTTCCCGAGGAGTTCAGTCGCCGTCGGAACGAGCGGGGCGGCGGATCTCGCGCGACGCGGCCGGGCGCGCGGCAGCAGCGACCGAGGCGGCGCGGGCGATCGACGCTTCGGCGCGGACCGGGGAGGGCGGCTGGGTCGACAGCCAGGCGGCGATGGCGCGGGCTTCGTCATCCGTCAGCCGTTGGACGGCGGCGGCCATGACGCCGCGCGGGTCGTTTCGCCGCTCGCCGGACTTCCAGCGGTCAATCTGTTCCAGCGTATAGGCGGCGGGCTGCCCGGCCACGATCGGCTGACCTTCGCCCGCGCCCTGGCCCTCAACGCCATGGCAGGCGGCGCAGGCGGTGATGCCGCGGGCCGTATCGCCAGTCAGCCAGATCGGAGGCGGGGAGGCGGTTGAAGCTCGCACGGCGGGCGCGGGCAGTCCGGCGTACCAGGCCGCCACCGTCCGGCGCGCGTCCTGATCCAGACCCTTGGCCACGCGGGTCATGACGTCGTCAGGGCGCAGGCCGCTGGCGTAGTCCTCCATCTGTTTCTGCAGATAGCCCTGGTCCAGACCGGCCAGACGCGGCGTCGAGACGCCGTCGCCTTCGCCCTTCAGGCCGTGGCAGGTGAAACAGGCGTTGGCCGCGCCGCCCGCCCCGCCGCCCATGGCGATGATCTCGCCGGACGCCTGAAAAGCGCGATCGGTTGCGCCCGGCGTCGTATCGCAGGCGGCGAGGGTCAATCCCAGAAAAGCGAGGAGCAGGGCGCGCACCCTGATCCAACACCGGCTTTGCGGCGCCGGTTCCGCCTCGGAACCCCTGGCCGCCCGGCGGATTGGTTCTGGCGAAGCGGAAAGGGGCCGGATGCTGTCATGTCGCGACGATGGGGAAGATAGGGGCTGTGATCTCGGCCGTCGGCCTGCTGGGCCTCACCGCCTGCGCGGACAAGGCTGGGGCGCCGCGCGACCTGGCGGGCGCCGACGCGGTCGAGGGGCTGCGCCTGATCCGGACCCAGGGCTGCGGCGCCTGCCACGTCATTCCCGGTGTGGCCTGGCCCGAGGGGCGGACCGGCGGATCGCTGGCGGGCGTCGGGGCGCGGCCGATGATCGCAGGGCGCTTGCCGAACCAACCTGCGGTCATGGCCGCCTTCGTGCGCGACGCCCCGTCGTTGCTGCCCGACACCGGCATGCCGCCCATGCTCCTGACACAAGCCGAAGCCCGCGACATAGCGGCCTACCTCTATACGCTCGATGACGACTGAGACGCCGGACATGCTGGGCGGTTGGCCGCCGCCGGTTCTGGACCCCGCAGGGCCGTTCGCCGGGCCGGTGACGGTCGTCGCCTGGGTGCTGTTCGTCATGGGCGCGGTCGTGCTGGCCGTCGTCCTGATCGCCCTGGGCGTCGCCCTTTTCGGGCCGAGAACGTGGAAACGTCGCGTCGGCGGCGAGCGCCTGGTCTGGATCGGCGGCCTGGCCTTTCCGGTGGTGGTGCTGACGGGCCTGCTGATCTACGGCCTCAGCGTCACGGCGCGGGTTTCCGATGCGCCGCGTGACGGCGAGATGCGCGTGCGCGTCACCGGGGAGATGTGGTGGTGGCGCGTGGCCTATCTGGACGGCCAGGGCCGCGAAACGGTCCAGGACGCCAATGAGGTTCACATCCCCGTCGGCCGTCCGGTGGTGATCGAGCTGGAGAGCGCCGACGTCATCCATAGCCTGTGGGTGCCGCGTTTGGGCGGCAAGACGGACATGATCCCCGGACGTCGCAACTTCATGCGCCTGCAGGCTGACAAACCGGGCGTCTATGCGGGACAGTGCGCCGAATACTGCGGCGGACCTCACGCCCTGATGGGCTTCGTCGTCGTCGCCCATGCGGAGGCCGACTTCGAGGCCTGGCGGGCCAGGCAGGCCGCGCCCGCCGCGCCGTCCGCCCTGCCGGGCGCGGCGGTGTTCGGCGCCTCGGGGTGCGGCGCCTGCCACACCATACGCGGAACCGAGGCCAACGGCCTGGCCGGGCCGGACCTGACCCATGTCGGTTCACGCCAGACGCTGGGCGCGGGCATCCTGCCCAACAATCAGGGCACGATGGCGGGGTGGATCGCCGACAGCCAAGGGATCAAGCCGGGCAACCGCATGCCGTCCTATCCAGTGCTGACCGGGCGCGAGCTGCGCGACGTGGCCGCCTATCTGGACAGTCTGAAATGACGTCGGAAACCGGCTTCGACGTCCGCAAATACGATCGCTTTCCCACCGAGGAGACGCGTCCGGCCGGCGAGCTGGAGCAGCTGGAAGCCGCCTGGTGCGGTCCACGCCGTCCCGGCGAGTGGATCACGGCGATCAACAACAACATCATCGGCGTCTATTACGTCGGCGCGGCCATGCTGTTCTTCGTGCTGGCGGGTGTGCTGGCGCTGCTGATGCGCACCCAGCTGGCCCTGCCGATGACGGGCTTCCTGCCGCAGGAGACCTACAACCAGATCTTCACCATGCACGGTACGGTGATGATGTTCCTGTTCGCCGTGCCGGCGGTCGAGGCGCTGGGCGTGCTGCTGTTGCCGCAGATGCTGGGGGCGCGCGACCTGCCGTTTCCGCGCCTCGGGGCCTACGCCTTCTGGGCCT
>NZ_DLNP01000016.1:15527-57448 GCF_002478355.1 Brevundimonas sp. UBA7507 | reverse complement strand
CAGGTCGGCGCCTTCCGCGAGGAAGCCGTCGCCCGCGACTGGCTGAACGACATCAGCCGCCGCTTCCGCACCCAGTTCTCAAGCGCCCAGCGCGACGTGCAGACGGCGAACGGCTGGTATCGGTCGCGCTTCACCGGCATGAGCCAGCAGTCGGCCGAGGCGGCGTGCGAGGCCCTGTCAGAGCGTCGCGTCACCTGCATGGTGATCCGCCCCAGCTGACCTCAGCGTCCCTGGCCGTTGCGCCAGCCAGGCTCGGCCAGACGCCGAGCGTAATCACGCACGTCCACGGGCCAGGCTTCCGTCCGGGCGTCGAACGCCGTCCAGTCGCCTGCGAACAGCATCCGCACGGCCTCTTCATAGTCCGGCAGATCGCCCGCCACGGCGGTCATGAAGCGATAGGCAGCCTCACGGCTGCGACGCATCCGATCCGGCGCCTCCGCCTCGCGAAGGGCGGTTTCGACCAGTTTGCGCAAGGCGACCGACGCCCCGCCCGGCTGGGACGCCAGCCAGTCCCAATGGCGAGGCAGCAGGGTGACTTCCCGCGCGGTCACGCCCAGCTTGGGCCGCCCCGGCCCGCGCTTCTCAGGTTCGGGCTGCGACGGCTCGGGCGGCAGTCGCGCCAGCACCGCCGCAAGATCGCCGCGCAAATCCAGGTCCACCGGCTGCGCATCCTCATCCCGAAAGACCAGAACCGCTCGTCCGGAATCGTGCGCGGCCTTCACCGCACCTGCGACCTGAGCCAACGGCCCAGTCGTGATCATCGTATGGCCGTCGAAGGCCGTGCACAGAGTCATAATCCGTCCTCGCTTTGTTGAGGACGGAATTACCCGGATGATATTATCGCGTCAATATCATCCGGGTAATTTATTATCTCCGCTCGTCCATGCCGCCGAACAGGGCGCCGGCGATCCAGCTGACCACGCCGGTGACGATGGCCGCGCCGATCCCCGCCCACAGGCCATCGACGACGAAGCCGCCCAGGAACATGGCCGTCAGCCCGATCATGGCGGCGTTCACCACCAGCAGAAACAGGCCGAAGGTGACGATGGTCAAAGGCAGCGTCAGGATCACCATCAGCGGCCGCACGAAGGCGTTGACCACGCCCAGGATGACCGCCGCCGCGATCAGCGAGCCGGTCGAGGTGAACTCCACCCCCGGCACCAGCTTGGCCGAGGCCCACAGACCGATCGCCGTGACCACGGCCTGAACAATGAAACCCAGCATGACGCCTCCAACTGAAGAACCTTGACCATATAAGCGCATATCGCGGCGTTCCGCTCCGTGCGCCGCACGAGATCGCCTGCTAGGCTGGCCGCCCTACCCCGAAGGAGACCCCCATGAGCCTTCACGGCGCCTACGACCCGGACAACATCTTCGCCAAGATCCTGCGCGGCGACATGCCCAGCGTGAAGGTGTGGGAGGACGACGACGTCCTGGCCTTCATGGACGTCTTTCCCCAGTCCGAGGGGCACGTCCTGGTCGTGTCCAAGACCTCGACCGCCCGCAACATCCTGGAGATCGAACCCGAAACCCTGGCCAAGCTGACCGCCGCCGTCCAGCGCACGGCCCGGGCGGTCGAAAAGGCGCTGAAGCCCGAAGGCCTCAGCCTGATGCAGTTCAACGGCGACGCGGGCGGCCAGACGGTCTTCCACCTGCATTTCCACATCGTGCCGCGCTGGGCCGATCGCCCGATGAAGGGCCATGGCCACGCCCCCATGGCCGACGCCGAACAGCTGAAAGCCCTGGCCCAGAAGATCGCGGCAGCCCTGGACTGACCGCCTACAGCGGTCCCTTGAAGATGAAGAAGGCGCCGCCGGCGATCAGGGCGAAGCCGATCAGGTGGTTCACCGTCAGCTTCTCCCCCAGATACATCACCGAGAAGATCGCGAAGACCAGCAGAGTGATCACCTCCTGCATGGTCTTCAACTCGGCCGCCGAATAGACCTGATGGCCGATGCGATTGGCGGGCACGGCCAGCCAGTATTCGAAGAAGGCGATCCCCCAACTGATCAGGACCACGATCCACAGCGGCTTGGCCCCGAATTTCAGGTGGCCGTACCAGGCGAAGGTCATGAAGACGTTGGACAGCGCCAGCATGACGACGGGCGCGAGATAGGGCAGCGAGGGCATTCGATCAGTGTGCTTGCGTCAAAGAGATTCCGCCAGCATAAGGCGGGCCACGCCGGTTTAGCTCAGCTGGTAGAGCAGCGGTTTTGTAAACCGAAGGTCGCGGGTTCGATCCCTGCAACCGGCACCACCCTCTCCCGATCAGACCGGGAATGGTCAGGCCCGCGCGTCGCGAGATGCGACGCCGTTATCCGCATCAACAGATCGCGGTTCCTTACGCCGTCATCCGCCGGCCTGCCCGGGCTCTCAAGCGTTCGGCGTCCATACGTCGCAGGGCGAAGCAAGGAGAGGCTTTGCAATATGCCGCTCATGTCTCCTGAAAATGAAATCTCTTTCCGCCGCATCACCTCTGAAAATGTCAGCGAAGTCTGCGAGTTGAGCGAAACCTTGTCGCCGGCGCAGCGCGCTGTAGTCGCCGACAACGGCGTGTCCATCGCCGAGGGTTTCTGTTCCGAAGCGACATGGCTTCGGGCGATCTACCTGGACGAAACCCTCGTCGGCCTGGTCATGGTCAACGACGGCGACGAGTGGGACGACGGCATCGACTGCGACGGCCCCTATCTGTGGCGTCTGATGATCGCAGGCCCGCACCAGGGCGCGGGCGTCGGCCGCCGGGTCGTCGAACTGGTGAAGCAGCGCCTGCGCCGACGCGGCTATGCCACCCTCTACACCAGCTACGGCCTGGGCGAAGGCAGTCCCCAGGGCTTCTATAGCCGCCTGGGGTTCGTACCCACGGGCGGATATTTCGGCGACGAGGTCGAGGTCTGCGCTACCCTTTAGGGCCCCTCGCGCCCCGAGTCGCGCTTGTCGCAGAGGATGGAAGCCGCTAGGCCTTCGCCTTCTCCCCTTTCCGGCCCGTAGCCACCGCAACTTCGGCCGCCTCCCTCATGTCCGAGACGACCAACAAGCTGGGTCACAGGATCCGCACACGGGGCGCCCGCACCCGGCGCGCCCTGCTGGACGCTCTGCGCAGACTGCTGAACAGCAAGCATCTGGGCGAAATCCGTCCCGCAGACGTGGCGGCGGCGGCGGGGGTGTCGGCGCCGACCTTCTACACCTACTTCGCTTCGGTCGAGGAAGGCCTGCTGCTGCTGTGCGAAGAGGCGGGCGAGGACTTTCAGCGGCTGGCTGCGCACATCCACGCCGACTGGTCCGGCGAGCGCGCCTTCGAGGCCGCCCGCGCCTATGTGCTGGAGGTTCTGGGCCTGTGGAGCGACCACGGACCGGTGCTGCGGGTCGAGCACATGCTGGCCGACATGGGCGAGCCCGCCTTCGCCGAGAGCCGCATCCGCCGCCTGCGTCGCCTGCACCTGGCGCTGGAGCGTCGCATCGCCCAGGCCCACGCCGGCGGCCTGCATCCCGAGGGGCTCAATCCCCGCCTGACCTCCTATGAGACAGCGAACCTGGTGGAATCCGTCGCGGCGGGTTTCGAACTGATGCGCCGCGCCGATACGCCGGAAGCCATCATCGACACCACCGCCCACATCGTGGTGAAGCTGACCACCGGGCGCTGACGCCCTCGCTTGGACAAGCTGTCCATTGCGACGGGGCCCTCATGGGCTAAAGCATGACCGTCGGCCAAGGAGTGCGTCATGTTCCGTCTTTCGTCCTTCCCCACGATCCGCCGCGCGTCCGGTCCGGCCGTCGTGCTGGCCGCCGCGCTAACAGGCTCTCTGGGCCTCACAGCCTGCGGCCAGGGCGCCGAAGGTTCGGGAACGGGCGCGGCCGAAGCCCCCAAGCCCCCCGCGCCGACCGAGGCCGAGAAAGCGGCCCTGCTGGCCTCCCTGCCCGCCCCTTATGACCAGGCGGATCTGGAGAACGGCCGCCGCGCCTTCGCCCGCTGTCGTTCGTGCCACACCATCACGCCGGGCGGGCCGAACATGACGGGCCCCAACCTCTATGGCGTGTTCGGCAGCGAGGCGGGCGCGCGGGATAAGTACAGCTATTCCCACGCCATGCGGACGGCGGACTTCACCTGGGACGCCGAAACCCTGGACCATTGGCTGCAGAACCCGCGCACCTTCCTGCCCGGCAATAAGATGAGCTTCGCCGGCCTGCCCGACGCCACGGACCGTCGCGACGTGATCGCCTTCCTGAAGGTCGAGACCGGGTTCAAGCCGACTGGCGAATGAGCAACGCCTAGCCTTCTCCCCTTGCGGGAGAAGGTGGCCGAGCGGAGCGAGGTCGGATGAGGGGTTGCGGGACGTCTGACGCGCGTCCCTTCATCTGAGGTCGCAAGACCCCTCATCCGTCTGCCTTCGGTAGCCACCTTCTCCCACAAGGGGAGAAGGAAACTACTCCGCCGGGCTCATGTCCGGTTCGAGGCCGTCGCGCTTCTCCTGCGCTTCCCACTCCTCGATCTTGCGGGCGGTGTATTCCGGCGACTTGGTGAAGCGCGCCAGCACGCCGTAGATCACCGGCACCACGAACAGAGTCAGCACCGTCGCGAACATCGCGCCGGTAAAGATCACCACGCCGATGGTCTGACGGCTGCCCGCCCCCGCCCCTTGCCACAGCACCAGCGGCAGGGCGCCGAAGGCGGTGGCGATCGAGGTCATGATGATCGGCCGCAGACGCAGCGACGAGGACTCGATGATCGCCTCGCGGATGGTCCGGCCCTGGTCGCGCAGCTGGTTGGCGAACTCGACGATCAGGATGCCGTTCTTGGCGGCCACGCCGATCAGGATGATCAGGCCGATCTGGCTGTAGATGTTCAGGCTGGAACCCGCCATCAACAGACCGAACAGCCCGCCCGCCGCCGCCAGCGGCACCGTCAGCATGATGACCGCCGGGGTGATCCAGCTCTCGAACTGGGCCGCCAGCACCAAGAAGACCAGCAGCAAGGCCAGGGCGAAGGCCCAGCCCACGGCGCTGCCCGCCTCCTGCTGGTCGCGGGCGGCGCCGCCCCAGCGGATATTGGTCACGCCCTGCGGCTGCTTGGCGACCTCGGCGTTCAGGAACTGCACCGCGTCGTCAATGGTCATGCCGGGATTAAGGTCGGCCGCCAGGGTGATCGCCCGCTGGCGATCCAAACGACGACGGTCCGGCGTATCGCCCGAAGTCTTGGTCGAGACCACGGCGGACAACGGCACCAGCTGGGCCGTGCCGGTCGAGACATAGAGCGACTCCAGGTCCGTCACTTCGCGGCGATTGTCGCGCTCGGTCTGCAGAATGACGTCGTATTCCTGACCGCCCTTGATGTAGGTTGTGGCGCGACGCGAACCGAACATGGTTTCCAGCGTGCGGCCGATCTGTTGCGAGGAGACGCCCAGGGCGGCCGCCTTCTGCGGATCGACATCGACCAGCAGACGCGGCGCGTTCGGCTCATAGTTCAAGCGCGGACGCGAGAAGCCGGGGTTCTCCTGCGCCGCCGCCAGGATGGGCTGCAGCCAGTTGTAGATGGCGGCGTATTCCGAACCCGTGACGACCATCTCGACCGAGTTGGAGTTGCCGCCGCCGCGCTGGAAGGCGCCGGGCGTCGAGGCGTTGACCTGGGCGCCGGTCTGGTTGCGCAGCTTGCCGTTCAGCTCCTGGGCGATCTGGTCGGCCGAGCGGTCGCGCTCGGACCAGTCGGACAGGTTCAGGATGGCGCTGCCCGAGCTGAAGCCGGAACCGCCGAAACCGGGCGAGGACACCAGGAAGTTGGCCGCCTCGCCGTTCTCACGATACTCGGCTAGGATCGGCTCCAGCCCCAGCATGATCTCGCGCGTGTAGTCGAAGCCCGTGCCCTCAGGCCCGGCGATCCGAAGCGTCACGCGCCCGCGGTCCTCGTTCGGCACCAGCTCGTTCGGCAGGTGCAGGAAAATGCCTGTAGCCCCCGCCGCGACCAGCACGATGACGGCCGCCACCCCGCCGACAGCGATGCGTCGGCCCAGCAGGGCGTCAAGCGATGCCGCATAGGACCGCTTCAGGGCGTCCATGCCCGCATCCACGCGCCGCGCCACCCAGCCGCCGGTCTGCGCCGGCTTCAGAATCTTGGACGCCAGCATGGGCGACAGGCTGAGCGCCAGGAAGGCCGAGAAGGCCACGGCCGCGGCGATGGCCGCCGCCAGCTCCACGAACAGACGGCCGACATAGCCCGGCAGGAACAGCAGAGGCGCGAACACGGACAGCAGCACGATCGTCGTCGCCACGACGGCGAAGAAGACCTGACGCGCGCCGCGCTCGGCGGCCACCAACGGCGGCTCGCCGTGATCCAGACGGCGCTGGATGTTCTCGACCACGACGATGGCGTCATCGACGACCAGGCCGATGGCCAGCACCAGGGCCAGCAGGGTCAGCAGGTTCAGCGAGAAGCCCAGCGGCGCCAGGACGATGAAGGTCGCCAGCAGGCAGATGGGCGCCACCACCGACGGGATGATCGCCGCCCGCAGGCTGCCCAGGAAGATGAAGTTGACCAGCGCCACCAGGGCCATGGAGATGCCGATGGTGATCCACACCTCGTCGATGGCGTGCGAGGTGAAGACCGAGTTGTCCGAGCCGACTTCCAACGTCGTGCCGGGCGGCAGGCTGGAGGACACCTCCTCCATCAACTTGCGCGCGCCTTCGGAGATCTGCAGGTCGTTCGACTGGGCCTGGCGGGTGACGGCCAGACCAATCTGATCGACGCCGTTGCCGCGGAACAGACGGCGCGCCTCGGCGGGCGCCTCTTCGATGCGGGCGATGTCGCCCAGGCGGGTGACGTAGGCGGCGTTGCCGATCAGGGCGCCGGTGACGCCGTTGGTCATGGCCGCCGAGGCCGCGCCCAGGGTGCCCGACGCTTGCGCGCCCGTGGCGGTCGAGGCCGAGCCGCGCGTGCCGATGGGCAGTTGGGCGAAGTCAGCCGGATCGGCGTAGTTGCGCGCCACGCGGACGGTGTAGTCCTTCTGCGCCGACTCCAATGCGCCTGCGGGCAGTTCGACGTTCTGGCTGTTCAGCGCATTCTCGACGTCGGTGACGATCAGCCCCCGCGCCGCCATGGCCCCGGCGTCCAGCCAGATGCGCATGGCGTAGCGTTGCTCGCCGAAGATGTTGACCTGGGCCACCCCTGGCACGGTGGCGAAGCGATCCACCAGATAGCGGCGGGCGTAGTCGGTCAGCTCCATGCGGTCCATCGTCGTGGAGCGCAGGAACATGATCATGATCGGCTGGCTGTCGGAATCGGCCTTGGCCACTTCCGGCGGATCGGCCTGGTCCGGCAAGCGGCCCAGCACGCGCGAGATGCGGTCGCGCACGTCATTGGCCGCGTCGTCGATGTTGCGGTCCAGCGAGAACTCGATGTTCACGTTGGAGCGGCCGTCGCGGCTGGTCGAGTTGATGCGCTCAACGCCCTGGATGCCGGCGATCTGCTGCTCGATCGGCTCGGTGATCCGGCTCTCGATCACCTCGGCCGAGGCGCCGGCGTAGTTGGTGCTGACCGACACGACCGGCGGGTCCACGTCCGGCAGTTCGCGCACGGGCAGAAAAAAGAAAGCCGCGGCGCCGATGACGCACAGGACGATGGCCGCCACCGCCGCAAAGACGGGGCGCCGGACCGAAACATCGGACAGCATCATGGGCGGGCCGCCTGCGACGCCCGGGTGCCGCCCTTGGCTGGAGCGCCGCGCTGCTGACCTTCGGCGCCTTCGACGGTGACGGGGGCGCCCGGCTGGATGCGGTTCAAGCCGGACGCGACGATGCGGTCGTTGTTGCCCAGGCCCGAGACGATCTCGACATAGCCGTTCTCGACGGCGCCGGTCTGGACCTCGACGCGCTGGGCGGTCGTGCCCGTTTCGCCACGCGCGATGCGATAGACGAAGGCGCCCTGGCCCTCATACTGAACAGCCGCCTCAGGCACGGCCAGGCTCTGGCGACGCCCCTGGTGGACGGCGACGCGCATCATCATGCCCGGGCGGATGCGGTTTCCGGGGTTGGGGAATTCGGCGCGGGCGATGACGGCGCGGGTCTGTTCATTGACCCGCGTATCCAGCAAGGCGATGCGGCCGTTGAACTCTTCGCCGGGGAAGGCGTCCGTGGTCGCCGTGATCGGCGCGCCCACGGGCAGGACGCCCAGATAGCGTTCCGGCATGGGGAAGTCGACGCGAACGCCGCTGGTGTCGTCCAGGGTGGTGATGACCGCGCCCGGCGAGATCAGGGTGCCCGGCGTGACCGACGTCAGGCCCAGCACGCCGGCGAAGGGCGCGCGCAGGATACGGTCTCCGCGACGCGCTTCCGACGCCGCCATGGCCGCCTGGGCCGTTTTCAGCGCCGTCTCGGCCGTTTCGGCCATGACGCGCGGCGCCACGCCGCGCTCCGCCAGGATGCGATAGCGGTCATATTCGCGCTGAGCGTTCTCCAGCTGGGCGCGCGCGCGGATCAGATCGGCGTCTTCCTCACGCGCCTGCAACTCGACCAGAGGCGCCCCTGCGGCCACGGCCTGACCGTCGGTGAACATGACCTTGGTCACCAGTTCCGTCGTGTTGGAGGTGATGTTGACCGAGCGGCGGCTGCGGGCCACGCCCAGCACGCGGATCTGGTCGGCGAATTCGCGGCGCCCCGCCACCACCTCCGCGACGATCTGGCCGCGTCCGGCGCCCGGTCCCCCCGGACCGCGCTGCTGGCCTGCGTCGCCGCCGCCGGCCGCGATCTTGATGATCGCCGCCACGACCATCAGCCCCAATACGCAGGCTGCGCCGATAATGAAAAAATGGCGTTTGAACACGCGACGCAGTCTCCCCGACAACAAGCGCCCCCGCTTAACGGGTCACCGCCGTTACGCAAATAACGTATCTGTAACGTGGCGAACCTCGGATTCCGTCGCGGAAATCGGGACTAAAATCGACGCCAGATTCCGATGATCGGCCCTCTGCCCGCAGGAATTTCGCGACCCGAAACGGCCTGTCGCCAGCCGGCCTGCAGCCGCCAGTCCCCGAACCGACGCACCACCGAAGCCTCCAGCGACAGCCAGCGCGCCGCACCCTCGCCATCCGCCGCCCCGCCGAAGGCCTGCGCCATCACCATCCAGTCCTGGTTGAGGTGCGCCCCGACCGTCGCATCCGCGCGCGTCTCGTCGGGCAAACCCGACCGCCAGCGCCGCGCCGCTTGGAGATCAATAAACCCGCGATCAAAGGATCGCCCCGCCAGAAGCCGCACCTCGACGTCGCTGTCTCCTGCGCCCGGCGGAGCGTAGCCGGCGTTGCGTCCCGCCCCGCCCTCGGCGTAGCCGACATAGACGGCCGCGACGTTGCGATCGTCGCGATAGGCCTGCCAGCGCACGCCCATCTCGATCGGCCCCGGCCCCTGATAGTCGAGGAACTCGTCGCGCCCGTCCTGCCATTCGCCCTTGGCTTGAAGAGTGAAGCGGTCGCTCAAGCCATATTCGACGAACACGCTGGCCGCGATGTCGCGCCGCCCGCCCGGCAAGTCGGCCCGCCCGCCGTCGGAGGTGAAATAGTCCTCGGCGCGGATATTCTCGTATTTGACGATGATCTCGCCCTGCCCCTTCGGCAGGTTCCAGGCGCCGGCATGGGCCGCCTCAGCGCCGGACAGCGCAACCAATCCGACCCAAAGGCCGACGCCTCCCCTCCCTCGCACGGCCCCACCCTTTGCTAGATGTCGTAACCGGGCGATTTTCGTTGCAACTGGCGCAAGGCGCCGGGCCAGGCCAGGGAGGAGATAAAGCCGATCCCCCGGCCCTGCTCCTTCGTTTCCGCCTGGGCGGCGTCAGGCGCGATCAGAACGTTGTCGCGTCCCGCCGACAGGGCCGCGACCTGCTGGGCGCAAGCGCGTTCCAGGAAGAAGATCCCGACCCAGGCCTCCGCCGCCGTGTTCCCGACCGCCAGGGTGCCGTGATTGCGCAGCAGCATCAGCGGCTTGTCGCCCAGGTCCGCCACCAACCGCTCGCGCTCGTCGTGGTTCAGGGCCAGGCCTTCATAGCCGTGATAGGCGACCTGATGCTGCAGCAGGCAGGCGTTCTGGCTGATCGGCAGCAGGCCGTCCTTCTGCGCCGCGACGCCCACGCCGTTCACCGTATGCAGGTGGATGACGAAATGCGCCTCTTCGCGCGCCGCATGGACCGCCGAATGGATGGTGAAGCCCGCCGGATTGATGAAGCTGGTCGTCTCCTGAACTACATTGCCTTCCAGATCGACCTTCACCAGGGAAGAGGCTGTAATTTCATCGAAATACCAGCCGTATGGATTGATGAGGAAGTGATGCTCCGGTCCCGGCACGCGGGCCGAGATATGGGTGAAGATCATGTCGTCCCACCCGTTCAGCGCCACCAGGCGGTAAAGCGCGGCCAGTTCGACCCGCACCTGCCACTCCGCCTCGGAAACCTGGGATTTGAGCGACCGCGCCGCGTCCGTCATCGACCTTCCCCTTATCAGCGTTCAGATGAGCCTCTCTCCGCTCCGGCCCGGCGTCAAGTCTCCGACCGCCTCCGAAAGGCTCGAAACGGAAGACTTCATTAACCCTGTTTTCATCGACACAAGCGAACACTGTCCGCCGGCGGCGCGGCCGCATCGTCAGGGGGATGTTTCGTGGACTCAATCGAGGCGTTCGCGCCTTCCCCGCGTAGCGAGCCCCTGCCGCTGGCCAGCCTTCACCAACTGATCGATTTGGCCGCCGGACGTCCGCCGGAAGAACAGCAACGCCTGTTGCTGGGCGTGGCGGACCTCTACTGCTCGGTCGGCGGCCAGGCTGGCGCGCCGCCTGCCCTGACCGAGGTCTTCGTGGCCATGGTCCGCGCCGCCGAGCAGGATATCCGACGTATCCTGGCCGAACGACTGGCCGACGCCGCCTGGGCGCCGACGGACCTGGTGCGCCTGCTGGCCGCCGACGCCATCGAAATCGCCCGCCCGGTGATCGCCGCCAGCCCCCTGCTGCTCGACGCCGACCTGCTGACCCTTCTGGAGGAAGCCTCGCTGGACCATCAGGTCCAGGTGGCCCTGCGCCCCGATCTCGGCCCCCTGCCCGCCCGCGCCATCCTCGACCGCGGCGAGCCGGCCGTCCTGACCGCCCTGGCCGTCAACCGGACGGCGCGGCTGGAAGCCGCCGACATGGCTCGATTGGTGGAGCAGGCGCGGTCCGTCGCCGCCCTGCGCGCGCCGCTGACACGGCACCCCCGGTTGAACGAGGATCTGGCCCTGCGTCTCTATCAGTGGGTCGGCGAGGCCCTGAAGCAGGCCATCTCCCAGCGCTTCAGCCTGGACGCCGCCGCCCTGGCGACGGCGGTCGCCGCAGCGGCCCAGCAAGCGGCCGAGACCACGCCCGATCACGCCGCCGCTCAGTTGGCCGCCAAGCTGCATGCGGCGGGACAACTGCGCCCCGCCACCCTGATGCGGGCGCTGCGGGAAGAGAAACTCGACCTCTTCGTCCACGCCCTGACCATGCTGAGCGGTCTGGAGACCGAAGCTTTACGGCGCGCCCTGCGCGGCGACACCGCCCGACCGCTGTTTCTGGCCTGCACCGCTGCGGGGCTGGATCGCGCCGCCTTCCCCGCCCTGCTGCGCGAGGTTCGTCGGTTGAACCACGGCCTGCCGCATGATCCTGACGGCGAGGCCTGGCGCCCGGCGCAGCGGTCGACCACGCAGGCGGCCTATGAATTTCGCCTGCTGATGGCGCCTGAAGGCGGGTCAACCGTTTGACAGCGCGCCTCCGCTCCGCTTGCGTAGCGCCGTGACTCAGTCGTTCCACCCCACCGCCATCACCTTCGTCGCCAGCGACCGGCCCGAGGCCGAAGCCGCCCGCCAGCGGTTGAGCGAACGCTATGGCTCGGTTCCCGCCGCCGAGGCCGAGGTCATCGTCGCCCTGGGCGGCGACGGCTTCATGCTGGAGACCCTGCACAACAATCTGCAGCTTCGCACCCCCGTCTATGGGATGAACCGCGGCTCCGTCGGCTTCCTGATGAACGACTATGAGGAAGACGACCTTCTGGATCGCCTGGCCCAGGCCGACCGCACGGTGCTGCATCCGCTGCAGATGGACGCCTGGGTCGAGAGCGGCCAGGTCCACAGCGGCCTGGCCATCAATGAAGTCTCCCTGCTGCGCCAGACGCGCCAGAGCGCCAAGCTGCGCATCAGCATCAACGACAAGGTGCGGCTGGAGGAGTTGACCTGCGACGGCTGCCTGGTGGCGACGCCGGCAGGGTCGACCGCCTATAATCTGTCGGCGCACGGGCCGATCATCCCGCTGGACGCGCCCAGCCTGGCGCTGACGCCGATCAGCGCCTTCCGCCCCCGGCGCTGGCGCGGCGCCCTGCTGTCGCACACGGCGCGGGTGCGCTTCGACGTACTAGAGCCGGACAAGCGGCCGGTCAGCGCCACCGCCGACAATTTCGAGGTGCGCCGCGTCTCGCGCGTCGAGGTGCGGGAACGGCGCGACATCACCCTGACCATGCTGTTCGATTCAGGCCGCTCCTATGAAGAGCGCGTCATGGCCGAACAATTCGCCGCCTGAACTGTAAAATAGTCGAGGCGCCGTCACCGGATTTTAAGCCTCTGCGCGACAAAATGGCCGCTGTTGTTGAGGAGCCGCCCGTGACCAACCAAGTCATCCGCCCGCCCAATCCCCTGCGCGCCAAGGTCGGCGGCGGCTTCGGCGGCATTGACGCCAACGCCATCGCCAGGGCCGAGGAGGCGCTGAAGGCCATGTCGGCTCAGTTCGGCCAGTGGTTGAACGACGAGGTGGTCAGGCTGGACAAGGCTCAGTCCGACATCCGCAGCCAGGGCTACACGCCCGAAACGGCTGAGGCCCTCTATTTCCGGGCCCACGACCTCAAGGGACTGGGGACCACATACGAATACCCGCTGGTCACGCGCATCGCCGCCTCGCTTTGCCGGATGCTGGACGACGCCGACAAGCGGATGCAGGCTCCCCTGGCCGTGGTCGACGCCCACATCGACGCCATCAAGGCAGTGGTCCGCGACAAGATCCAAACCGACGACCATCCCGTCGGACGCGATCTGGTTGAAACCCTGGAAGCCCGTGCGGCGGAGCACCTGGGCTAAAGCCGACTGATGGATCAGGCGCGGCTCAGGCCGCGCTGACGGCGCCGCGCCAGCCGTCGTCAGCCGGACGATCCAACCGCTCCAGCAGATAGGCCAGATCCTCACGCGCGGCGTCGGGACGCTGACTCAGGAACCGCTCCAGCATCCGTTGACGGAAGACGGCGCTGCCGGTGTCCCCGCCTTCGGCCTGGAGCGCCCGCCAGGTGTCGACCCCGGCGCGGAAGGCCTGGAACAGGCGCGGCGGCATGCCGGCACGGTCGTAGATGGCCTTGAGGCCCAAAGGCCCGGCGTCATGCACCATCAGCCAGGCGCGATGATGCGGCGTACCCGCCAACTCGGCCAGGGCGTGCTCGAACAGGCCGATCTGCCCCCGCGCCAAGGACCGGAGCAGCAGAGACGGCGTCAGCACGCGGCGGCTGTTCAATCCCGCCACAAAGGTCGGCAGATCATCCGTCACACGGGCCTGGTCCACCAGGTCGATCGTGGCCCGCTCCCGCGCGAAGTCGGCGAACTGGATGGCTGTCTCGGGCGTCAGGGCGTGGCGGGTGATCAGGTGTTCGCGCACAGCCTCGCTGGCCAGAACCACCAGCCGCTCCGTCACGGACAGCGGCAGAACCTGACGATAGGCCAGGGCCGAAATCACCTCCGGCGCATCGCTGAATCGATCGAGGGCCACGCTCAGCGCAGCCTCGGACAGATCGGCGTTGTCATTTGCAGCCAGGGCGGCCACCGCCTCCTGCTTGCCTTCGGCAACCAGAACCGACGCCACATCGCGCGGCACGCGCGGGCGGGACGCCACCGCCACCTGGCGCAGCGCCGTCCCGGCGCGCACGATCTCGATCAGATCGTCGTCCGTGAAGGCCGGGCAGCTGTTGATGATGGGCAGGGCCACGCTGTCCACGTCGCCGGCCAGCCGACGCGCCGCCTCGCGCGGCATGATGTCCGAGGACTTCAGCGTCACCGCCACGGCCCGTCGCACCAGTTCGGCCGCATCGGCCGCCAGCACGCTCAGAATCTTTTGCGCCGCCTCGCGCTCCACGTCATCCAACGCCATGCGGTCGATGCTGCGGCACAGTTTATGTGCGGCGGCTGCGCGTTCGTCCTCCAGATCAGACTTGATCAGGCGCCGTATGTCGCTTTCCGTCAGTCTGGCGCGGTAGGCGGTCATGGCTCGAAGGCTCAGGGTTGGCGAGGAATCAATCGTCACCCCTAGCGTTACATAGTTAACACCCTCTTAGGAATAAGGCGGAAGCGTGGTCACGCCACCTTATCCGGCGGCGGAGCGAATGCGCCTCCGAATCCGCCGCCTGATCCCTGCCCGTCCTGGCCCAGCAACAGCGCCAGAAGGCTCTGATCCTGCTTCAAGCGGTCCATGCGCGCAGCCAGCATCCGGTCCTTCTCGCTCAGTTCCGGCGCCGCCTTGGCCGCGCCGCCGCTGCCGACGCCGACCGCCGGGAAGGCCTCGCCCGCCGTGCGCTGCAGATTGGCGTGCACCTCGGCCGCCGTGGCCGGACGGCCGTTGCGATAGAAGATCGAACGGTTGGCCGACGCCGCTTCGGGGAACAGGGCCACCGCGCTGGTCTGGGGCCGCGCCTGCACCGCCTCCAGCAATTTGGCTGCGCCTGCTGGCCCCAGGAAGTGCGCCGCATAGAGATCGCCCGCTCCCGGCTCGCGTCCCGTGCGGCCGCGCAGATAGGCGGCGTTGGACGCCGTCAACTCCCCCGCCATGGTCGAAGCGGCCTGAGGATCGAAACGCAGGTCCAGCACGACGTTGCGAGCCGAGCCGCGCACCTGCCAGCGCCCGTCGCCGCCCTGATAGATCAGGTCGGCGTACTGGCCGTAGCCGTGCTTGGCGCCGTGCCGCTTCACCGTGCCCAGCCAGGTCTGCTCGATGAATTGGAACAGGCCCGAGGCCGAGGACGTGGGCGCCCGCGCATTGGGATTCATCGCGCTTTCGCGACGCGCGGTCTTCATCAGGAAATCGAAGTCCACGCCGGTCGAGGTCGAGGCGCGCCGGATCGCCGCCTCCACGCCGCCAGATGATGGAATCGCTTTCACGGTCATGTGTGAACGGTCGCTAACCTCGGTAAACGAAAGCTTAACGCAACACCCCTGCCGTTAACAATTCCAAGCGCCACAATAAGGCCGCAAGCGAAGCGCGAACTCTGTTCCGTGGGTGCTGGGGAGGGCCTGCGACAGGAGGCGCGTAAGTCATGATGATGCGTATCGCCGGGGGCCACGGCGTGGTCAGCCCCCTCGACTTCCAGCAACGCAAGAAGCCCCTACCCCGATGGGTGTGGGCGATGATCACCGCCTCGGCTCTGGTGCATGTCGGCGCCGGCGTCTGGCTGTATCAGCAACGCTTCGAACTGGCCGACGCCCCTGCGTCCTTGGAAGACCTGCCCACGACGATCGTGGAGCTGGCGCCCAGGGTCAAACCGCCCGAGCCGAAGACGGCCTCGCCCGCGCCGACCCCGCCGATCCATCGGCCGACGCAGGTCATGCCCAGCGACGTCGCCCCGTTGGAGGTTCCGGTCGCCCCCGTGGTCAGCCATGACGCCGGGCCGGTCATCAACCTGACCGAACCCGCGACCGAGCCCGCAGCCGGAACGACGATCACGCCCGAACCGCCCAAGCCGGTTCCCGTCATCACCCAGCCCGACTGGGTGCGGAAGCCGACGGCGGATCAGCTGATGCGGGCCTATCCGTCCGCTGCCGAGGCGCGTGGGATCGGCGGGGTGGCCGAACTGTCCTGCCTGGTGCGGGTGGACGGCAGCCTGACCGGCTGCTCGGTCACATCCGAGACGCCCGGCAATCAGGGCTTCGGTCGGGCGGCGGTGAGCCTGAGCCGCTACTTCCGCCTCAGCCCGCGCACAGTGGACGGTCAGGCCGTCGACGGCGCCCGCGTCACCATGGCCATCCGCTTCGACCTGCCCAAGGACTAAACGAACCGCGAGGGATGGAGGGTCGGCTCGGCGACGGGCTGACCCTCTGTCGCATCGGCGACGACGGAGCCGATCAGCGGACCCAACAGCCAGCCGTTGCGGCGCGGCCCCAGCGCGACATGAAGACCCGGCGCAACCTGCCCGGCCATCGGCAGACCGTCCGGCGTCGTCCCCCGCACCCCCGCACGCCAGTCGATCGTCAGAGGACGCGGCGTCTGATCCAGCACCTTCCATGCGGCCATCAACATAGCCTCGCAACGCGCCGCGTCAGGAACCACCGAACGCTCGCCCGGCTCCATCGTCGCCCCGATCACGCTGCCTTCGCCCATCGGCGCGACATAGGCGCCCGGCCCGCGCACGACGTGATCGACCAGCTTCTCCTTCACCAGACCGATCTGGCCGCGAATGGGGGTGATGCAGGCGACCGTCGCGCGCGCTTCGGGCGGCAGGCCCTCCAGAGCCGGGTCGGCGCCCGTGGCCAGGATCAGATGATCGGCGCGCACGGCGCCCGCCGTCGTCTTGACCCGCCAGCCCTGCCCGTCCAGCGACACGCCTTGCGCCTGCGCCTCGATCACCGTCAGCCCCCGCGCCAGAGCCGCCAGGGCCTGAGGCGGATCGACCTTCGCATCCTCATGCGTCGTGAGGCTGGCCGAGGCGGCGTCGTAGTGATGCTGAAAGCCCAACGCCTTCATCCGCGCCGCCAGTTCGGCGACGTCGCCGCCGCGCCATTCCGCCAGATCGCCATACAGGCGCACGCCCGTCGCTTCGGCGAAGGCGGGCCATAGGTCGCGCGCGCGGCGCAGCACTTGCGCCGCCTCGGGCGACAGATCGTCTATGGCGCATTCCATGGCCGGCGCGATCATGCCTGCCGCTACGGCCGAGGCGTTGACGCCGCCGGGGTCCACCACCGCAACGCGGCGTCCACGTCGCCTCAGTTCGGCCGCCGCGCACAGGCCCAGCGCACCCGCGCCGATGACCACAGCGTCGAAGGAAGGTTCGGGAGAATTAAAAAGGGGCACGGGATGTCCTTCGACCTCCCGCGCCCCGATTTCAACCGTTGAGGACGGTCTTTTATTCAGCCGCCAGCTTGGCCGCGCGCGCCTCTTCCAGACGCTTGGTCAGGGCGGCGTGCTGGCCCCACAGGGCCTTGGGCAGACGATCGCCGAACTTCTCGTAGAAGGCGGGGATCAGGGCGGCTTCCTCGGTCCAGACGTCGGCGTCGACGTCCAGCAGGATCTGCAGGTCGGCGTCGGTCAGCGTCAGGCCCGACAGGTCCAGCGCAGACTTGGACGGCACGCGGCCGACCGGGGTGTCCACGGCTTCGGCCTGGCCTTCCAGACGCTCGACGATCCACTTTAGCACGCGGGCGTTGTCGCCGAATCCCGGCCAGACGAACTGGCCGTCCTCGTTCTTGCGGAACCAGTTGACGAAGAACAGGCGCGGCAGCTTCGACGCGTCCGACTTCTCGCCCATCTTCAGCCAGTGGCCGAAATAGTCGCCCATGTTGTAGCCGCAGAAGGGCAGCATGGCGAAGGGGTCGCGGCGCAGTTCGCCCACCTTGTTCTCGGCTGCGGCGGTGCCTTCCGAGGCCACGGTCGAGCCCATGAAGACGCCGTGCTCCCAGTCGAAAGCTTCCGTCACCAGAGGCACGGCCGAGGCGCGGCGGCCGCCGAACAGGATGGCGTCAATCGGCACGCCTGCGGGGTCTTCCCACTCCGGCGCGATGGACGGGCACTGACCGGCCCAGACGGCGAAGCGCGAGTTCGGGTGTGCGGCAGGCTCGCCCGAGGCCGGATCGTGCGGCTGGCCCTTCCAGTTGGTCAGGCCTTCCGGCGCTTCCTTCGACAGGCCTTCCCACCAGACGTCGCCGTCAGCGGTCAGGGCCACGTTGGTGAAGATGGTGTCGCGCGTCAGGGTCTCGAGCGCGTTCTTGTTGGTGTTGCGGCTGGTGCCCGGCGCCACGCCGAAGAAGCCCGCTTCCGGGTTCACGGCATACAGACGGCCGTCGTCGCCGAAGCGCATCCAGGCGATGTCGTCGCCGACCGTCTCGGCCTTCCAGCCGTCCAGCGCCGGTTGCAGCATGGCCAGGTTGGTCTTGCCGCAGGCGCTCGGGAAGGCGGCCGCCACGTATTTCGACACGCCTTCGGGGTTGGTCAACTTGAGGATCAGCATGTGCTCGGCCAGCCACCCCTCGTCGCGGGCCATGATCGAGGCGATGCGCAGGGCGTAGCACTTCTTGCCCAGCAGGGCGTTGCCGCCGTAGCCCGAGCCGTAGGACCAGATTTCGCGCGTCTCGGGGAAGTGGACGATCCACTTGTCGTCGTTGCAGGGCCAGGCCACGTCGGCCTGACCTTCGGCCAGGGGCGCGCCCAGGGTGTGAACGGCGGGGACGAAGACGCCGTCGGCGCCCAGCATGTCCAGCGCGCCCTTGCCCATGCGGGTCATGACGCCCATCGACACGGCGACATAGCCGCTGTCGGTGATCTCGACGCCCAGGGCGGAGATCTTGGAGCCCAGCGGGCCCATGCAGAACGGAACGACGTACATCGTCCGGCCCTTCATGCAGCCGTCGAACAGGCCGTCCAGACGGGCGCGCATTTCAACCGGATCAGACCAGTTGTTGGTCGGACCGGCGTCGGCCTCGTCCTGCGAGCAGATGAAGGTGCGGCTTTCGACGCGGGCCACGTCCTTGGGGTCCGAGGCGGCGTAGTAGCAGCCGGGGCGCTTGGTCTGATCCAGCTCCTTCAGCGTGCCCTTGCCGATCAGATCGGCGACAATTGCGGACTTCTCGGCGGCCGAGCCGTCGCACCAGTGAACACGGTCAGGCTTGGTCAGGGCGGCGATCTGCTCCACCCAGGCGACGAGGCCCTTGTGTTCGGTGGGCGCCGGATGGAGACCGGGAATCGATTGCGTCACGTCTTGCTCTCCTGAAGCTGCGCGCAGCGATCTGTCGTCGCCGTCACGCAATAAGCTGATCACGCTGTGTAACGGGGGCCAATGAACCCCGAAGGACGTGAGGTCAACCGCTGCACGTTTCATTCCCCCGTTATCCGGGTCGGATCACTCACACGCACATTTAAATCGTCAGAGCGCGTCTCAAGGGCTATCTCCTTCGGCGTGAAGACGATGGATTCTGTAAAGTCGCCGCCGGACGGCTTCCCGAGCGCCCTGATCTCGCCTGCGGCCGAGCGCAACAGCGCGGCCATACTGGAGGTGCTGCGCGCTCATCTGCCCGCTCAGGGCCGGGTGCTTGAGATCGCCGCCGGATCGGGCCAGCACGCCGCCCTCTTCGCCACCGCCCTGCCCGGCCTGGACTGGACGCCCAGCGATCCCAGCGCGGAGGCGCGGGCCAGCATCGAGGCTTGGCGAATGAAGGCGGGCGCGGCGAACCTGCGCCCCGCCCAGGCGGTCGACATGCTGGATGACGCCACCTGGCCGAGCGCGCCGTTGGACGCCGTCGTCTGCATCAATATGATCCACATCAGCCCGTGGTCGGCGGCCGAAGGCCTGATGCGGCTGGCGGATCGGTCGCTGACGCGCCCCGGCGGTCTGCTGTATCTCTACGGCCCCTATCGCGAGGCCGAGGTTCCGCTGGCCCCGTCCAACGCCGCCTTCGAGGACAGCCTGAAGGCGCGCGATCCCGCATGGGGCCTGCGCGACCGGGGCGAGGTCGAAACACTCGCCCGGTCGCATGGCCTGGCCCTGACGCTGCGACGGGCCATGCCCGCCAACAACCTGAGCCTGATCTTCCGCCGGGTTTAGATGGCGGCGACCACAGCCGTCAGTTCGGCGCGGTCGTTCAGCAAGGCCACCTTGCCGTCGCGGAAGGCCGCGCCCGGCGCATCGGCCGGTTGGCCAAAGATTTCAGCCGCCACAGCCACGCCGTCAGCGAAGGCCAGAACCGGCAGGCCCTGCGCCATGGCCAGGTTCACCAGCGCCTTGACCTGAGCCAGACCGGCTTCATCCGCCATGCCGCCCGGAACCACCACGCCCTGAACACGGCCGCCGCTGATGTCGTCGGCCGTCGCCGTGGCCAGAACTGTCAGCCCGCCGGACATCAGGCTGCCCTCGCCCGTCGAGATTGGGGCCAGCGACACGCCCTCAAAGCGCAGGGCGGTCTCCATGTCGCCCAGTTCGCCGAAATCCATGCCCTTGCGCATGATCAGGCCGAAGCGCAGGCGGACGGGCGCGGGGCGATTGCCGTATTGGCGGGAACGAGGGGCGGCCGTGGTCTTGCGTTGAGCGTACAAAACGTCTCCTTCGAAGGTTATCGATCAATATTCGTGGACGATTACAAGAAACCATCCCGCCCTGTACGCCGCAACCGGATCAAACACGGCAAACGTCGCAATCCGAATCAATCGGAAGCGAATGCGGCAAAAACATCAGGGTGACTGCTGATATAGGCTTATGATGCTCAAGGTCAACTTGACGACGCAAAAGTGAACTCAACCGGACCCAAGAACACCTGGACCGCCCAGCCGCAGCGGCGCCCTTGCCTCCATGCGCGAGCGGGCCCTACACAGCCGGTCGCACCGCTGGAGATCTCAAGTCAGGCCATGGCCTTCACCCGCACCTATGACGGCCCAGAGCCCGTCCGCATCAACAAGTGGCTGGGCCAGAGCGGCGTCTGCTCGCGCCGCGAGGCCGAGGGCCTGATCGCCGAGGGGCTGGTCAGCATCGACGGCGAGGTTGTGCGCGACGCGGGCCGCAAGATCGAGCCGGGCCAGACCCTGACCCTGAACGACACGGGCGAGGCCGCCCTGGCGGCGGGCGTCGCCATCCTGCTGCACAAGCCGGTCGGCTATGTCTCGGGCCAGCCCGAGCCGGGCAAGATTCCCGCCGTGCGCCTGCTGACCACGGCCAACAGGATCGGCGAGGGCGAGACCCCCGCCCGCGACGCCTCCCTGCCCCCCGTCGGGCGGCTGGACGAGGATTCGCGCGGTCTGCTGATGCTGTCGTCGGACGGCGTGGTGGCCAAGGCGGTGATCGGCCCACAGTCCGATCTGGACAAGGAATATCTAGTCCGCGTCGCCGGCGCCGTGACGGAAGCCAAGCTGACCAAACTGCGCCACGGCCTGGAGCTGGACGGGCGCCAGTTGAAGCCCGCCCGCGTCACCCAGATGGAGCCGCAGCGCCTGCGTTTCATCCTGCGCGAAGGCCGCAACCGCCAGATTCGCCGCATGTGCGAACTGGTCGGACTGGAGGTCGTCGACCTCTATCGCGTCCGTATCGGCCCGGTGAAGCTGGGCGACCTGCCGGAAGGCCGTTGGCGGATGCTGACGGCGGACGAGCGCGCGGCGCTGATCAAGGGCTGAGCCGCCTCAGCGCAACGCCTCAAACCACCGTTGCAGCAGGAACGCTTCAGCGCGGTGGGCGGCCGTGCGGACAGCCGCCTCCTCGTCCACGCCCCACCGCTCTTCGGTGAAGGCTTCGTCCAAACGCGACAGGTCCAACGCCGCCTCGCCCGCCAGCGCTCCGCGCTGCACCGCCAGCCCCAGCACCGCCGAGCCGAACAGCGGAACCGCCGTCGCCAGCCCGGTCAGGGCGAAGTCGTCCATCTCCAGCGCCAGCGCCTCGACCCGCGCCAGAGCTTCCGGCGCCTGCGGCCGATGGATGATCCCCTCGACCGTGTGCAGTTCGACGCCCAGTTCGCGCGCCGCCCAGTCGCGCCACGGCCCCCATTCCGCCTGCTGGCGTTCGATCAGGCCCGACGGCGTCTCGGCCAGGTAGCAGAGCACGTCCGAGCCGGCGTAGCGGGCGATCTCTTCGGCCACCGGGCCACGCGTCTGGCTGACCCGGTCGACGGCGGTCGAGGCTAGACGGGTGGCGGGCATGGTCGCGGGCGTCAGATGCTCGCCCTGGGCGTTCCACTCGTCGGCCACGAGGCGAGCCGCCGCCTCGGTCGGCAGGACGATGGCGTTTCCGGCGGGCGTCTTCGGCGCGCGGCCGTCCAGCAGGATGATCCAGCCGCCATCGCGCGCCTCGACCCCGGCGGCCTTCCAGAAGCGTTTGATGCGCTCCTCGGACTCGCGAAAGCCCTTCTGGGCGGCGACATTGGGATCAAGCGAAGGAATATGGGACATGCTGAACTTCTAGGCGAAAAGCTTGGTCGAGGCGAAACGATCGAGCGCCGCCTCAAGGTCAGGAAAATCGTCGGCGATGTGCAGCGCGCCTGCGGCCGCCTGTTCCTCCACCGTATGGAAGCCCCAGCCGACGCCCAGCGGATGCACGCCCGCCGCCACGGCCATGGCGATGTCGTGGCTGGTGTCGCCGATCATGACGGTCGAGGCGATCTCGGCCCCGCAGGCGGCCATGGCGGCGCGCAGCATGGCCGGGTCCGGCTTGCCCGGCCCGTCCTCGGCGCAGTGGCTGGAAAGGAACAGATCGCTCCATTTGGGTCGCGCCAGATTGCGGGCCACGCCGCGCCGGTTCTGGCCGGTCGCCAACGACAGCCGCCAGCCGTCGCGCTTCAGCCGCCTCAGGGTCTGCATCACGCCGGGATAGAGCGGCTCCTCATGGCCCGCCTCATACATGGCGCGGAAGCTGGCCTGAAACGCGGCGACGAAGTCGGCCAGTTCGGCGTCGGTCAGCGACGGCTCCAGCACGTGCAGGGCGTGATGCAGGCTGAGGCCCACGATCTGACGCACCCGATCATATTCCGGCTCGGGCAGGCCCAGAGCCTGCGCCGCCTCGCAGGCCGCGCGATGGATGGAGGCCCGGCTGTCGACCAGGGTGCCGTCGATGTCGAAGACGGCGAGCGGAGCGTCGGAAGCGGTCATGTCAGGCTGGCGCGATGTCAAAGGCGACGGACAGACGCGGCTGGTCGCCGCTGAAGGGCACGGTGCCGTGCCACAGGCAGGACGGGAACAGCACCAGCTTGCCCGGCTCCGGTTTCTCGTACCGCAGCGGCTCCAGCGACGGCGAGGTCGGGAACGGCGGCTGGGCCAGGGCCAGCCAGCCTTCGCGCCCGCCCGCCTCGACCACCGGCGGCACGTCAATGTAGCAGGCCGAGGAATACCAGCCCTTTGGGTGAATATGGTGCTCGTGGAAACCGCCCGGCGCCAGCCGCACCGACCAGCAGCCCTTCAGTCGATAGTTTCCAGAGTTTCGGGCGCGAACAGGATCCTCGCCCTGCCCCAGCCGCGCCAGATGCCGACGGATCGGCCCGTCGATGGCGGTGAAGAAGGCGCGAATGGCCGGATCGTCGACCAGCGTCAGGTCCACCGGCGTCTGCGTCCCGTGCCGCAGGCTCTGGCCCAGCGGGTGGTTCTGATAGGCGTGTTGCGCCAGCAGCGCCGCCTTGAGGTCGGCAAGATAGGCGGAGAGGTCGCTCCAGCCGGGCGGCGTATCGATGGTCAGGGCGCCGACCAGCCCCTCCAAGTCATCCAGCCCCAGGGCGTCCGTCTGCCCCTTCAGGCGGCTGGCCGTGGCGTGCAGGGCCAGAACCTTCTGATCCGGGATGGGTGCGGCCAATAATTGGCGCAGGATCTCCATAGCCCCATCGGGGTCGCCAGAGGCGATCATGGCCTCGGCCAGACTGGTCCAGGGCTCGAGCGTGTTCGGCGCCGCCTGCGTCGCCGCGCGCGCATGATCCACAGCCAGCGCCGGATCGAACTTCAACGCCAGTTGGCCCGCCGCCATCTCGACCGTGGCGGCCCGTACGCCGCCCTCGCGCACCCGACGGGTCAACTCGCCCCAGGCCTCGCGCGGATCGGCGCCGCCATACATCAGGACCACCGCCAGACAGGTCAGCAGTTCGGCGTCGCCAGGCGCGGCCTTCAGCGCATCCAGCACCGGCGTCGTCGCCGCCTCACGACCTCCGCCGCGCATCCAGATCAGTTGCGCCAACTCCCGCACGGCGTCGCCATAGACGGGCCGACGCTTCAAAGCCTGGCGATAGGCGTCCTCCGCCTCATCATGACGCGCGCAAGCAGACAGGGCGCGGGCCAGAACCAACCAGGTCTCAGGCGCATCGCCGCCATTGGCGAAAGCCCGCCGCGCCGCCTCGACGGCCTCGACGTTGCGGCCAGTGTCGCCTAGAGAACTGGCCAGATTATGCTGTGCGACGACGCTGCCGGGCATGGCGGCCGCCTGGGCGCGGCGGATGACCAGGGCCTCCTCCTTGCGATCCAGCGCCTTCAGCAGATCGACCTGAAACGACTGAACCCCGGCCCGTTCGCCCGGCGTCGCCTGCTCCAGCACGGCCAGGGCGCCCGGCAGGTCGCCCTGCTGGGCCAGCGCCTGGGCGCGCTGAAGCCGCATCTGGACCGCCGCGCCTGTGTTCATCGCATCCGCCGCACGCCCTCGAAGGGATCTTCGTCGGCCTCGTCCTCAGAGAAGCCGAAATGGTTGAAACCGGCCTTCATCTCGGGGCTGAGCGGGGCCTCGACGATCAGCTTGCCGCCGCCGGGGTGATCCAGTTCGATGCGGCGGGCGTGAAGCTGCAGCTTCAGCGGGCCGGACAGTTCGCGCGATTTGTCGTCGCCGTATTTGGGATCGCCCAGGATGGGGTGGCCGATGGCGGCCATGTGGGCGCGCAGCTGGTGCGTCCGACCCGTGAAGGGGCGCAGCGCCATCCACGCCGCGCGGTGGGCGGCGCGGCTGATGGTGGCGAAGGCGGTCTCGGCCGGTTCGCCCTTGGGATCCTTAGGCTCGGCCGGGCGCATCATCTCGAAATCGTTGATGCCGGTCTTCTTCAGCGCCATGTCGATCTGACCGGCCGAAGGCTTGGGGTTGCCGATGACAATGGCCCAATAGGTCTTCTTGGCCTGACGGCGGGCGAAGGCCCCGGCCAGACGCTTGGCCGCCTCCGGCCCCTTGCCCAGCAGCAGCACGCCCGAGGTGTCGCGGTCCAGACGGTGGACCAGACGCGGCCGGTCCATCCCCTCACCCCAGGCCGACAGCAGGCGGTCGACGTGCTTGGTCGTCTTGGTGCCGCCCTGCACGGCCAGGCCGTGCGGCTTGTTCAGGGCGATGACCATGTGATCTTCATAAAGCACCAGCGACTTGGCGTAGGCCACGTCGCGCTCGGTCAGTTCATGCAGGTCGCCGGGCTTGCGCGGATTGGCGTCCGGCAGGGGCGGCACGCGCACGGCGGCGCCCGCGGTCAGGCGGTCCTGCGGCTTGACCCGCGAGCCGTCGACGCGGATCTGGCCGCTGCGAGCCATCTTCTCGACCTGGATGTGGGTCAGGTGCGGCCAGCGGCGCTTGAACCAGCGATCCAGGCGGATGTCGTCTTCATCCTCGGCGACATAGAGGGTCTGGACTTCGCGGCTCATGCGCCCACTCCGGTAAACAGTTTGCGCGCGATCATCAGGCCGACGAACAGAGCGGCGATGGCGAGAACCACCGAACCCGCCGCATAGACGAAAGCCGAGACGATTTCACGGCGTTCGATCATCAGGGCCGCTTCCAGTGAAAAGGCCGAAAAGGTCGTGAAGCCGCCCAGGACGCCGACGGCGGCGAACAGGCGGATATTCTCCTGTCCCGCGCCCGCCCTCAACGCCAGCCAGCCGACCAGCAGCCCCATCAGAAGGCCGCCCGCGACATTGGCGGTCAGGGTCGCCCACGGCCAGGCCGCGCCCGGCGCCAGACGGCCCACGGCCAGCCCCAGCCCATAGCGCGCCATCGCCCCCAGGCCGCCGCCGATCGCAACCAGCAAGAAACGTGTCATGCTGGCGGCATATACTGTTCCGACCTCATTTGCGAAGGCCGCCATGCACGACCTTGTCCTCGCCATCCTGCATCACCTGCTGTTCCTGGGCCTGATCGTCATGCTGGCGTCGGAGCTGGCGCTGCTGCGCACGGCGGAACCGTCGGTGAAGCGACTGGCCGGACTGGACGCGGGTTATGGCGTCACGGCCCTGCTGATCCTTCTGGTCGGTGTCGGACGGGTGATGGGCGGCAAGGGCTGGGCCTTTTATGAGGCCAACCCCTTCTTCTGGGCCAAGATCGCGACCTTCGCCCTGATCGGCCTGATCTCGATCCGGCCGACGCTGGCGATCCTGAAGTGGCGCAAGGCGGAGGGGGCCGCGCCCGGCTATGTCCCGCCCCAGGCCGAGCTGACTGCGGCGCGACGCGCGGTCGGGCTGGAGCTTCTGCTGCTGGTTCCGCTGCTGGCCTTCGCGGCGGCAATGGCGCGTTGGCCGTTCTAGGCCCTACAGGCGCGGGCGGATGGCGTCCTGAACCCCGCGCGCGTCATAGGCCCCAGGGCGATCCGGGCGCTGGCCGCGCCCCATGACGATCTCCAGCGTGGTCGAGGTCGGCTGCGGCCCGCTGAGGTCGAATCCCAGCCCGACGCCGACGCCCGACGTCGACCAGCCGCCGTAGCGGCCCGTGCCCGCGCCGATGGAGACGCTGGGCCGCACCCCGCCCGCGCTGTCGGGGCGGCCGTCGATCCAACGCTGCGTCACCTCGAACCAGTCATAGCCCTGCTCGGTCGTCAGTTGAGCCGCACGGAACAGAGCCATGTCCGCCACCGGACCAGGGGCGCCGACGCCGTTGTAGCTGACACGGAAACGGTCGCGCTCGATCTGCTGTTCGGAATAGCCCTGTCCGTTCGGGCCCATCTGACGGCCGTAGGGCGCCAGGCTGGCGCAGGCCGTAAGCGCCAGGGCCGAGGCGGCGATCGTGACGATGGCGAGGCGTTTCATGCGCGTATCTCCCACGCCCGAACAGCGCACGGGCGAGCCGGATTGTTCCGCGGTGAAGCTGAACAGGGGATGAAGCTTCTACAGCCCCGCCGCCGCGCGCAGGACCGCGAAATCCTCCGGTTCCGGCGCCTCGACCGTCACACGGCCGCCGTCGGGATGAGGAAAGCTCAGCTTCGCCGCGTGCAGCATCAGGCGCGGCGCGGCGCGCCCGGCGAAGGTCAGGGCGCCGCCATAACGGACATCGCCGACCAGAGGACGACCGATGGAGGCCATGTGGACTCGAAGCTGATGCATCCGCCCCGTCTCAGGCGACAGATCAACCACCGCCCCGTCTTCACTAGAAGCCAGGGTGCGATAGCCGCTGGCGGCGCCTTGCGCGCCCGGCGCATCGAAATCCACGACGCGCATATAACTTTCACGACCGATCTCTTCGCGACGCAGGGCCGAGGTGATCCGGCCGGCCTTGGGCTCCGGCGCGGCCGCGACCAGCGCCAGATAGGTCTTCTGGAACTTGCGCATCTGCATCGCCTTGCCGAAGAAACCGGCGGCGGGCTTGGTCTTGGCGGCCAGGATGACGCCCGAGGTGTCGCGGTCCAGCCGATGCACCAGTTCCGGGCGCTTGCCGTTCGATCGAGCGAAGGCCCACAGCAGATCGTCCAGAGTGTTCGCCTGGATGCGGCCGCCCTGGCTGGACAGGCCCGACGGCTTGTTGAAGGCGATCAGGTGCGCGTCTTCATGCACCACCCAAGAACGGACGGCGGCAATTTCATCTTCGGTCAGGGATACGGGCTGGCGGGTTTTCACCCGCCGAGCCTTTAGCCGAGCGCGCCCCGCTTCGCCATGCCCATCAGGCCTTGGCGATCAGCGGATCAGGCCCTTGCGGCGCGCCCAGTGGGCATAGGCGATCTGGATGACGAAGATCAGGGTGACGACCAGGGTGAAAGCCACGCCGCCCGCGCCGATGACTTCACGCCCGTTGCTGAGCGCCAGCACATAGACGGCGTGCGCCAGCATGGCGATCAGACCCGCGACGAAGGCGTTGAACGCCAACTTGCGCCGAAGCAGCAGCATCAGCGCCCCCAGCAGGCCGCACCACACCGCCACGCCAAAGGCCACATCGGTCCACATCGGCGCGCCGCGCAGATAGGCCACCTGCTCCATCGTCAGCGCGCTCCAATAGGCGGCGGCTCCCGTCACCTTCTGATACCACTGCCAGACGCCGACGCCGTTCCAGACCACCGAGACTGCGGCGATGGCCCACAGATGCCACGGTGCCGCTGGACGCTTCGAAATATCGACCATGGCTCGCTCCTCTACCTTTTCGCGAGGGTAGCCAGAACAGCCGCGCTTGCCAATGAGAGCGTCAGCCGTCCTTGATCTGAGCACGCGCCCGCATCGCCGCCCAGCGCTCCAGGCGCGCCTTGACCTTCTCCTCATGCCCCTCGCCCTTGGGCTTGTAGAAGGTGCGGCGCTCCATCTCGTCGGGAAAGAAGTTCGCGCCGGAGAAGCCCTCGGGCGTGTCGGGGTCGTATTGATAGCCCTTGCCGTAGCCGAGTTGCTTCATCAGCTTGGTCGGGGCGTTGCGGATATGGGCGGGCGGCATCAGGGAGCCGGTCTCATGCGCCGCGCGCTTGGCCGCCTTGAAGGCTTCATAGACGCCGACCGACTTGGGCGCGGTGGCCAGATGGACCACGGCCTGGGCTAGCGCCAGCTCTCCCTCCGGCGAGCCGAGGAAGTCGTAGGTGTCTTTGGCCGCATTGGCGACCAGAATGGACAGAGGATCGGCCTGGCCGATGTCCTCGACCGCCATGCGCACGATGCGGCGCGCCAGATAGAGGGGGTCTTCGCCCCCGTTCAGCATTCGCGCCAGCCAGTAGAGCGCCGCGTCCGGGTCCGATCCGCGCACCGACTTATGCAGGGCCGAGATGAGGTTGTAGTGCTCCTCGCGCGACTTGTCGTAGGCGGGGGCGCGCTTCTGAAGCACGCCCGCCAGCGCCTGCACGTCCAGCGGCGCGACATCCGTCAAATCGAACAGCACCTCGGACATGGTCAGCAGATAGCGGCCGTCGCCATCCGCCAGCGCCAGCATGGCCTGCCGCGCCTCGGGCGTCAGCGGCAGGGGCTTGCCCATCAGCGCCTCGGCCCGATCCAGCAACAAGTCCAGCGAGGCGTCGTCCAGCCGTTTCAGCACATAGACCTGGCTACGCGACAGCAGGGCGCCGTTCAGCTCGAAGCTGGGGTTTTCGGTCGTGGCGCCGACCAGGGTGACGATCCCCTCCTCCACGAAGGGCAGGAAGCCGTCCTGCTGGGCGCGGTTGAAGCGGTGAATCTCGTCGACGAACAGCAGGGTCTGCTGGCCCGCCGCCCGGCGCATCCGCGCGGCCTCGAACGCCTTCTTCAGGTCTGCGACGCCCGAAAAGACGGCGCTGATCGACTGGTATTCATAGCCCGCCGCTTTGGCCAGCAGGCGGGCGATCGTCGTCTTGCCCGTGCCCGGCGGCCCCCACAGGATCATGGAGCCCAGGCGCCCGGCCTCGATCATGCGGCGGATCGGCCCGCCCTCGCCCAGCAGATGGTCCTGGCCCACCACCTGGTCCAGCGCCTGCGGGCGCAGACGGTCGGCCAGAGGGGCGTCGGGGGGATGGATGCCGGAGGCTTCGAACAAATCAGTCATGGAACGCTCTAGATAGGCGTTCGTTCGGGCGACTGCACCCGCTACAACGCCTCGCTGAGGAGGAATCGCATGACTGAAGCCAAGCCTGACCAGGGACCGCGCGGCGGGGTGACGCCCCACTTGACCATTCCCTCGCGCGGGGCCGCCGCAGCGATCGAATTCTACGCCCGCGCCTTCGGGGCCGAGGAAGTCATGCGGATGCCGGCCGAGGACGGCGAGCGCCTGTTGCACGCCCATCTGCGCATCAACGGCGGCAGCGTCATGCTGGCCGACGAATTCCCCGAATGGACCGGCGAGGCCGATATCAAGCCGGTGGGCGTCAGCCTGCATCTTCAGGTCGACGACGCCGATGAATGGTGGGGCCGCGCCCTGGTCAACGGCGCCATTCCGGTCATGCCGCTGGAGAACCAGTTCTGGGGCGACCGCTACGGCCAGCTCCGCGACCCGTTCGGCCACCTGTGGAGCATCGGCGGACCGCAGAAGGGCTAACCGCCCCTCTGCGGCGGGCGCCGCGCCTCAGGGCAGGCGCCCCGTCAAGCGGCGGCCGTTGCGGACGATGGTCAGTTCCGAGCCGCGTTGCGCCCGCCCCAGGGCGGCGACCGTGGTGACGGCGCGGCCGTCGATCTGCACCACCAGATCGTTGGGACGCAGACCGATGCGGGCCGGGATGCTGTTGCGCTGCAGGCCCGTGACCACCACGCCGCTGGTGAAGGGATCCCCGCCCAGTCGGTCGGCCAGCGCCGGATTCAGCGCCACGCCCTGAAGCCCAGCCAGAGCGCCCTGCCCCACGACCGAGCCCTGCCCCGGATCGGCGTCGCCCGGCAGGGTCGAGACGCGCGCGTTCAGCGTCCGCGTCTGTCCGTCGCGCAGGACGGTCACGGCCACGGTGTCGTTCGGCGAGCGCGTGCCGACGCGGAAGTTCAGGCCGCCCTGGTCGTTGACCTCGGCGCCGTCGATGGCGGTGATGACGTCGCCCTGTTCGATGCCCGCGCGAGCGCCGGGGCCTCCGGCGTAGACGTCTGTGACCATCAGGCCCTGCGGCCGATCCAGCCCCAGGCTGCGGGCCATGTCGGAGCTGACCGTATCGCCCTTGACGCCCAGCCAGGCGCGCTCGACCGACTTGGCGCCGCCGATGGCGGAATCCACTACCCGCTTGACCATGGTGGCCGGCACGGCGAAGCCCACGCCCGTCGAGGATCCTGTGCGCGAGAAGATGGCCGTGTTGATGCCGATCAGGTCGCCGTCCATGTCGACCAGGGCGCCGCCCGAGTTGCCGGGATTGATCGGCGCGTCGGTCTGGATGAAGGAGCCGGAATCGCTGATGCCCGTCTCGGTCCGGTTCAGCGCCGAAATGATGCCGTTGGTCACGGTCTGGCCGACGCCGAACGGGTTGCCGATGGCCAGGACCAGGTCGCCGACCTGTTGCTGCTCCTGATCATCGATGCGCAGGACCGGCAGGTCGCCGTCCAGGTTCTCCAGTTGCAGCACGGCGATGTCGGACCGTTCGTCGGCCAGCAACACCTTGGCCGGATACTCGCGTCGGTCGTTCAGGGTGACGCGGATTTCCTGCATGTTCTGGATGACGTGGTTGTTGGTCACGACGATCCCATCCGGGCGCACGATGACGCCCGAACCGATGGAGCCGGTCACGCGCGACTGCGGCCCCCCGCCGAACAGTTCGAAGAAGGGATCGCGCACGCGCTGGACGCCCCGCGCCGAAATATTCACCACGGCGGGCGCGGCCTCGCGCACCACGGGGGCGAAGCTGGTCTTCAGCGAGCCGGCGTCGCGCGGGGCGACGCGGGGCTGTTCGGCGAAGACGCCTTCCTGCGCCTTGGAGGGCTGCGGCTGGCCGCAGGCGGACAGGATCAGGGCGGCGGCGATGGCCAGTCTGGAAGTCTTCATCTCGTCCCGGTTCTACAAGCTTGGGCGTTGCACCCATTCCGCCTCGGCTTTTCGACAGGATCAAGGCCGTCTTTCAGTCCGGGGCGCGGCGGCGATCAAACGGACGTGACCTCGTCCCGTTCCGCCCGACGCGCGGTCCGAAAGCCGATCAGGGCGCCCAGCGCCAGCACGGCGGAGGCCAGGTAGAACGCCAGCCCCGACTCGGACAGCAAGGCGTCCGCTGCAGCGGACACTGCGGGCAGCCCCCGCTCGGACAGCCAGGCGGCGGCCTGAGCCCCGCCCTCGCCCACCGAAACCGAATAGATCCAGCCGAAGAACAGGGGCGAGGCCACGCCGGCGATGGAGGCGACGCTCATGTTCGCGCCCTGCAACTGGCCCTGCTCGCTCTCGCCGACGCGGCGGGTCATCAGGGACTGAAGCGTCGGCATGGCCAGGCCCCACAGGGCATTGGGGAACATGGCGACGATGAAGGCGACGCCCGTCGGCGCCCAGCCCATCAGGGCGATGCCGACCGCCCCGCCGCACAGGCCGAAGATCATGGTCGCCCGGTCGCCGAACCGCTTGGACGCCGGTCCGACCAGCACGCCCTGAACAATCATGTCCAGCACCCCGACCATGGCCAGCAAGGCCCCGACCTGCCACGGCCCCCAGCCGTAGCGAAGCCCGGCGTAAAGGACGAAGACCGCCGAAAAGACGTGGTGGGCGAAGTAGAGCAGGAAGTTCACAACCGCGAGGCCCGCCAGCTCGGCGTGGCGCTTCAGCAGGATCATGGCCCCGACCGGGTTGGCGCGGCGCCAGCTGAAGGGCATCCGCTTCTCCAGCGGCAGGCTCTCCGGCAGGATGAACAGGCCGTACAGGAAGGCCACGCCCGACAGGGCGCCCGCCACCCAGAAGGGCACGCGCGGCCCGAACTCGCCCAGGAAACCGCCCAGAACCGGCCCCAGCACGAATCCACCCGAGAAGGCCGCGCCGATTAGGCCATAGGCGCGAGCGCGTTTCTCAGGCTCGGTGATGTCGGCCATATAGGCGTAGATGGTGGTGAAGCTGGACGAGGTGACGCCCGCCACCAACCGCCCGACCGCCAGCCACCACAGGTTCGGCGCCAGCGCCATCAGCACATAGTCCGCCGCCAGCCCGGCGCAGCTCAGCAGGATGACCGGGCGGCGCCCATATTGATCCGACAGCGAACCGATCACCGGCGAGGCCAGGAACTGCATCCCCGCCCACAGGGCCACGAACACCCCGTTCAGCAGGCCGGCGCGCGCGTTCGACCCGACGAACTCCTCGATCAGATGCGGCAGGACCGGAATGACAATCCCCATGGCCACGATGTCCAGCACCGCGGTCACGAGGATGAAGGCGATCGCCGCGCGGCGGACCTTGGGCTGATGCAGGGACATGAAGGCTCGCGGAGGTGGAACGTCGTTTTAGAGGGCGGCCTACTATTCGTCACCCTCGGGCTTGTCCCGAGGGCCCATGCCGCAGCAAGCTCGACCTCAATGTCGAACGAACGCCCTTTCATCGCCGCCTACATGATGGCCAACCGGCCTCAAGGGACACTGTATGTCGGCTTGACCAGCAATCTCGTTCAGCGCGTTCAGCAGCACAGGGACGGGACATTTCCCGGCTTCACCAGAGAGCACGGGCTGAAGCGGCTAGTCTGGTACGAGCCTTTTGAGGCGATCACAGATGCAATCCACCGGGAAAAGGCGCTGAAACGTTACCTGCGCGACTGGAAGATCAATCTTATTGAGCGAGAGAACCCGCACTGGGAAGACCTGGCTGAATCGTGGTTCGCGCCGCCCGTGTGGAGGCACGATCCTTAATCCGCGCGCACGCCGCCCGCATGGGCCCTCGGGACAAGCCCGAGGGTGACGAGTTTACTAGCTAGCTCAGCGCTGCGTCACTGGCAGGGTGTCGCTCGGGTCACCGTCGCCGTGCGGGGCGGAAACGCCCAGAAGGCGGGCCAGGAAAGGCTGGACGTCGACGCTGTCCAGCTTCTCCAGCCGCCGTCCGGTGATGACGCCGGGACCGTGGGCGATGAAGATGGCCTGCATTTCAGGCGCGGCGTTGTCATAGCCATGCGCCCCGCCCGGCTTGTTCGGCATACGGTCGCGCGTCGCCAGCAGCCAGCCCGGCTCGGAGGCGCAGACGATGGCCGAGACGCGCGGGTTGGAGCCCAGGACAAGGCGCGCCGGGATCTCGCTCTTGCGCCAGCAGTCCAGGTGCGGGCGCGAGCCCAGCAAGGCCTGCTCCACCTCAGCCTCGCGGCCAGCGACAGGGTTCAGGAAGGTGACGGCGCCCGAATAGATGATCTGCACCGCCTCCGGATCGACGATGTCGTCCAGCACCGTCACGCGGTCGGGCGAGGTCGCCGCCATGCCGTGATCCGACACCACGACCAGCACGGTGTTCTCATACAGGCCCCGCGCCTTCAGCCCATCGACCAGGCGGCCGATGGAGGCGTCGACGGAAGCCATGGCCTCCAGCGTCTCGGCGCCGTCCGGGCCGTGGTGGTGGCCCATAGTGTCCACAATGTCGAAATAGAGGGTGGTCAACGCCGGGCGCTGGGCGGCGGGCAGGTCCAGCCACGTCAGCACCTGATCCACGCGCGCGTCGCCGGGCATCGACTGGTCGAAGGGCGTCCAGTAGCTGGGCCGCACGCCGCGGATGTCGGCCTCCGACCCCGGCCAGAACATGGTGGCGGTCTTCACGCCTTGCCGCTCGGCCGAGACCCAGATCGGCTCACCCTGATCCCACCAGCGACGATCGGTGACGGCCTGCTTGTTGCCAAGCGAGAAGCGCCCCAGTTCGGCGTCGACCATGTTGTTGCCGACGATGCCGTGATGATCGGGGTGCAGGCCCGTAACCAGGGTGTAGTGGTTGGGGAAGGTCACGCTGGGGAAGGACGGCTTCATCGGCCCCGACGCGCCCTCGGCCGCCAGTTGCGCCAGCACCGGCGTCGCCCCGCGCTCCAGATAGTCGGCGCGGAAACCGTCAATGGAGATCAGGATGACGTTCGGCGCCTGAACCGTCTCGACCGGCGGCGCGGGCGGCGTGGCGGCGCAGGCGGCGACGACCAGCGTCAGGACGGCGACGCGCGCCAGCCCGAACAGACGATCAAACATGAGAGGCTCCCGAAATCGACTTTCGGGAATGTTGCCTAAGCTTAATCCGCGACAGACAGAAGACGGCTTGCCGGTTTTCCACTGTCAGGCCACGCTGTGATTCATGACCAGCGTTATCGAAACGAACGGCCTGACCAAGACCTATGGCGCGGTGCGCGCCCTGGACGGCCTCAGTCTCAGCATACCGCGCGGCGGGGTCTATGGCGTGCTGGGGCCGAACGGCGCGGGCAAGTCGACCCTGTTCCGCATCCTGCTGGGCCTGATCCGGCCCACGGCGGGCGAAGTGCGGGTGATGGGCCAGCACACCGGCGACCCGGCCGTGACCCGACGCATGGGCTCGATGATCGAAACGCCGCGCTATCCGCCCTATCTGACCGCGCGACAGGCGTTGCGCTGGCTGGCGCTGGCGCATGGGATGGGCGCCGAGGCCGAGACCGACCGATGGCTGGCGCGCGTCGGCCTGACCGAGGCGGCGGACCGCAAGGTGCGCGGCTTCTCGGTCGGCATGATGCAAAGGCTGGGCGTCGCCGCCGCCCTGATGACCCGGCCCGATCTGGTCATCCTGGATGAACCGACCAGCGGCATGGACCCGCCCGGCATCCAGGAGATGCGCGCCCTGATCCGCAGCCTGGCCGACGACGACGGCGTGACCATCATCCTGGCCAGCCACCAGTTGCTTGAGGTCCAGCGCGTCTGCGACCGCGTCGCCATCCTCAATCGAGGCAAGCTGGCGGCCGAGGGCAAGGTCAGCGACCTGACCGCCTCAGGCGAGCGCCTGCGCCTGTCGGCCACGCCCCTGGCCAAGGTCATGGCCGTGCTGGGCGAGCGCGGCAGCGTTCAGGACGACGCCGTCATGGCCGCCGTGCCGCGCGCCGAGGCCCCTGCCCTGCTGCGCGCCCTGATCGAACAGGGCGTCGACATCGACGAGGCCCGCTGGGTCGGCGCCGATCTGGAAAGCGTCTTCATGACCGAAACCTCTTCGCCTGCAGGAGGCCGCGCATGATGCTGGCCGACGCCATCCGTTCCGAAACCTGGCGCCTGTTGCAGAACCGCACGGCCATGTTCTGGAGCATCGTCTTCGTGCCCGTGATCTCGCTCGTGCTGGCGATCGGGGGCTTTCTGTTCCTCCAGTCCAAGATGGACGGAGCGATGCAAACCCTGCCGCCCGAGCTGAAGCTGAACGCCCGCGCCGTCGACCTGGGTCAGTCGCTGATCGATGCGGCCGGCGCCTTGGCCCATCCAGCCGTGCTGGCCTTCCTGCTGATCGGCGCCGCCACCGTTTTCGCCGGCGACTATCGCTGGGAGACCTGGCGCCTGATCACGGCGCGCAACAGCCGCCCCAACCTGATCATGGGCAAGGCGGGCGCCGTCAAACTGCTGACCCTCGCCGGGCTGGCGCTCCTGCTGGTCGCCAGCATGGGCGCCGATGTCGCCAAGGGGCTGATCTTCGGGCGCAGCTTCGCCTTCGGTTTCGGCGGAGACGAGGCGCGGAGCTTCGGCCTGCTGGCCCTGCTGTCCTATGTGCGGGCGGTGCAGTTCTTGCTGCTCAGCCTGCTGGCGGCCACGGTGACGCGCTCCCTGCTGGCGGCGCTGTTCGTGCCCCTGGTCATCGGCGTCGGTCAGTTCTTCCTGGCCAAGATGAGCCCTCTGTTCGGCTGGCAGATGGGCGACTGGGCGACCATGCTGCTGTTTCCCGGCGAGGGCTATGAGCTGCTGAAGGTTCTGGTCCAGGGCGGGATGGAGGCTGCGCTGATCCCGGCAGGCGCCGCCTGGCGCGCCCTCACAGGACTGGCGCTGTGGAGCTTCACGCCCTTCTTCCTGGCCCTATGGTGGTTCCAGCGGCAGGATCTGTCGAAGGAATAGGGTCAGATCAGCCCAGCGTCTTCTCCATGAAGACATCGGCGCGGACATAGGGCGTCTCGCGCGGCGGCAAGCGCACGAAGCCGAAGCTGTCATAGAGGGCCAGCGCCGGGCCCAGCGTGGAGCTGGTCTCCAGATAGAGTCGCGGCGAGTTCGTCTCGCGCGCCGCCGACTCGCACGCTTCCAGCAGGCGCCGTGACAGGCCCTGCCCGCGCGCGACAGGCGCAATCGTCATCTTGGCGACCTCGAACCCGCCGTCTTCCATCGCCATCAGGGCGCAGCAGCCCACAGCCTCGCCCGCCCGCTCGATGAAGAAGATGCGCCCCCCCAACGCCAGGATTTGACCCTGCGGATCGTCCAGCACCTTGCGGTCCTTGGCCTCGATGGCGAAGCCGCCCTCGGCCAGCCAGGCCTCGTTTAGGGTGCGCCAGGCTACGCTGTCCGACGCCGAAGACGGATCGAAAGCCCGTATCCCGTGAGTCGTCGTCATGCCTCGTTCCGTCCCGTTTCGAGCTTCAACTTCAGGGCTGTCAGATCGGGCAGAAACCATACGGATCGGCCCCGATTGCACTCCCTCACATAGTCCGTCAGCGCCTCGGATTCGGCCGCCTCGGCGCTGATATCGCCGATAATCGCTAGGCCGACCCGGTAGTTGACGAACTTCTGCGTGGTCTCGCCCGCCAACCGGCTGCGAAGACGCAGAAAGTCCTCGCCCAGGCGCGTTACCGGCATGGCCAGCCAATCGGCATTCGCTTCGAAAGCCAGCGACAGGAAGTCATTGATGTCGGCCACGCACGCCAGCAGGGCGCCGTCCGGCTCGCACACGGCCACGACGAGCCCGTTCCAGGTCTCCACGCGGGTCATCGAGCCCTCCCTTCAGCGGTTTGCAAAGAAAAAGGGCGGCAGGATTGCTCCAGCCGCCCTCTCAATACAGTCCATGAAGCCGAAATCAGGCTTCGTCGTCGCCCTCGATGGCGAAGACCGGCCCGGAGTCCTGGCCCTTGGCGGCCACGTCGCGATCGACGAACTCGATGACGGCCATCGCGGCGTTGTCGCCGTGACGGAAGCCAGCCTTCATGATGCGGATGTAGCCGCCGTTACGCTCGGCGTAACGCGGAGCCAGCGTGTCGAACAGCTTGCCGACTTGCGGCACGTCGCGAACGGCGCTGATGGCCTGACGACGAGCGTGCAGGTCGCCCTTCTTGGCGAGGGTGACCAGCTTCTCGACGAAGGGACGCAGTTCCTTCGCCTTCGGCAGGGTGGTCGTGATCTGCTCGTGCTTGATCAGCGAAGCGGCCATGTTGGCGAACATGGCCTGGCGGTGGCTGACCGTGCGGCCGAGCTTACGATAGGCGGCGCCGTGGCGCATCGGGGTCTCTCCTACTCAACCCTGGTTTCCCGTCCCTACTTGCCGGACGAGACCTGGGGCCTCTCATTCTAACCGCCCCAACCGATCCAACGGACCTGGGCGGAGGGTTGATGATCAGATCTGGTCGTCGAACTTCTTGGCCAGATCTTCGATGTTTTCCGGCGGCCAGTTCGGCACGTCCATGCCGAGGCTCAGGCCCATGGACGCCAGAACTTCCTTGATTTCGTTCAGCGACTTGCGGCCGAAGTTCGGGGTGCGAAGCATTTCGCCCTCGGTCTTCTGGATCAGGTCGCCGATGTAGACGATGTTGTCGTTCTTCAGGCAGTTGGCCGAACGGACCGACAGCTCCAGCTCGTCCACCTTCTTCAGCAGCGACGGGTTGAAGGGCAGTTCGGGCTTGCCGTCCGACTGCTCGACAGCCTTGGTCGGCTCATCGAAGGTGATGAAGATCTGCAGCTGGTCTTGCAGGATGCGCGCGGCGTAAGCCACAGCGTCAACCGGCGAGACGGCGCCGTTGGTTTCGACTTCCAGGATCAGCTTGTCGTAGTCCAGCGACTGGCCCTGACGGGTCGGCTCGACGCGATAGGCGACGCGCTTCACCGGCGAATACAGGGCGTCGACGGCGATCAGGCCGATCGGAGCGTCTTCCGGGCGGTTCAGTTCGGCGGCGACGTAGCCCTTGCCGTTCTGCACCGTCAGTTCCATGCGGACCGAGGCGCCGTCGTCCAGGGTGCAGATCACGTGATCCGGGTTCAGCACCTCGATGTCGGCCGGCAGGTCGATCTGAGCCGCGGTCACCGGGCCAGGGCCCGTGGCGCGCAGCGTCATCCTCTTCGGGCCTTCCGCGTGCATGCGCAGGGCCAGTTGCTTGATGTTCAGAACGATGTCGACGACGTCCTCGCGAACGCCTTCCAGCGACGAGAACTCGTGAACAACGCCGTCGATCTGAATGGCCGTGACCGCCGCGCCTTGAAGCGAAGACAGCAGAACGCGACGAAGCGCGTTGCCGAGCGTCACACCGAAACCGCGCTCGAGAGGCTCGGCGATCAGACGCGCCTTGTGCTGCGGGTCAGACCCGCCCTCGACTTGCGGTTTCTCGGGACGGATCAGCTCTTGCCAGTTTCTTTCGATCATAAAGTCCCTCGAACGGGTTTCGACGGCTCCGTGTTCTCACGTTCAGAACAACAGGAGCCGCCGGGAGAAGGGGTAGGCGGCGTGAACCTTAGACGCGACGGCGCTTCGGCGGACGGCAGCCGTTGTGCGGCATCGGCGTCACGTCGCGGATGGTCGTGATCGTCATGCCGACGGCCTGCAGGGCGCGCAGGGCCGACTCGCGGCCCGAACCCGGCCCCGAGACGTTCACTTCCAGCGTCTTGACGCCGTGCTCGGCGGCCTTCTTGCCAGCGTCTTCCGCAGCCATCTGAGCGGCGTACGGCGTCGACTTGCGCGAGCCCTTGAAGCCCATGTGGCCGGCCGACGACCAGGAAATCGCGTTCCCTTGAGCGTCGGTGATGGTCACCATGGTGTTGTTGAACGAAGCGTTCACGTGGGCCACGCCCGAGGTGATGTTCTTGCGTTCGCGGCGCTTAACGCGACCCGGTTCCTTAGCCATCGGTCAGGCCTCTCTCTTACTTCTTCTTGCCGGCGATCGGCTTGGCCGGACCCTTGCGGGTGCGAGCGTTGGTGTGGGTGCGCTGGCCGCGGACCGGCAGGCCCTTGCGGTGACGCAGGCCGCGATAGCAGGCCAGGTCCATCAGACGCTTGATGTTCATCGACGTCTCGCGGCGCAGGTCGCCTTCGACGGTGTAGTCGCGGTCGATGGTTTCGCGGATCTGCAGGATCTCCGCGTCGGTCAGCTGGTTCACGCGGCGAGCCGGCTCGATGCCGATCTTGGCCGTGATTTCCTTGGCGTTGTGCGCGCCAATGCCGTGGATGTACTGAAGCGCGATTTCAACGCGCTTGTTGGTCGGAATGTTGACGCCTGCGATACGGGCCACGAAATTCTCCAAGTACGCGTTAATCAGACGCAGAAACCGCTCCGGTCAACAGACCAGGAGCGTGTACGCCCTTCGCGGAAGGCCGCCCTTATACAGGGGATTCCCGATGCGTCAACGGGCAAGCGCCGTGAGCAGGCTGGCTCAGGGCCATTCGACCCCCACCCGGACCTCTCGACCATCAATCGGCGCTCCGTTCTGCGTCGCAGGACGAAAGCGGAAATAACGCGAGGCCGCAAGGGCCGCCTGACCGAATCCCATCCCCGGCGGCGATTCGTCGACCAGGCGGCAGTCACTGAGCGTGGTGTCGAGGCGAACGCGGCAGGCCAGCGTCGCCTGGCCGCCTCGCCGCTGGCGGAAGGCCTCGCGCGGATGCAGCGTGCGCAGCTCCCCCACCGTGGGGCCGCGAATGATGCGCGGCGGGCCGTCTCCCACGCCAGGGCCGACGCCCGAGCCGCTGCCGCCCCCGCTGCCGGTCCCCTGCCCGCCCTGCCCCTGACCAGGCGTCGGGCCAGGTTCGGGCGCAACGCCGATCACCAGTGGTTGCTCCGGGGCAGGACGCAGCGGCGGGGTGACTTCCGGCTTGGGCGGTTCAGGACGAGGACGCGCCGGGCGCACGACGGATGGCGCGGCCGGGGCGCCGCCGCCCTGGGACGCCGCTGGCTCTGGAGGCGGCGGAGGCGGCAGTGCGATCGGCTCAGGCCGGACCAGATCGACAATGATGAGCGGCTGTGGCGGCGCGAAGGTCGCCTCGGGCCGCCCTACGCCCAAAAGCACAAAGGCGCCGAGGTGCAGCAGAGCCACAAGCCCCGCCGCGCCCCAGCGCCATTGCTTCATTCGTTTCGGCCGCAACCATCTCTCCCGCGCAGGCTTCCGAACGCTAACGCTTCAGAAGTCGAGGGGATCAGACCGCGTGTCCGTTCAGGCGTCCAGCGCCGCGTCGATAGCGGCGGCCACGGAGGCGATGTCGCCCATGCCGTCGACCTCGGTCAGCTTGCCCTGGTCTGTATAATAGGGAAGCAACGGCGCGGTCTGGCGGTTGTACACGGCCAGGCGGTCCTTGAAGGTCTCGGGGTTGTCGTCCGCCCGGCCCTGCTCGGCGAAACGTTTGCCGATACGGTCGGTCAGGGCGGCGTCGTCCACCTTCAGGCGGATGACGCTGTCGATCTGGGCGCCGCGCTTGGCCAGCATGGCGTCCAGGGCTTCAGCCTGGGCCACCGTGCGGGGGAAGCCGTCGAAGATGGCGCCGCCGGCGGCCTCGGCCTCCGGCAGGCGGGCTTCGATCAGGGCGATGACGATCTCGTCGGTGACGAGGTCGCCGCGCGCCAGCACGTCCTTGACCTTCAGTCCCAGCTCCGAGCCGGAAGCGATCGCCGCGCGCAGCATGTCGCCGGTCGAAAGCTGGACCATGCCCCGCTCTTCGACCAGCCGCTTGGCCTGGGTGCCCTTGCCGGCCGCAGGCGGCCCGAACAGGATCAGGTTCATTTTATATTCCGGGCTCCCCTACCCGATCAGCGACGGACAGGAGCGGAACCGCCCCGGCCACGGCCGCGCAACTTGGCCTTCTTGATCAGTCCTTCGTACTGGTGCGCCAGCAGGTGCGACTGGATCTGGGCGACAGTGTCCATCGTCACCGAGACCACGATCAAGATAGACGTTCCGCCAAAGTACAGGCTGTTGCCCAGGCTGCTGACCAGGAACTCCGGCAGCAGACAGACGGCGGTGATGTAGGCGGCGCCGATCACCGTCAGGCGCGTCAGGACATAGTCCAGATACTCGGCCGTGCGCTTGCCCGGACGTATGCCCGGCAGGAAGCCGCCGTACTTGCGCAGGTTCTCGGCCGTGTCCTCGGGGTTGAAGGTGATCGAGGTGTAGAAGAAGCAGAAGAAGACGATCAGGACGGCGTACAGGATCATGAACACCGGCTGGCCGTGCGTCAGCTGGGCCGTCACCAGGGGCAGCCAGCTCATCCAGTCCGGCAGGTTCGCATTGGCGGTGAACTGGGCCACCGTCGTCGGCAGCATCAGCAGCGACGAGGCGAAGATGGCCGGGATCACGCCCGCGGTGTTGACCTTCAGCGGCAGGAAGCTGCGCTCGCCGCCGGTCATGCGGTTGCCTTCCTGGCGCTTCGGATACTGGATCAGAAGGCGGCGCTGGGCGCGTTCCATGAAGACGATGAAGACGATGACCGCCACCGCCATGATGGCGATGAACAGCAGGGTGAAGGCCGACATCTGACCCTGCTGGGCCAGGCCAAGCATCCGCGCCACCGTCGACGGCAGAACCGCCACGATGCC
>NZ_DLNP01000016.1:0-15306 GCF_002478355.1 Brevundimonas sp. UBA7507 | reverse complement strand
GAACATGGTGCCGCCGGTCAGGACGGTGACCGTCGAAATGATGAAGAACAGACCCGGCTGGTCGATCAGGCCCGGCTGGGCGTTCAGGCCCACCGCGATGCCGAAGGACTGGGCCAGGGCCAGGAACACCGTCAGATAGCGGGTGTACTGGTTCAGCTGCTTGCGGCCCGACTCGCCGCCTTCCTTCTTCAGCTTCTCCCACGGCGGATACACCGCGCCCATCAGCTGAACGATGATCGACGCCGAGATGTAGGGCATGACGTTCAGCGCGAACACGGCCATGCGCTCGACGGCGCCGCCCGAGAACATGTTGAACATGTCCAGGATGCCGCGTTGGCCGTCCGGATTCTGGAAGAAGGCCAGGAAGGCCTCGCCGTTGATCCCAGGGATCGGAACATAGGTGCCGATCCGATAGACCAGCAGCGCGCCCAGCGTGAACAGCAGGCGCTTGTGCAGCTCGGTCGCTTTCGCGAACGAGCCCATGTTCATATTGGCAGCAAGTTGTTCAGCGGCCGAAGCCATCAGGCGGTCCCCACGACTATGCCCGTCGTCAGATAGGCGGAAAGCGGCGCTCTTGCGAGGGCCGCTTTCGGAAAATCGTCATCCCGGTCCGGACGATCCCGGCGGAGACGCGAAAGCCGCGCCCCGACGGGATGACGATATCGGATTTTAGGCCTTGGCGGCGGTGCGCTTGGCGCGAGCCGAGATCTTGTTGGCGTCGCCCTTCGGAGCCTTGGGTTCCGGCGCCTTGCCGCGAGCGGCGTTGCGCTTCTCGAGGCGAGCCGCAGCCTTGGCTTCGGCTTCGATGCGCTGCTGGGTGACCGAGCCGCCGGCGGCTTCGATCGCCTTGGCGGCGCCCGACGAGGCCGACCACACGACCAGGTTCAGCTTGGCCTTCAGTTCGCCTTCGCCCAGGACGCGCACGCCGTCCTTGACGCGACGGATCACGCCGGCGGCGACCAGGGCCGCGCCGTTGATCTCGGCCTTGGCGTCCAGCTTGCCGGCGTCGACGGCTTCCTGCAGGCGCCACAGGTTGACTTCAGCCAGCTTCGGCGCGTTCGGCACGTTGAAGCCGCGCTTCGGCATACGCATGTACAGCGGCATCTGGCCGCCTTCGAAGCCGCCGATGGCGACGCCCGAACGCGACTTCTGACCCTTGACGCCGCGACCGGCGGTCTTGCCCTTGCCCGAGCCCGGGCCGCGGCCGACGCGCATGCGCTTCTTGGCGGCGCCTTCGTTGTCACGGATTTCGTTCAGCTTCATTGCCTGATCCTTTCGGGTTCTAGCGCCAGGTCCGCCAGGCGGCCCTGACTCGGCGTTGGATAAATTGAAGGGCCGCTGATTAAGCGACCCGCGTCAGCATCGCAAGATGCTTCCTTCATAAAGCGAAACGCCCTCCCCCGCGAACGGGAGAGGGCGAACCGTCTTACTTCTCGACCACTTCCACCATGTGGGCGACCTTGGCGATCATCCCACGGACGGAGGGGGTGTCTTCCAGGGTCGACTCACGGCCGATCTGGTTGAGACCCAGGCCCACCAGGGTGGCGCGCTGATCCGACTTGCGGCGGATCGGGCTCGCCGTCTGACGGACGGTCACAGTCTTGTTTTCGGTCTTGGCCATCTATCAGCCCTCCACGGCTTCCGGCGCCGAGGCGCCGTCATTGCGGCGGCCCATCAGGTCGGACACCTTCTTGCCCCGCTTGGAGGCGATCTGGCGCGGCGACGACTGAACCTTCAGAGCTTCGAAGGTGGCGCGGATCATGTTGTAGGGGTTCGACGAGCCGGTCGACTTGCCCACGACGTCCTGGACGCCGAGGGTTTCGAGGACCGCACGCATCGGACCGCCCGCGATGACGCCCGTGCCCGGAGGGGCAGCGCGCATCATGATCTTGCCGGCGCCCCAACGGCCCGAGCCGTCGTGGTGCAGGGTGCGGTTCTCGCGCAGCGGAACCTTGATCATGGTCTTCTTGGCTTCTTCGGTCGCCTTACGGATGGCTTCCGGCACTTCGCGCGCCTTGCCGTGACCGAAGCCGACGCGGCCTTTGCCGTCGCCGACGACCATCAGGGCCGCGAACGAGAACCGGCGGCCGCCTTTGACGGTGGCGGCGACGCGGTTGATGTGCACCAGCTTCTCGATGATGTCCGAATCCGGACCTTCAACGGGAGCGTTGCGGTTGTCGCGACGGTTGCGATCGCCGCCGCCGCGTTGGGGTTCACGAGCCATGCTTGCCGTTCCCTTAGAAGTTCAGACCGGCTTCGCGCGCGGCTTCCGCCAGCGCCTTGACCCGGCCGTGATAGATGTAGCCGCCACGGTCGAAGACGACGTCCGTGACGCCCTTCTCGATGGCGCGCTCGGCGATCAGCTTGCCAATCTTGGCGGCGGCTGCGACGTCCGAACCCTTGGAACCCTTGCCGCCTTCCAGCGACGAGGCGGAAGCCACCGTGATGCCCTGGGCATCGTCGATGATCTGAGCCGAGATGTTCTTGTCCGAGCGGAAGACCGACAGACGCAGACGACCATTGGCCACCGCTTTGAGGCGACGACGGGTGCGCTCGGCGCGGCGCTTGGCTTGTTGTTGAAGAGAGAGAGCCATGACTTACTTCTTCTTGCCTTCCTTGCGCCGGACGAACTCGCCCTGGTAGCGCACGCCCTTGCCCTTATAGGGTTCCGGCGGACGCATCTTGCGGATGACGGCGGCGATTTCGCCCACAGCCTGCTTGTCGTTGCCCGAGATCTTGATCTCGGTCTGCTTCGGCACGGCGAAGGTGATGCCTTCCGGCGGAACGATGTCCACGTCGTGCGAGAAGCCGAGCTGCAGCGAGAGATCCTTGCCCTTCAGGGCGGCGCGGTAACCGACGCCGACCAGTTCCAGGGTCTTCTCGAAGCCGTCGGTCACGCCGGTCACCATGTTGGCGACCAGGGTGCGCGACAGACCCCACATGGCGCGAGCGCGCTGGGTGTCCGAACGCGGGGTCAGCGACAGTTCGTCGCCTTCCTGCTTGACTTCGATCTCTTCGGCGACGGTCCAGGAGCGTTCGCCCTTGGGACCCTTCACGGTGATGTCCTGACCGTTGAGCGTGACGGTCACGCCCTTCGGCACAGCGATGGTTTTCTTGCCGATACGAGACATATCAGTAGACCCTGCAGAGGACTTCGCCGCCGACGTTAGCGTCGCGGGCGGCGGCGTCGGACATGACGCCCTTCGAAGTCGAAAGGATCGAGATGCCGAGGCCGTTCTTGACCGGCTTCAGATCGCCGATGGCCGAATAGACGCGACGGCCGGGCTTCGACACGCGGGCGATCTCAGCGATCACCGGCTGGCCGTCGAAGTACTTCAGCTCGATCTCGAACTGCGGAAACTCACCGGGGTTTTGAACCAGCGAGTAACCGCGGATGTAGCCTTCGTCCTGCAGCACGTCGAGGACGCGCTGACGCAGACGGGAAGCCGGGGTGAGCACCGACGAACGCTTGCGGGTGGCCGCGTTCTTGATGCGAGCGATCATGTCGCTCAGGGGATCGTTGATCATCATGTCTGTTCGCTCCCCTTACCAGCTCGACTTCGTCAGGCCGGGGATCTGCCCCAGGTTGCCGAGTTCGCGCAGGGCGACACGGCTCATCTTGAGCTTGCGGTAGTAAGCCCGCGGACGGCCCGTGACTTCGCAACGGTTGCGAATGCGGGTCGGCGCAGAGTTACGCGGCAGGGCGGCCAGCTTCAGGCGCGCGTCGAAGCGCTCCTCCAGCGGCAGGCTCTCGTCGTTAGCGGTCGCCTTCAAGGCTTCCCGCTTCGCGGCATACTTCGCAACCAGGGCCTTGACGGCTTCGTTGCGGTTTACGGCGCTTTTCTTAGCCATTGTTCTCTTCCCTTCCCGATCAGTTCACGAACGGGAACTTGAACTCGGTGAGGAGAGCCTTGGCTTCCTCATCGGTCTTGGCCGTGGTGCAGACAATGATGTCCATGCCCCACATCTGGTCGATCTGGTCGTAGTTGATCTCCGGGAACACGATGTGCTCCTTCAGACCCGTGGCGTAGTTGCCGCGACCGTCGAACGAAGTGCCCTTCAGGCCTCGGAAGTCCTTCACGCGCGGCAGGGCGATCGTGATGAAGCGGTCCAGGAACTCGTACATCTGGGCGCCGCGCAGCGTGACCTTGCCGCCGATGACCATGCCTTCGCGCAGCTTGAAGCCGGCGATGGAGTTACGAGCCTTGGTCGGCACAGCCTTTTGACCGGCGATGGCCGTCAGATCCTTGAGGGCCGCGTTGGCCTTCTTGGAGTCGGCGACAGCTTCACCGATACCCATGTTCAGGACGATCTTGTCCAGCTTGGGGATCTGCATCTCGTTGGTGTAGCCGAACTTTTCCTTCAGGACGCCGCGGATGCGGTCCTGATAGTCGGTCTTGAGACGCGGCGTGTACTTGGTGTCGGCCATCAGATGACGTCTCCCGTCGACTTGGCGAAGCGGACCTTCTTGTCCCCTTCGACCTTGAAGCCCACGCGGGTCGCCTTGCCGTTGGCGTCGACGATCGCGACGTTCGACAGGTGAAGCGAGGCTTCCTTGTGCTTGATGCCGCCTTGCGGGTCAGCCTGGGTCGGGCGCGTGTGGCGCTGAACCATGTTGACGCCTTGCACGACGACGCGGTTTTCCGTCGGCAGAACCTGCATCACCTTGCCGGTGCGGCCCTTGTCCTTGCCGGTCAGGACGACGACGTTGTCGCCCTTCTTGATCTTGGCGGCCATGGTTACAGAACCTCCGGAGCCAGCGAAATGATCTTCATGTGGTTCTTGGCGCGCAGCTCGCGCGGAACCGGGCCGAAGATACGGGTGCCGACAGGCTCGTTCTGCTTGTTGACGATGACGGCGGCCGACTTGTCGAAACGGATGACAGAGCCGTCCTTGCGCTGGATGTCCTTGGCGGTGCGCACGACGATGGCGCGAACGACGTCGCCCTTCTTCACGCGGCCGCGTGGAATCGCTTCCTTCACCGAGGCGACAATGGTGTCGCCGATCGAGGCGTAGCGGCGCTTGGAGCCGCCCAACACCTTGATGCACATGACCCGGCGGGCGCCCGAGTTATCGGCGACCTCCAGGTTAGTTTGCATCTGGATCATGGGATCCGATCCTTCTTCTTACGAAGCCGAAGACGGGGAAATGATTTCCCAGCGCTTCAACTTGGACTTGGGGGCGCATTCGATGATGCGCGCGATATCGCCGACTTTGAGAGCGTTAGCTTCATCGTGGGCGTGGTAGTTCTTGGACTTGCGGACCGTCTTGCGGAGCAGCGGGTGCAGCAGGGTGCGCTCGACCTTCACGACGACGGTCTTGTCGCCCTTGTCGGAGACGACCACGCCTTCAAGAATGCGTTTGGGCATCGGTGTTTCCTTACGAGGCCGCACGCTTCTCGCGCAGAAGCGTCGAGATGCGAGCGATGTCCTTGCGCACTTCCGAGACCCGGTGGGTCTTTTCCATTTGGCCGGTGGCGGCCTGGAAGCGCAGGTTGAACTGTTCCTTCTTGAGCTTCAGCAGCTCGTCGGACAGTTGGTCGACGGTTTGCGACCGGAGATCGGCGATCTTGGTCATTAGGCGGCTTGCTCCGTAACGATGCCGGCGTCCAGGCGGGTGACCACCTTGGTGCGGATCGGCAGCTTGGCGGCGCCGAGGCGCAGCGCTTCACGAGCCACGTCGTCCGGCACGCCGTCGATTTCGAACATGATGCGGCCCGGGGCCACGCGAGCGGCCCAATGGTCCACCGCGCCCTTGCCCTTACCCATCCGCACTTCCGCCGGCTTGCCGGAGACCGGCACGTCCGGGAAGATACGGATCCAGACGCGGCCCTGACGCTTCATCTGACGGGTGATCGCGCGGCGAGCCGCTTCGATCTGACGCGCCGTGATGCGCTCCGGCTCGACGGCCTTCAGACCGTAGGAGCCGAAGTTCAGCGAGAAACCACCCTTGGACGAGCCGTGGATGCGGCCCTTGAAGGCCTTGCGGTACTTGGTCTTTTTCGGTTGCAACATGGCCTATCAGCCCTCACGACCACGGCGCGGACCGCGATCACCGCGGGGGCCGCGCTCACGGCCTTCGTTGGACGACGGACCCGAGGCTTCCTGGGCCCAACGCTTGTCCTGGGCCATCGGGTCGTGCTCGAGCACTTCACCCTTAAACACCCAGACCTTCACGCCGATGATGCCGTAGGTCGTCTTGGCTTCATAGAAGCCGTAGTCGATGTCGGCGCGCAGCGTGTGAAGCGGCACGCGACCTTCGCGGTACCATTCCATACGAGCGATTTCGGCGCCGCCCAGACGGCCCGAGACGTTGATGCGGACGCCCTTGGCGCCCAGGCGCATGGCCGACTGCATCGAACGCTTCATGGCGCGGCGGAACGCGATACGGCGTTCCAGCTGCTGAGCGATGTTCTCGGCGATCAGCTGAGCGTCGGTCTCCGGCTTGCGGACTTCAACGATGTTCAGGTGAACTTCGCCTTCGGTGCGGGCCGAGATGTCCTTGCGGAGCTTCTCGATGTCAGCGCCCTTCTTGCCGATCACGACGCCCGGACGGGCGGCGTAGATCGTCACGCGGCACTTCTTGTGGGGGCGCTCGATGATGATGCGCGACACGCCGGCGGCCGACAGGCGTTCCTTCAGCCACGTGCGCAGCTTCAGGTCCTGGTGGAGCAGTTTGGCGTAGTCAGCGCCGCCGGCGAACCAGCGGCTGTCCCACGTGCGGTTCACGCCGAGGCGCAGACCGATCGGATTGATTTTCTGTCCCATCAGGCAGCCTCGCCGGCTTCACGGACCACGATCGTGATCTCGCTAAAGGGTTTCAGGATGCGCGAGGAGCGACCGCGAGCGCGGCTCGCGAAACGCTTCATCACCAGGTTCTTGCCCACGAAGGCCTCGGCGACAACCAGGTTGTCGATGTCGAGGTTGTGGTTGTTCTCGGCGTTCGAGATCGCCGAGTACAGAACCTTGCGGACATCGCCAGCGATGCGCTTGTGGCTGAATTCCAGCTCGTTCAGCGCCTTCTGGACCGGCAGACCGCGGATCGACGCGGCCACCAGGTTCAGCTTCTGCGGGCTGATGCGGACGTTGACCAGCTTGGCGCGGGCCTCGGTCGCTTCAACGCGACGGGGGTTCTTGGTCTGGGCCATGGATTACTTCCTCTTGGCCTTTTTGTCCGCCGCGTGGCCCGGGAAGTTCCGGGTCGGGGCGAACTCGCCGAACTTCATGCCGACCATTTCTTCGGAGACCGACACCGGCACATGCTTCTGGCCGTTGTGGACGCCGAACGTCAGACCGACGAACTGCGGCAGGATGGTGGAGCGGCGCGACCACGTCTTGATCACGTCCTTGCGGCCCGACGATTGAGCGGCGTCGGCCTTCTTGAGCAGATACCCGTCGACAAACGGGCCTTTCCAGGAGGAGCGGGCCATTCTTAGCGAGCCTTCTTCACGTGACGGCTACGGATGATGAACTTATCCGTGGCCTTGTTCTTGCGGGTACGGGTGCCCTTGGTGTCCTTGCCCCACGGCGTAACCGGGGTGCGACCACCAGAGGTCCGGCCTTCACCACCACCATGCGGGTGGTCGATCGGGTTCATGGCGACGCCGCGGACGTGCGGACGCCAGCCCATGTGACGCTTGCGGCCTGCCTTGCCCAGGTTCTGGTTCATGTGCTCGGGGTTCGACACGGCGCCGACAACGGCCATGCAGCCGTCCAGAACCATGCGAAGCTCGCCCGAGCCCAGACGGATCTGAGCGTAGCCCTGGTCGCGACCGACCAGTTGAGCGTAGGCGCCGGCCGAACGGGCCAGCTGAGCGCCCTTGCCCGGCTTCATCTCCACGTTGTGGATGATGGTGCCGACGGGGATCGAGCGCAGCGGCATGGCGTTGCCCGGCTTCACGTCGACCTTCTCACCCGCGACGATGGTGTCGCCGGCGTGAAGGCGCTGAGGCGCGATGATGTAGGTCTTCTCGCCGTCCGGGTAGACAACCAGGGCGATGAAGGCGGTGCGGTTGGGGTCGTATTCCAGACGCTCAACCGTGCCGACCACGTCGAACTTGCGACGCTTGAAGTCGATCTTGCGGTACAGCTTCTTGGCGCCGCCGCCGCGGAAGCGGACAGCGATGCGACCGCCCTGACCACGACCGCCCGACTTGGTCAGGCCTTCGGTCAGCGACTTCTCCGGGCGACCTTTGTGCAGCTCGGAACGGTCGACCAGCACCAGGGCGCGGCGGCCCGGCGACGTCGGATTGTAATGCTTCAGAGCCATCTTCTTAGAGCCCCGTCGTGACGTCGATCGACTGACCTTCGGCCAGCGTCACGATCGCTTTCTTGATGTCCACGCGACGGCCCAGGATGCCCCGGAAGCGCTTGGTCTTGCCCTTTTGAACCAGGGTGTTGACCTTGAGGACGTTGACTTTGAACAGGCTTTCGACCGCGGCAGCGATCTCGTCCTTGGTCGCCGTACCGGCGACGCGGAAGACGACCTTGTTCTGCTCCGACAGGATCGTGGCCTTCTCGGTGATCACCGGAGCCAGGATGGTGTCGTAGTGCTTGGCGGTGGGTTGAGCGGCGGCCATTATGCGGCTTCCTTCTCAGCGAAGCGCGCCTCGATGGCCTCAACAGCCGCCTTGGTCAGCACCAGTTTGTCGGCCCGCAGGATGTCATAGACGTTCAGGCCGGCGTTCGGCAGCACGTCGATGTGCGGGATGTTGCGCGCGGCCAGGCCGAAGTTGGTTTCAACTTCCGGACCCGCGATGATCAGAGCCTTGGTCCAGCCCAGCTTGCCGAAGGTCTCGCGCAGCGAGGCCGTCTTGGCTTCCTTGACCGAGACGCTGTCGACGACGACTAGGTCGCCGGCCTTGGCCTTGGACGACAGGGCGTGACGCAGAGCCAGGGCGCGGACCTTCTTCGGCAGCGAGTAGCCGTGGTCGCGGACAACCGGACCAAAGGCGCGCGAACCGCCGACGAACTGCGGCGCACGGCGCGAACCGTGACGAGCGCCGCCGGTGCCCTTCTGCTTGTACATCTTCTTGCCCGTACGAGAGTTCTCGTTGCGGGTTTGAACCTTGTGCGTACCGGCGCGGCGCTTGGCCAGCTGCCAATTGACGTAACGGGCCAGCAGGTCGCCGCGGATGTCGGAGATGCCGAAGACGGCGTCCGACAGCTCAACGTCGCCAGCAGCCTTGCCGTCGAGTTTGATGACCGAGAGTTTCATTACGCTTCACCGCCTTCGGTCGCTTCCACGGCCGGCGCTTCAGCCGGGGTCGAAGCGGGTTGAGCAGCGGCCGACTTCACGGCGCCCGGGAACGGGGCGTCCGCAGGACGGGCCTTCTTGATGGCGTCGCTGATCTTGACGTAGGCGCCGTCGTGACCCGGGACAGCGCCCTTGATCAGGATCAGGCCACGTTCAGCGTCGACGCGGACGACGGTCAGGTTCTGGGTCGTAACGACTTCCTGGCCAAGATGGCCAGCCATCTTCTTGCCCTTGAAGACCTTGCCCGGATCTTGACGCTGGCCGGTTGAACCATGCGAACGGTGCGAAATCGACACGCCGTGCGAGGCGCGCAGACCACCGAAGTTCCAGCGCTTCATCGCGCCGGCAAAGCCCTTACCAATGGTATGGCCCTGGATGTCGACCTTCTGGCCCGCGAGGAAGTGGTCGGCCGACAGTTCGGCGCCCACGTCCAGCAGGGCGTCTTCACCCACGCGGAACTCGGTTACATAGGCCTTAGGCTCGACCTCGGCCTTCGCGAAAACTTCGCGTTGAGCCTTGGCCGTGTTCTTGGCCTTCTTAACGCCAGCGCCCAGCTGAAGGGCGACGTAGCCGTCGCGCTCCTTGGTACGTTGGCCGACGACTTGGCAGCCGTCGAGCTGGAGCACAGTGACCGGAACGTGTGCGCCGTCATCGGCGAACACGCGGGTCATCCCCAGCTTCTTGGCGATCACGCCCGTGCGCATGTCGGATCCCGCCTCTTTCTTTCTTAGATCTTGATCTCGACGTCCACGCCGGCGGACAGGTCGAGCTTCATGAGCGCGTCCACGGTCTGCGGGGTGGGGTCGACGATGTCGAGCACGCGCTTGTGCGTGCGGATTTCAAACTGCTCGCGCGACTTCTTGTCGACGTGCGGCGAGCGGTTCACGGTGAACTTTTCGATCAGGGTCGGCAGCGGGATCGGACCACGAACGGTCGCGCCCGTGCGCTTGGCGGTGTTAACGATTTCGCGCGTCGAAAAGTCGAGGACGCGATGATCGAAGGCCTTGAGCCTGATGCGGATGCTTTGATCCATATCGGTTGTTATTCCCATGCGGCCGGAGCCGCGTCCCTGTGAACCATTTCAAAGACCGAAGCCTCAGAGCGATAACTCGCCCCCAGGAAACGCAAATCCGCAAAAACGAGCGGCCCACGCAGTCCCCCGCGAAGGCCGTAAGTTCCCAAGAAGCTGCAAAGAACAGTAACTTAGGTCGTCCCTGCGGACCGCGTCTGCACCCGAAAGTGCACAGCCGGTCCAACAAGAGGGGTGCTTATGCCTACCGATTCCGTTTCCGTCAAGCGCGGAAATCCCCGCCCCGTCAGGGTTTGCGACTCACGCCGCCCACACCCCTCTTCGCCCGCTGCAATGCAACATAACACGGGTCGACCGTTAAGGTCTGAGGCGGGAAAGCGGCCAGATGAACGCCGCAGAAAGGCGCCGCCGCAATGCGCTCCGCATACTGACGCAGTTATGCCTTAATGCGTCTCTTTTGGGCAACATCAGCCAATGACGACGAGTTCATGACACGTTTGTAACGGTAAAAGGCAAAAGGGCGACCTATGTGTTGCCCATCGTCGGAGCGGCCAAGCTGTCCCGGCGGCAGTATATAAGGACAAAAAAATGAAAACCGTCTTTCTCGCTTCGGTCGCCGCCGCGACCCTGATCGCCGCTCCCGCCTTCGCTCAAGACGCCATCGGCTCGGTCGGCATCGCCTACAACTACGCCGACGTCGAAGGCACGGACGTCAACCGCGGCGTCATCGATGGCACGGTCGCTTCGTCGGTGTTCGGCGACTGGACCGTCACCTTCAACGCTGAAGCCGCTTACACCGACGTCAAGCACGCCGGCGACGAAACCACCCTGGCCGGCGCCGTGCACCTGTCGAAGAAGATCGAGGACATGCGCTTCGGCGGCTTCTACGGCGCTTCGGAATTCGGCAACACCACGCTGAACACCTTCGGTCTGGAAGGCCAGAAGTACCTGGACCGCGCCACTCTGACGGGCGTCGTCTCGTACGGCACCGCGGCTGACGCCGACATCTGGACCGTGGCCGGCGACGCCGCCTTCTACGCCACGCCGCAACTGCGCCTGAGCGGCGGCGCCGCCTACACCAACGTCGACGCCGACAACATCTTCATCGGTGCCGGCGACGTGGACGCCTGGTCGGCCGGCGTGGCTGCTGAGTACCAGTTCGCCGACACCCCGTACTCGGTCTTCGGCGGCTACGACTACGTCAAGTCCTCGGACCTGGACGTCGACGCCAACGTCTTCAAGATCGGCATGCGCTACAGCTTCGGCGGCGGTCTGCAAGCCCGCGACCAAGCCGGCGCCAACCTGGGCCGCACGCACAACGGCGTGGCCGCCCTGTTCGGCAACTAATCGATCTTCGCGGTCTTCGGACCGCACGGATCAACGAAACCCCGGCGGAGCGATCCGCCGGGGTTTTTGTTTGACCGGACCGTTCAGGCTCCAGGCATGAAAAAGCTCCAGGCACGAAAAAGGCCCGAGGGGTTCCACGCTCCCGGGCCTTCTCCTTCAGGGGCTTGTCGGCGTCAGCGGCCGATGCGCAGATCCCCTGATCCCACGATCGAGCGCGAAACCGCGCCCGTGGCCTGGGCCACACGCACGTCGCCCGATCCGGCGATAGCCGCCGAGACGTCGCCCGCCGTTCCGCCGAAGTTTACGTCGCCGGATCCGCCGATCGAGACCTCCAGGGTCGAGGCGCGGCCGCCGCGCACCCGCACGTCGCCGGATCCGCCGATGGCGATGCTGGTCTCGCCGTCCACGCGCGCCACATCAATGCTGCCCGAACCGCCTACGCTGGCGTCCAGCTTGCCCGTGGCGCCGGCGAAAACCGAACCGGACCCGCCCACAGCGGCCTCCAGATTGCGCGACGTGCCGGCCCTGATCGAGCCCGAGCCGCCGACCGACAGATCCACGTCGCCGTCGACATTGGCCACCGTCCAGGAACCGCAGCCTCCATTGCCCAGCTCGACGGACCGGGCGCCGCGGCCGACCGAACCGAAGATGGCGCCGCCGCCGCTGACCTCGACGTCGCGCGGCGTGCGCAGGACGATCAGAGGAGCGTCCTCCATGCGGATTCGTCCCTTGCCCCGCACCTCGACCGTCGCGCCTTCGCCCGGCTGGCGCGCGTCTGCGGGACCGTTGTTGCAGGAGCCGATCTGACCGCCGTTGAAGCTCATGCCGCGCCCACGCCCCAGACCGCCGTCGATGCGGACCTGCGCGCCTCGGCGTTCGATGCGAAGCGCCGGCAGGCCGGCCGAGCCCTGCGTGATCTCGACACCGACGTCGGAACGGTCTTCCGGGATGACGATGACGCGCGCCACCGCGTTGCGGATCGTCACGTCCTCAGCCATAGCCGGCGACGCCAGAACGGCGGATGCAGCCAGCGCGCTTCCCATGGCGGCGGCGATTGCAGCGGGTTTCATCAGCGGGTCTCCCTGTCTCTGTGTCCAGGAGAAACTGAGGGCCGCGCCCCGCAAAGTCAGTTTAAATCGAGGTCATGAACCCCTTTTAACCTAAGGCCCCCTCAGGCGGCGGAACCGTCTGCACGATCGGGAGCCAAGGCCGCGGCGCCATCCGTCGCGCCGACAGCAGGTTCGAAGTCCCGCTCGAACGTGGCGATGCGGCTCTTCATCAGGCCTGTGCGCTTCAGCGCCACCGACGCGGCCCACCGTGCGGCCAGCTCGGGCTTGCTCATGCGGTCCGTGGCGCGCGGCTCCCCTCCCCGGCTGCGCAGGAAGGCGTTGGTGTAGAGGGCGCCGTTGCGGATGCGCGACGGCCAGCTCTGGAACTCCACCGACAGGGAGACGCAGAACCGATCCAGGTTCTCGACCCGATGCGGCGCATAGAAGGGCCAAGTCAGCGCCTGTCCCGGCTCAAGGTCGACGATGCGAGCATCGTCCTCGAAAGCGCGGCAATAGGGAATCTCTTCGGTCGTCTGACGGGTGACGACCTGCTCCATGCTGCGTTCCGGCAGATGGGCTTCGTCGCCCGGATAGACGAACAGGCGTTTGCGCCCGCGCATGTGGAACAGCACCACCCCGCCGGCGTCGAAATGATAGGGCACGCGCGCCTTGGGCGACGACAGGATCAGTTGCCCGCTGGCGCTGGCCGCCTTCAGACCATAACCGCCCAGAATCCGCTCGAAGTCGACCATGGCCGCGCGCCACAACTCGGGCCAGCCTTGCTCGACCTTGCGCATATTGACCCACAGACGGCCCTGCTGGATCGCCTCCAGCAGTTCGGCGCCGTTCAGGCGTCCGCGCGCGCCGGTCCGCAGGCTGACCTGCCCCTCGTCGTCGTAATCATACAGGTTGATGTCGAACAGGTCGGCCGGATAGCGGTCCAGCACCTCGGCCAGGGCCTGATCCTCGGCGAACCCGTCGGCGACCAGGGCATGAGGGTGGACCTCGGCCTGGGTGATCGGGCCCGCGTAGCGCGTCATGGAAGCCGTCATACCGCTCTCCTCATCAATCGGCCGAGCCGGCCGCTTTTTGTTTCCGGACCATGTCGGCGGCGGCGCGCAGCGCGCCCGCTGCCTGACCGGCCAGACTTGTCTCACACGCCTCGATCACGGACCAACGCCGCCGCGTGCTGAGACGCAGCCGCTCCGCCCGCGCGTGACCGAGCACGCCCAGGGCCGCGCCGGCCGTCGCGCACACCGCGTTGCCGACGCCTGGTCGAGCCACAACGCCTTCGGCGGTCACAAGGCCCCCGTCGTCGTAGTACTTCTTGTAGTTGCCGCCGACGCCGACGCCGTAATCGAAGATGCGATAGCCGCGTTCCGAGCCCAGCCGGATCGTCTCCTGCGTCAGCACGATGCCGGGCGACCAGCGCGCGACCTCCTGCTCATAGACCGGGAACCACAGGTGGAAATGACGCCCAGCGTGCATGGAATACTCCATGGCGACAACCCGCCCGTCCACGCGCAGCACAGCCATGGAGGCGCCGAAGCCGTCCTCGCCCTGGCAGTCCATCAGGGCGTGAAGCACCTGTTCCGTCCACCCGCAGGCGAAGATGTCGTGATGTCCCGTGCGTCGGTACTGTTCGCTCTTCTCGATGATCATGCGTTTGAGCAGGGCGTGGTCATGCAGCCCGATCTCGATCTCGACCGCTCTGAACGCACCGTCCAGACCACGACGAGAGCGCTCCTTGTCTTTGAAATATTTTGGGAAGGCCTTCCGACGCCGGGCGTACCAGGCGTCGAATCCGCCCTCCTCGGGCACCACCGAGACCACGCTGTGATTGCGTCGCATCGTCTGCGGCGCCTCACCGATCCAGGCGGCGGCGGCGAAGCGCGGCGCGCCGATCAGGGCCGCCGCCTCCTGCATCGAAGGCTTGTCATCACGCGGACCGATGACGCCATGATAGTCGTTCATGGGCGCGGCAAGAGGCTGAACCGTCCCGCCCCGGCGCTGATGCGGATAGTAGCCGACGACACGGCCGTCCCGTTTGAAGACGGCGACAGCCGAACCGGGACAGATCGGCCCGGCGGTCCGTGCGAACTCCCAACGGAAATACGGGCTGCTCAGATCCGGGTCCGCACGCGCCCACCTGTTCCATTGGACGCCCTCCTCGGCCGACAGCTCGGCGAGGTTGCGGATTTCTACTGATAGTGGTCCCGACATGACGCTCCCTTCGGAACGTTCCCAGCAAGTCCCGTTCCAACGCCCGCTCATACGGCCAAGCCCTTGAGGCCGGGTTAGCGTTCGGCGCCTTGCACAAAAGATCGGAGCTTCGCCGCCCACACCGCATTGAACTCCTTCAGGAGGTCCATATGACGAAACCACGCCCCAAGAGCCGCGAAACCGAGAACGAGAACCAGCGTCCCGACAAGGAGGGCAGTCCGCCTCGCCCAGCTACGGAGCCCAAGGGCGCCGAGGGCAGCAGCAACTCGGGTCGCACGGAAACCGATCCCGCGACCGGCACGCCGAACCACTGAAAGCAAAACTGCCCCCGGATTTCTCCGGGGTCCGCTCTGTTACGCTTTACTGCGGCCTACCGCGCTTCCGCGCTGCTTGGGGCCGGTA
>NZ_DLNP01000011.1:299870-300098 GCF_002478355.1 Brevundimonas sp. UBA7507 | reverse complement strand
TCCCCGGCGCGGGCGAGTTCTGCCTGGCGACCGAGCCGGTGATGCGGCGTGAGGGGCTGGCGAAATCCACGCCGGAGAACGTGCATCTGACGGCGGGGCAGACGGACCTGGAGGCCTCGCTGGATCAGCTGATGGCGCAGGCGTCGAGGCTGAAGCGGGTCAGTCTGGTGGTCGGCTGGTTCGGGGATGACGTGCGGATGGGCCATTGCCGCATCCGGCCGGGGGTGG
>NZ_DLNP01000011.1:299382-299551 GCF_002478355.1 Brevundimonas sp. UBA7507 | reverse complement strand
GGGCTGACGCGCGCAAACGCGCACCTGATCAGCCGGGTCGACGACGGGCAGGGCGGCGAAGGCCCGGCCTATGGCGGGACGCCCTCGGACGACAGCGTGCGGCAGGCGATCCGGGCGTTGAAGGCGCGCGGGCTGGAGGTGACGCTGTATCCCTTCGTCTTCATGGACT
>NZ_DLNP01000011.1:285727-299117 GCF_002478355.1 Brevundimonas sp. UBA7507 | reverse complement strand
CCCCGGCTATCCGTGGCGGGGGCGGATAGCCGGGACGGACGGGGCGGGGGCGACGGCCGAGGTCGCGGCCCTGTTCGGCACGGCGGGCGGCTGGGGGCTGAGGCGGCTGGCGCTGCATTATGCCGGGATGGCGGCGGATGAGGGGGCGGACGGCCTGCTGATCGGCTCGGAGATGCGGGGGCTGACCTGGACGCGGGATGCGGGCGGGGGCTTTCCGGCGGTGGCGCAGTTTCGGGCGCTGGCGGCCGAGTGCCGGGCGGTGGTCGGGGCGCGGGTCAAGCTGAGCTACGCCGCTGACTGGTCGGAGTATTTCGGCTGGCAGAGGGATGGAGAGGTTCGGTTTCACCTCGATCCGCTGTGGGCGGACCCGAACATCGATTACGTCGGCATCGACTGGTATCCGCCGATGGGCGACTGGCGCGGGGGTGCCGGCGGGCGGGATGCCGAAGACTTCAAGGGGCCGTCGGATCCGGCTTATCTGGCGGCGCAGGTCGCGGGCGGCGAGGGGTATGACTGGTTCTACGCCAGCGCGGCGGATCGGGCGGCGCAGCGGCGCACGGCGATCAAGGACGGCGCCCACGGCGAGGACTGGATCTGGCGTTACAAGGATCTGAAGGGCTGGTGGTCGAACGCGCACCATGAGCGCGTCGGCGGCGTGCGGCAGGCGGCGCCGACGGCCTGGGTTCCGGGGATGAAGCCTATTCGGCTGACCGAGTTCGGCTGTGCGGCAGTGGATCGCGGGGGCAATGCGCCGAACCTGTTCCAGGATCCCAAGAGCAGCGAGAACGCCTTGCCGCCGCACTCGACCGGCGCGCGCGACGACCGGATGCAGCGGCGGCTGATCGAGGCGGTGTTGGAGCAATATGCGCAGCCGGCGAACAACCCGGTCTCGGGCGTCTATGGCGAGCGGATGCTGGAAGGGGCGGATGTCTGGTGCTGGGACGCGCGGCCCTATCCGGCGTTTCCGGCGCTGCATGAGGTGTGGGCGGATGCGGGCGCCTGGCGCACGGGGCACTGGCTGAATGGGCGGATGGGCGGCGATGCGCGCGGGCTGATCGAGGCTATTCTGAAGCGCGGCGGCCTGAGCGAGGCGGACTATACGGTCGGGGCGGTAGATGGTGCGGTGACGGGCTATGTCATCGACCGGCCGATGGCGACGAAGGATGCGCTGTCGCCGCTGGTGCAGGCGCTGGGGGCGACGACGGCGGAGCGGGATGGCCGGGTGGCCGTGCTGGGCGAGACGGCGCGGGAGATGACGCTGGATCAGGCGGCGCTGGCCCTGCCGGACAAGGGCGGGAGCGCGGCGGCGGATCGGCGGCTGACGCCTCGGCCCGGCGCAGCGCGGCTGCGCTTTATCGATGAGGCGGCGGACTATCAGCTGGGCGCCGTGACGGTGCGCGGCGAGGGCGAAGGCGGCGGGGTGGATGCGGCTCTGCCTGCTGTTGTTGGGGTCGGGCTGGCGACGGCGGCGGCGCAGCGGCTGTTGGCGGGCGAGGCGGCCGAGCGGCTGACGTTGAAGCTGGGGCCGCTGGAGGCGCTGAGGCTGGAGCCGGGCGATGTGACGGCGGTGGAGGGCCGTGCGGGCGACTGGCGCGTCGAGCGGCTGGACTGGGACGAGACGCCCAGCGCGGTGCTGTCGGGCGCCAATCTGCTGGCGGTGCGCAGTGCGGGCGGATGGGAGCTGGTGCAGTTCCGCCGGGCCGAACTGGTCGGCGGAGACGTGTGGCGGTTGAGCGGCCTGTTGCGCGGGCAGCAGGGGACGGAAGAGGCGGCGGCGCGCGGGGCGGAAGCGGAGGCGCTGGTCGTCGTGCTGGAGCGTGGCATGGCGCGCGCCGAGGTCGATGCAGTCGAGCGCGGATTGCCCCGGATCTGGCGAGCGGGGCCGGCAGGCGCGCCGCCGGGCGGGGCGGGGACGACGGAGGTCGGCTTCTCCTGGGCCAATCGGAATGCGGCGCCATGGCGACCGGCGCATCTGAAGGCGAGCCCAGAGGGCGGCGGATGGCGACTGGATTGGCTGCCGCGCGTGCGCCTGGGCGGCGACGGCTGGGAGGGAGAGTCGGTCGAGGTCGATCCGTGGTGGTTCCGGGTGCGGGTGCTGGACGGCGCCGTCGTGCGTCGGGTCTGGGAGGTCGAGGGGCTTGCGGCCGTCTATGGCGGGGCAGAGGCGGGGGTGGATTTTCCGGATGGCGTAAGCATCGCCCGCGTCGCCGTGGCCCAGTGGGGCGAGGCTTTCGGCTGGGGGGCCGAGGCGGTGGCGCCGTTGATGTCGCCGATCTAAACCATGTCGGCCCCTTTCGGCGGGCGGGCGCATGGCTTAACTGACGCTCTGGTCTGTATTGATCCGGAGTGGAGCGAAAATTGGCTGGCGATCCCTATCAGGAACTGGGCGTTTCCAAGGGCGCGAGCGCGGACGAGATCAAGAAGGCGTTCCGCAAGCTGGCTAAGGAATTGCACCCCGACAAGAATCCCGGCGACAAGGCCGCCGAGGAACGGTTCAAGCGCATCACCGCCGCCTTCGACCTGTTGGGCGACGCCGAGAAACGAGCCAAATATGATCGCGGCGAGATCGACGCCGACGGACGCGAGCAGTTCCGCGGCTTCGGCGGCGGGGCGCAGGGCGGACGGCCGGGCGGCGGCGGTTTCGGGGGCTTCGGCTTCGGCGGGCGCGGCGAGGGCGGCCCCGGCGGCCGGGCCAGCTTCGACGACATCGATCTGGAAGAGATTTTTGGCGCTTTCGGCGGCGGCGGGCGTGGGGCCGGGCGTGGGTTCGGCGGCGGGCGCGGCCAGGACGTGCGGGCGACTCTGGACATCAGCCTGGAGGACGCCATCGCCGGGACGACGCGGCGCATCCAGTTCTCGGACGGGCGGATGCTGGATGTGGCCATTCCCAAGGGGGCTTCCGAAGGCCAGGTGATCCGGCTGAAGGGGCAGGGCGCGCCGGGGCGGGGCGGTCAGGCGGGCGACGCCCTGATCGAGCTTCGTATCCAGCCGCACCCGGTGTTCAAGCGCGACGGCGCCGATCTGACGATGGATCTGCCGGTGTCGGTTCCGGACGCGGTGCTGGGCGGCAAGATCCAGGTGCCGACGCCCGAGGGCGCGGTGATGATGACCATCCCCAAGGGCTCGAACTCGGGCAAGGTGCTGCGGCTGAAGGGGCGCGGCGCCTATGCGAACGGCAAGCGCGGCGATCTGCTGGCGAAACTGGTGGTGACGCTGCCGGAGACGCCGGACGACGAACTGGTCCGGTTTGCGACCGAATGGCGTGAGCGCCGGCCCTATAAGCCCGGCCGTTGATGGCCTAAGGGCCTACTTCCTTCTTCTCCTCCCCGAGACTGTAGAGACCGTCATGACGCCCAAGCCCGCCGCCAAGCCCGCTCGCCCCTGGTTCTCGGCCGGGCCGACGGCCAAGCGTCCGGGTTGGTCGCTGGCGGGGCTGCCGACGAACCTGATGGGCCGGGGCATCCGCGCGCCGGAGGTGGCCGAGCGGTTCGCGCATGGGCTGAAGCTGACGCGCGAAGTGCTGAGCCCGCCGGACGACTATGTGCTGCTCTATACGCCGGGGTCGGACACCGGCGCGGTCGAGGCGGCGTTGTGGTGCATGCTGGGCGAGCGGCCGGTGCAGGTCGTCGCCTATGAGAATTTCGGCCAGGTCTGGGCGACAGATGTGCGCGACCACCTGAAGCTGGAGCCGGAAGTGCTGACGGCGCCGTGGGGCGAGTTGCCGGACCTGTCCAAGGTCGATCCGAAGAAGGATGTGGTGTTTCCGTGGAACGGCACGACCTCGGGCGTGCGCGTGCCGGACGGGGACTGGATCGCCGACGACCGCGAGGGGTTGACCATCTGCGACGCGACCTCGGCGGCGTTTGCGATGGATCTGCCGTGGGAAAAGCTGGATGTGACGACCTTCAGCTTCCAGAAGGCGCTGGGCGGAGAGGCGGGCATCGGCCTGATGGTGCTGTCGCCGCGCGCCGTGGCGCGGCTGGATGCGTATCGCCCCGATCGGGCCGTGCCCAAGGTGCTGCGGATCGTCGACAAGAAGGGTTTCGACCGGACCCTGGCGGATGGGGTGGTGATGAACACCTTCTCGGTCCTGACCATCGAGGACTGGATCGACGCGCTGGACTGGGCGAAGGGCGCAGGCGGTTTGCCCGCGTTGATCGCGCGCACCGACGCCAACTATGCGGCCCTGGCCGAGTGGGTGGAGCGGACCGACTGGATCGACTTCCTGCCGCAGCGGCCCGAAATCCGCTCGACCACGTCGGTCTGTCTGAAGTTCGTCGATCCGCGCATCGCGGCGATGGACGAGGCGGGACAGAAGGCCTTCGTGAAGCGGTTCAAGGCGCTGCTGGAAGGCGAGGGGGCGGTCTATGACATGGAGCCGCATCGTTATGCGCCTCCAGGCCTGCGCCTGTGGTGCGGCTGCACGGTCGAGACGGCGGACGTCGTGGCCGCGACGCCTTGGCTGGAATGGGCGTTCCAGACGGCGGTCGGCGAGTTGGCGGGATAATTCTGCACCTCATTCCGTTGGAGTGGGGCGACTCCGGACGATTCAGGGGTTATAGGCTCCCACCGCATTCTGGATTGCGGAGAAACGGTCTTGGCTAACGTCGCAGTGGTCGGCGCCCAATGGGGCGACGAGGGCAAGGGCAAGATTGTCGACTGGCTGTCGAACCGGGCCGACATGGTCGTGCGGTTCCAGGGCGGCCATAACGCTGGGCATACGCTGGTCGTCGACGGCAAGGTCTACAAGCTGGCGCTGCTGCCGTCGGGCGTGGTGCAGGGCAAGCCCTCGATCATCGGCAACGGCGTGGTCGTGGACCCCTGGCACCTGGTCGGCGAGATCGAGAAGATCCAGGCTCAGGGCGTGGCGATCACGCCGGATATCCTGACCATCGCGGACAACGCCTGCCTGATCCTGCCGATCCATCCGGCGCTGGACGTGGCGCGCGAGGCCGCCGCCAGCGCGCCGGGCGCCAAGATCGGCACGACCGGCCGCGGCATCGGCCCCGCCTATGAGGACAAGGTGGGCCGTCGGGCCATCCGCGTCTGCGATCTGGCCAATGAAGACGACCTGAAGATCAAGATCGACCGCCTGCGCTCGCACCACGATCCGCTGCGCGCGGGTCTGGGGCTGGAGCCGATCGACCCGGCGGCGCTGCTGGCGCAACTGCTGGAGATCGCGCCGAAGATCCTGCCCTATGTCAAACCGGCGTGGCGGGTGCTGGACGCCGCGCAGAAGGCGGGCAAGCGCGTGCTGTTCGAGGGAGCGCAGGGCGCCTTCCTGGACGTGGATCACGGCACCTATCCCTATGTGACCAGTTCGAACACCATCGCCGGTCAGGCGGCGGCGGGGTCGGGCGTCGGTCCGCGCGGCGTCGGCTATGTGCTGGGCATCGTGAAGGCCTATACGACCCGCGTCGGCGAGGGCCCCTTCGCCTGCGAACTGAACGATGAGGTCGGCGAGCATCTGGCGGTGGTGGGCCGCGAGGTGGGCGTAAACACCGGCCGGGCGCGTCGCTGCGGCTGGTTCGACGCGGTGCTGGTGCGCCAGTCGGTGGCGATCAACGGCATCGACGGCATCGCCCTGACCAAGCTGGACGTGCTGGACGGGTTGAAGACGCTAAAAATCTGCGTCGGCTATCGTATCAACGGCGAGGTGCTGGACTATCTGCCGTCCAGCCTGAAGGATCAGGCCTCGGCCGAGCCGGTGTTCGAGGAGCTGGAAGGCTGGAACGAAAGCACGGCTGGCGTCCGCAGCTTCAAGGATCTGAACGCCCATGCGTTGAAGTATGTGCGGCGGATCGAGGAGTTGATCGGCGCGCCGGTGGCCCTGCTGTCGACCAGCCCAGAGCGCGACGACACTATCCTGATGCGCGATCCCTTCCAGGGTTGAGTTTACGTTTTTGGGTTGAGGCAACATCGCCTTAACCCGTGGGGCATAGGGTCGGGCTCTGGAATGGAGCTCGCCCCGTGTTCGCCCTAGACGCCAAGACGATGCAGAGGATCGCGCCGGTGGTTCGGCGTGTGCTGATCGTCGACCCCAATCCCGCCGCTGCGCGCCTGCTGATGGACCTGCTGAAGGGGTTCGGATCGCGCGAAGTCGTGGTCGAGAGCGACGAGGCGCGGGTGCTGGACCTGGCGCGCGAGATGGAGCCGGGCCTGATCTGCACCGAGCGAGCGGGGCCGAAGCTGGACGGCGAGGCCCTGGTGCGGCGCATCCGTCGCTCCAGCCTGTCATGCCGCCGCGCGCCGATCATCATGGTGACGGCCGAGGCGACCGCCAGCGCCATCAAGGGCGCGCGGGATTCCGGCGTGCACGAATTCCTGAGAAAACCCTTCACCAGCGGCGATCTGCAACGACGGATCGAGAACCTGGCGACCAAGCCGCGCGACTGGGTCGAGGCGGTGGGCTATGTCGGCCCGGATCGGCGGCGCTTCAACTCGGACGACTACGCCGGGCCGCAGAAGCGCAAGGCGGACAAGCCGCGTTCCGGCGCCGAGGCGGCCGTGGCGGTCAAGGACCAGGCGATGCGGATCCTGTTTTCGGCCCTGACGCAGTTCGACAGCGATCCGATGCAGGCCGTGCGAGCCATCAAGCAGCAGGCCGAGACGTTGAAGGCGCTGGCCATCAAGACCGGCGACGCGCCGCTGGCGATCGCCGCGGCGGGGCTGGATACGGTGCTGGCGGCCGGCGCGCCGACTAAGGCCGCGCTGACGGCGCCGGTTCAGGCGGTGCTGAAGCTGGCGCCGCCCGAGACGCTGGCGCGGGCGGGGTAGGGAGACGGGTCGACGTCAGGCGTCGACCAGGTTCCGTTCCTCGGCTGCGGCGCGCATGGCCTTCTGCAGCTTTTCGAAGGCCCGCACCTCGATCTGACGCACGCGCTCGCGGCTGACGCCGTACTGGCCGGCGAGTTCTTCCAGCGTGACCGGGTCGTCCTTGAGGCGGCGCTCGGTCAGGATGTGCTTCTCGCGGTCGGTCAGTTCCTCCATGGCCTCTTGCAGCAGGCTCATGCGGATCGACTTTTCCTCGTTTTCGGCAAGTTGAGTCTCCTGGCTGACGGCGTTGTCGTCGGCCAGCCAGTCCTGCCACTCGCTTTCGCCGTCCGCGCGCAGAGGAGCGTTCAGCGAGGCGTCGCCGCCGAGGCGGCGGTTCATGTTGACGACCTCTTCTTCCGACACGCCCAGCTTGGTGGCGATGGCCGTCAGATGTTCAGGGTGCAGGTCGCCTTCCTCGAAAGCCGAGATCTGGCTCTTGGCCTTGCGCAGGTTGAAGAAGAGCTTCTTCTGGGCGGCCGTGGTGCCCATCTTCACGAGGGACCAGGAGCGCAGGATGTATTCCTGGATCGAGGCGCGAATCCACCACATGGCGTAGGTCGCCAGGCGGAAGCCCTTGTCGGGATCGAATTTCTTGACGGCCTGCATCAGGCCGACGTTGCCCTCGGAGATCACTTCGCCGATCGGCAGGCCGTAGCCGCGATAACCCATGGCGATCTTGGCCACGAGGCGCAGGTGCGAGGTCACGAGACGGTGGGCGGCCTCAGGATCCTGGTGTTCGCTCCACCGCTTGGCGAGCATGAACTCCTCATCCTTGGTCAGCATGGGAAACTTACGGATTTCCGTAAGATAACGGGACAGTCCCTGTTCAGGCGACATCACCGTCAGCGTATTGTTGGCCATATGGTCCCTCCGGCTACATGAGCTGGCGTTGCGGCTCCGACCACATGACGTGCATCATCACCTCGCCCCTCAACTGACAAGATGGGAATCCGTTGCCCGAAGCGAAAGGGGCGGATTGTCCCAATTCGGCGGCGATGTTCAGTCCTTCGCCGTCGCTGTCATTATCTAGCACAGATATTGTTGCTAATAAAGCGGACAGTTTGGCGCAGTTGGACGCCGGTCCGGAGCGTCAGAGTTCGGACAGCAGGGCTTCGAGGCGTTGCATGTCGTCCGGCGGGGCGGTTTCGAAGCGAAGCGGTTGGCCGGTGACGGGGTGGACGAAGCCGAGGACGGCGGCGTGTAGGGCCTGGCGTTTCAAGCCGGACGCCTCGACGGCGGCGCGGACGGGGGCGGCGGGGCTGCCCGAGCCGTAGACGGGATCGCCGAGCAGGGGCGCGCCCTTGGACGCCATGTGGACGCGGATCTGGTGGGTGCGGCCGGTGTGTAGGGTGCAGGCGACGCGAGCCGCCAGGGGGGCGTTCGACGCCTTGGCCGGGCGGCCGAAGGTCTGCTGAACCACATAGTCAGTGATCGCCTCGCGTCCGCCGGAGCGCAGCACGGCCATCTTCTTGCGGTCGCCGCTGGAGCGGCCGATCTGGGTCTGGATGCGGCCCTTTTCGGGCGAGGGCGCGCCGCGCGTCAGGGCCACATAGGTGCGCTCGATGTCATGGGCGGCGAACAGGGCGGAGAGGCCTGAGTGGGCGCGGTCGGACTTGGCGGCGACCATGACGCCCGAGGTGTCCTTGTCCAGACGGTGGACGATGCCGGGGCGGGCGACGCCGCCGATGCCGGAGAGACTGTCGCCGCAGTGGGCCAGAAGGGCGTTGACCAGGGTGCCGGTCTCGCAGCCCGGCGCCGGGTGGGCGGCCATGCCAGGCGCCTTGTCGATGACGATCAGGTCGGCGTCCTCGAACAGCACCGTCAGGGGGATGGCTTCCGGCTGGGGCGTGGCCTGGGCGACGGGCGGCAGGGCGACCACATAGAGACCGGTTTGGGCCTTGGCCGAACCGTTGGAGACCGTCTGGCCGTCGCGGGTGACGGCGCCATCGGCCAGCAGGGCCTGGAGCCGGGCGCGCGACAGGGTCGGGAAGGCCTCAGCCAGAGCCTTGTCGAGACGCACGCCCGGCGCGTCGATGCGCGCCTGAAGTCGTTCTGCGGCGCGCGGCGCATCCTCGAGCGTTTCGTCGTCTTCCGTCAGCAAAGGTTCATCGGCCATAAGGCGAAATAGCATGGCTTGCGTGCAGAGGCGCATCAGACCTCAAACGCGAAAACGCCCCTGGAGAGGCCGAAGATGAAGTCGCTGATCGCCGCCGTTGTCGCCGTTTCAGGCCTGGCGCTGTTGTCGGGCTGCGCCACCATGAACGAGGATCAGTGCCTGGTCGGCGACTGGGGCGGTCAGGGCTGGCGCGACGGCGCGGCCGGACGCCAGGTCAGCCGCCTGGACGAGCACGCCAAGGCCTGCGCCAAATACGGGGTGGCGCCGAACATGAGCGCCTATCTCGCCTCGCGTGAAGACGGGCTGCGGACCTATTGCACCTGGGAGAACGGCTTCCGGCAGGGGCGCGAAGGGAACAGCTATGGCGGGGTCTGCGCCCCGGCCGAGGAGCGAGACTTCCTGCCTGCCTATGAGGACGGGCGGCGCATCCATGCGGTCGAGCAGGCGGTGGCGTCTGCCGAGAGCGCGTTGAACTCGGCGATCAGCCGCATCGACAATCGCGAGGACAAGCTGGAGGCCAAGCAGCGCGAACTGCGCCAGGACGGCCTGACCGACGAGGAGCGCCGCCGCATCCGCGACCGTATCCGTGAAGTGCGTGATGAAATTCGCGACGCCCGTCGCGATGCGCGCCAGGCCGAAGAAGCGCTTCACTACGCAGAGATCGAGGCGCGGGCGGTGCGCGGGGCGATGGGCGGCCGCTACGGCGTCTGGTGAACATGAAAACGCCCGCCTCCGGTCGACGAAGGCGGGCGTTTCAGTCTGATCAGGACGCGACCGGCGATCAGCCGATGCGCGGGTCCAGTTCGCCCGAAGCGTAGCGCTTGGCCATCTGGGCGGTGGACAGGGGCTTGATCTTGGAGGCCATGCCTTCGCAGCCGAACTGCAGATAGCGCTCCTGGCACAGCTTGCGCATGGCTTCCTTGGCGGGCTTCAGATAGGCGCGCGGGTCGAACTCGCCCGGCTTCTCGGCCAGCAGCTTGCGGATGGCGCCGGTCATGGCCATGCGGTTGTCGGTGTCGATGTTCACCTTGCGCACGCCGTTCTTGATGCCGCGCTGGATTTCCTCGACCGGCACGCCCCAGGTCTGGGGCATCTGGCCGCCATAGGCGTTGATGATGTCCTGCAGATCCTGCGGCACCGAGGACGAGCCGTGCATCACCAGGTGGGTGTTGGGCAGGCGACGGTGGATTTCCTCGATCACGTTCATGGCCAGGACTTCGCCGTCCGGCTGGCGCGTGAACTTATAGGCGCCGTGCGAGGTGCCCATGGCGATGGCCAGGGCGTCGACCTTGGTGGCCTTGACGAAGTCGACCGCCTGATCCGGGTCGGTCAGCAGGGCCGAGTGGTCCAGCTTGCCCTCAAAGCCGTGGCCGTCTTCGGCCTCGCCCATGCCGGTCTCCAGCGAACCCAGCACGCCCAGTTCGCCCTCGACCGAGACGCCGCAGCTGTGGGCCATCTCGGTGACGCGGCGCGTCACGTCGACGTTGTATTCGTAGGAGGCGGGGGTCTTGGCGTCTTCTTCCAGCGAGCCGTCCATCATCACCGAGGTGAAGCCGTACTGGATGGCGGTGGCGCAGGTGGCCGGGCCGTTGCCGTGGTCCTGGTGCATGCAGACCGGGATGTGCGGATACAGTTCGGCCAGGGCGTCGATCAGCTTGGCCAGGACGACGTCGTTGGCGTAGGAGCGGGCGCCGCGCGAGGCCTGGATGATGACCGGCGCATTGACAGCGTCGGCGGCCTCCATGATGGCCAGGCCCTGCTCCATGTTGTTGATGTTGTAGGCGGGCAGGCCGTAGTCGTGCTCCGCCGCGTGGTCGAGCAGTTGTCGCAGCGTGATGCGCGCCATGGATAGTCTCCTGAACCAGATATGATTTTGCCCGAGGTCTTAGCCGGTCGGGCGGGGGAAGTCACGCCGATGTGACAGGGCGCAAGCGTGGTGGACTTTGGACGCGCAGCCCCTAAGTGGTCCAGCGCCTGTGCGGCGCCAGATCAAGGAACGACGATGAGCCAGAACGATGATGCGCTGGATGAGGACGGCGGCGGTTTCGACGTCGACGACTGGTCGCGGCTGACGCCCTTCAACGGGGCCGTGGCGACGCTGGACGACGTTCAGGCGGGCAAGGCCGTCTTCGCCCTGGGCGACACCGAAGAGGCGCGCGTCATCGATATGGAACTGCCCCAGCCGGTCATCTGGTGGGAAGACGACGGCGAACAGGCGGCGGTGATCGTCCAGGCCGAGGCCCATGTCGGGCCCGATGGCGATCTGATGGAGGTGCTGGGTCTGATCCTGCCCGACGGCGGCGGGGCGGTGGCCCTGCTGGACGACGTCGATCTGGTGGACGACACCGATCCGACGTGGCGCGATCTGGTCGCGCGCGCCGTCGACCTGGACGGCGAAGACTGAAGCTTCGGGCATCAGGGGCGAGGGCCGCGAACAGCCCTCGCCTTGACGTTTTTAGGCGGCGCGCAGGGCCTCGACGCCCGGCAGAACCTTGCCTTCCATCCATTCCAGGAAGGCGCCGCCCGCGGTAGAGACGAAGGTCATGTCGTCGGCCGTGCCTGCGTGGTTCAGGGCCGCGACAGTGTCGCCGCCGCCGGCCACGGCGACCAGCTTGCCCGCCTTGGCCAGTTCGGCGGCGTGTTTGGCGGCCTCGACCGTGGCCTTGTCGAAGGGCGGAACCTCGAACACGCCCAGCGGACCGTTCCAGATCAGGGTCTTGGACAGGTCCATGGCGCGGTTCAGGCGGGCGACGGTCTCCGGCCCGGCGTCCAGGATCAGGTCGTCGGCGGCGATGCGGTCCAGAGCGCGGACGCCCGATTCGATGCCCGGCTTGACGCCCTTGGCCACCACCACATCGACCGGCAGCAGCAGCTCACAGCCCTGACGGCGGGCTTCCTCGATGATCTCGCGGGCGGTGTCGGCCAGATCCTTCTCGCACAGCGAACCGCCGACATCGACGCCCTGGGCGAACAGGAAGGTGTTGGCCATGCCGCCGCCGATGGCCAGATAGTCCAGCTTGGCGACCAGGTTCTTCAGCAGGTCGAGTTTGGTCGAGACCTTGGCGCCGCCGACGATGCCGATGACCGGCTTCTGCGGCTTGCCGAGCGCGGCGTCCAGCGCCTCAAGCTCGCGCGCCATGGCGCAACCGGCATAGGCGGGCAGCAGGCGGGCCAGCCCCTCGGTCGAGGCATGGGCGCGGTGCGCGGCCGAGAAGGCGTCGTTGACGTAGAGGTCGCCCAGTTCCGCCAACTGCTGGGCGAAGGCCGGATCGTTCTTTTCCTCGCCCTTGTGGAAGCGGACGTTTTCCAGCAGCAGCACGCCGCCGGCGTCCAGATCGGCCACGGCGGCCTTGGCCTCATCGCCCACGCAGTGGTCAGCGAAGCGCACGGGGCCGTGCAGCAGCAGCTCCAGCGGCTGGACGACGGGCTTCAGGCTCATCGACGGCACGCGCTCGCCCTTGGGACGATCGAAGTGGGCCAGCAGCACCACCTTGGCGCCCGCCTCGCGCAGGCGGTGGATGGTCGGCAGGGCGGCCTTCAGACGAGTGTCATCGGTGACGTTTCCGTCCTCCATCGGCACGTTGAAGTCCACGCGGACCATGGCGGCCTTGCCCGAAAGGTCGGAAACGTCGTCGAGGGTGCGGAAGGTCATGATATTAACGCCCTTGTTGGGAAGGCAGGAGGTCAGTGAAGAAGCGTCATTAGTGCGTAAAGCAGCGGCCAGAGTATTGGCCCTACGATCAAGGATATTGCGCTGCCGATAAGCAATATCCAGTAGGCTTTGCCCTGATGGCATCTAGCGCCCCAGATGACGCCGGCCAGCCATACAATGAAGGCGAGCGTCAAAATGGGCGGCGAAAGAACGTCGCCGCCCATCATGAGTAGCAGTCCAAGAAACGTGCCTGCTGCCCAAAGCGCAACAGTACACGCCCACTTGATCATTACAGGAACTTCGCCATCACCAGGGCGGTGTCGGCCATGCGGGTCGCGAAGCCCCACTCGTTGTCGTACCAGGTCAGGACGCGGGCCAGCTTGCCGTCGACGACCTGCGTCTGGGGCAGGGCGGCGGTCGAGGAGGCGGCGACGTGGTTCAGGTCGACCGAGACCAGCGGGTCGGTGGTCGTGGCCAGGACGCCGCTCATCGGGCCGTTCGCGGCGGCCAGCAGGGCGGCGTTGATTTCCTCGACGGTGACTTCGCGACCGGCGACGACCTTCAGGTCGACGACCGAGACGTTCGGGGTCGGAACGCGGATCGACGAGCCGTCCAGCTTGCCCTTCAGTTCCGGTAGGACCAGGCCCAGGGCCTTGGCGGCGCCGGTCGAGGTCGGGATCATCGACAGGGCGGCGGCGCGGCCGCGGTACAGATCCTTGTGCATCGTATCCAGCGTCGGCTGGTCGCCGGTGTAGGCGTGGATGGTGGTCATATAGCCGCGCTCGATGCCGAACAGGTCGTGCAGC